>NZ_JBHINK010000003.1:20887-100650 GCF_042194905.1 Bartonella sp. CL63NXGY
TTCAAGACACTTTGGTTGCCAACTCACATGCGTGTTTTAAAGAAACATCTCTCAAAACCCTCAAGCCCATTTTGCGACAGCACCTACAAGAATATAAAATCTATAGAGCACCATCTCTACACTTCATAAAAGTGCAAGCTGGCACCATCCATCATACACTTTACCTCCAATGATGCCCTTGAAACGGCATAAGAGGCATTTTTATTCATTTTTTGTAAAATTTCACTCCACGCGAGCTCATCTAGCTTGTAACGTACGAGCGACATGATTTTGGTTGATTTACTATAAGCAGACTTGAAATGAGAGAATCCTACGGTATTCGAGGTTTTTCATTCAACATGCAAAACATTGAACACGGTCTATAAATCCCATGTTTTATAAATCCCCCCATATTTTATAAATCCCATGTTTTATAAACCAAAGCGATGCGCCATAACAGGATCAAGGGAAATATTTATGAAGTGGTGCGGGTGGTCGGACTCGAACCGACACTCCTCTCGGAACCAGATTTTGAGTCTGGCGCGTCTACCAGTTCCACCACACCCGCACACTTTTATAAAAGACAGGACTATAAAAGATAGACTTGTCGATTATTCCTTTGCACTATATGAAGAAGCACAGATTCGTCAACAGAAGACTTCTCATTTTTTAAGAATTCATATCATTTTCTTATCTATTTTATGGAATATTTTCTTTATTGGATTTCTCTACCGGATTTATAGCAATCTCATTTGTAAAGTCTTTACCTCTTAAACTTATAAAAAGCCTCATGATATTAAACAAATTAAAGCTTTGGACGATTTCTTTAGCAAATCGGCGTACAGCACCACACTGGCTTGGTTTCATTGCCTTTATTGAAAGTTCTGTTTTTCCAATTCCCATAGATGTTTTATATATTCCGATGCTTCTTATCCATCAAAAGCGGGTTTATCGCTATGCTTTGATTGCGACAATCTGTTCTGTATTAGGAGGCATTGCCGGTTGGTTTATCGGACATTTTGCCTATGATACCCTTGCCAAACCCATTTTAGAAATTTATGGTAAGGTTGAAAGTTTTGAATCTCTGAAAAATAGTGCAACCCTGCAATTTCTAATCATTTTACTGATAACATCAGGTTTTTTTCATCTTCCCCCCATCAAGATTGTCACAATTTTGGCCGGTGTAATGAGTGTACGTCTTGAACTTTTCATGCTTATTTGTATTTTTTCTAGAGGCGCTCGTTTTTATCTTCTCGCGTGGCTGATTAAACATTTTGGACAAAAAGCAATGAATTTTTTAGTACAGCATTTCAAATGGATTGTTCTCATTGGTTGTGTTAGCCTCCTTTTAATTTATGGGATTTTCATAGCTTTTTTAAACAGGAAGCTTTTATAAGGAACAGACTTAATGGCATGCGTTTTGTCTTCTCACCCACTTTTACACAAGCACCTTCATCTTGAACCCAGCAGAAAAGAACAAAGTTTGTGGGCTTTTTTTCTTGCTTTTTGCTTGTCTGCCACAATAGGTATTGCCCTTGGTTTTGAACATTTCGGAGGGTATCTTCCTTGCGATTTATGTCTCATAGAGCGTTTCCCCTATTATGGTGCCATACCATTTTTGCTTTTAGCAGGTTTTGGGGCATATTTTTTTCGCATAACTGCTTGGGTACAACTTTTATTTTTGTGTGTTTTTGTCTTAATGTGCATCAGCCTTGTTTTAGCCATTTATCATGCGGGTGTTGAATATGGCTTTTGGGCTGCTCCCCTCAGTTGTGGTTTAAGCGCAGTCAGAAAAACCTCAGACATTAACCAGCTGCTCAGCCAATTAAACAACATTCATCCCCCTTCTTGTTCTGAAGCATCCGCACGCTTTCTTTTTCTTTCATTTGCCGGTTGGAATGTCGTCTCAAGCCTATTTTTCAGCCTTATAAGCCTCTATATTACTTCAAAAGGCATTCTTTCAAGCAATAAAAAACTCTAACCATAAAATAGAAACGAAACCGCGTTCACTCGTTCTCTCCAATCGCTTCCCCCCTAACCAACAACTCTCCAGTCACCAATCCCCACCCAAAACCACCCCACCGCCAAACCAACCCACCAACACCAACGAGTCACCAACATCCCTCCTCTAGCGTTGTACTCATAAAGACAAAAATAAGCAGATACATCCATTTTATGGTTTCACCTCTCTGTACTTATAAGCAACATTTTGATAAAAACTCGTGATAGAAAAGCCGTAAAATAATAAGTGAGGGGACCAATAAATATAAATGGTCTGCTATGGCTGAAGATAAGAATACAGAGCCTTCTACCCTATCACCTATTTCCTTAGATATAACCAAACTTGAAGAACCATGTGTTATGATGGAACATGATCATAATGCATGGCGTGAGCATATAAAAGAAAGAGATTTAAATGCGCCTTACGAAAAACCACCTCATATAAAACCACGAATCAAATCGGCACCACGCATCAGGCAAGTTTTTTGGTGCGATTTTCCTCATGATTCGATACTCCCTGAATTTTGGAAAAAGCGGCCTGTTTTAGTGCTTTCTAAGAATGCAAAATTATATGGAAATGTGACAGTTTTACCTTTTTCAACGAAATCACAACCCAATAATCCCGCTGCGTATCCAATACAATCTCCCATAGAGAATAAAAAAGCGTGGATTATCTGCAATTATGTCACAACAGTTTCTGTAAGTCGTTTAAGTTGCTCACGTACCGTTCCAAGGTTATCCTGCGAAGATTTTCATAAAGTTGTAGCTCTAATGCTCAAATATTTACCGCATTTACAGTATTGACTTTTGAGAAAAATAAGTGTACCTATATCAGCATACACGGCATCAGTAATGGTGGCCGCTTCCCCGCAAGGGGAGATAGGAACGAAGGAGTGGGAAACCGCTCCTTTCGTCATTTTTAGTATTTTTTTGAAAACTGCCATTTTTTGCAACCTTCCCTAGAACATATCCAACATTCATTCTCCACCGTTGTTGTTTTGCTCCACCGTTGTTGTTTTGAAATATCTGCGATTTGGGGTAAGCAGAAGACAATATCCACACCTTGGATCCGGTAAAGTTTCCCATGGAGATTACCGAGATATTGTACATACTTATCATTTCATTGCACAAAAAATCGTGCTGCCGTTGCTTAAACTTTATATGATTTTCCGCAATGGGAATATCTTTCCAAGATTGAAAAAAAGCTTCGCTTTATATGACCACACCTCAAACGATCGTATTTGACGAGATAACAAAGAAAATTCTCTAATAAACCAGAAATCAACACACGACCGATTTCTATCTCTTCACCAAAAACAATTGTTTATTGCCCTAACCACATTATTTCACCGGTCACATGACCTAACATAGTTTTTGCAGATAGATTTTCTTCCCTGTTCTCCTAGAAACGATCTATGCTATTTTGGGATTTACTGCTGAATTGCTTATGCTTGCACTTTGAATGCCTTTTTTCTCACCATATAAAAGGTAGATAAAAAAATAATTTCGTTTATCAGCTTTATTTTAAAGACACACCTATTTTTACAGGATACGTTTTCCTTTCTATCAGCCCTATCGCGTTCAATACACTTGTCGTTTCTAAACATGAACCACCAAGCATCACAATGGAGCAATAGACATCCATCACTTTCATGGGCACTTGCATTGACAAGAGATAAACAAGAGTATTGATCATCACACACGGAGCAAAAATCTATAGCGACTACGCCATAGACTTTCGCCACGCACGGGTTATTCTTAAAGCATATTTATGATGAGATAATCATTTATGACATCCTTTTTGTTACACCACAAAACGGGTTTTGCTAACGAGTTTTGCTATTGTGCAAATTTTTCAAGAGAAATCCTCACTCGCTCATAGATGACAAGATTTCTTTATGGAGAAAGCGTATGGCGCTCAGCTTTGACCTTTTCCATAACAAGGATAAGTTCAAACTTTAACCAACACGACAATACACCTACTCTAAACGCGCACCACCTCATCGGCAACAGGCTGCTTCAATATTGGTGCATTTATCGGTGCATTGACTTGAGGATTTTTTGCACTTCCACGCACCGTAAAAAAAGAAAATATTTTTATCATTTTCAACTCCATTTTAATTGATTTGGATTTTAAAAATGACCAAAAAAATCAAACAAAAATAGAGAGGTAAGTTACGAAAACTACAGGGTAAATTTTACTGCCCCAAAATGTCTATTTTCCCCCGCCTGAACAGTCAGAGGAACACTATAAAAATTATTTTCATTGAAAAACAATTACTTATAATCTAGGGAAGAAAAGTAAAAATCTCCCCCAGAAAAAGAGATTACCTTCAAAATTATCAAAAAAAGCAGCACAATTTTAGTGATCTTTTTATTTTTTTTTGATAAAATTAATTGGCAGGTGTCTTAGGCGCCCCTCCGGTAGGTTCCCAATTCGCAACAGCCGCTAATTCCTCAATAAGCTTCTCTCTTGGTAAATTATTATCATCTACCAACTTGTACTGAACGGCATTTTCACTAAGCCACTTTATAAGCGTTCCTTTAACAGTTTTACCACCCTCAGCCTCACTCACCGCTTCCCATGCCGCAACAATAGCAGCAAGCTTTGGAGCATAACGTGGATGCGTTGGATCTTGAAACGCATATTTTTGATCCTTAGTCTCAGCAAAATTATCCTCAGGGAAAAAAAATGGAGGGTACAGACCACGCAATAAAAGCCATTTTTTTAAATCATCAACGAGAACATATGAGGAATATGTCTCTATATAATTAGAAAAACTCGACCATTCTATCTTTAATTGATCGTCTTTTCCTGCCTGAACTATGGCATTATAAGCTCCTCGGAAACAAGCAGTTTTCTCTGATGATACGGAAAGGTTATCTTCGTAAATATCACTCTTTTCTGGTTCTGTTTCATCGTGAAACAAACACTTTCCTGGATTTAATCCAACTATTAAAAGCGCTGCCTGCGGTATTGTTAGTTTGTGCAAACCCAAAAACCATTCTAAACTATCATCAATTTCCATAGAGTTACTCTTTTTTCTGCACAATTTCGCTCTTTTTTAAAAACATCAAAAACGTTTGTTAACGCGTAGAGATTATGCACTTTTCACATTTCAACTCATCCCATACTTTAAATAAAAACACAGCACCCACACCCTTCCTTGTGATACACAAAAAAATGATTTGAATTGATTTAAGATAAGAAGTTTTGAAATGAGAGAATCCTACTGAATTTTGGGCTTTCATGCAAGATATCAGGCAAGTTACAAGGCAATAAATGCCCCTTCATAAAGGGTAAATTTTTATGCGTGATCAAATAATTTGATATGATAATATCTCTGTCATTTATGCACTCCCAACCTTAAACCTGCCCCTGCAATTACAGCACAAAAGATAATTCGTTACACGCTAACAAATCCACCTAAATGCAAAAGCTGTAACAACGCTAAAATGCGCGTAAATATCATAAGAATACTGTCTTACACCTCCACAAGCAGAATGAGTGGCGTAAAACTGTACAATAAAATGCCATGCCTATAATGAACCGTGCTAAAGACTGTCGCAACACTGGGAGCTAAGGTGTACGATGATGCCAGCTTGCTCTTTTATGAAGCGTAAAGATTAAGAAGACTCAATGGAGTTTATATTATTTCATGGAAATTTTGCGGCTCTACCCTTCTATACTCTTCACGAGTCCCCTCGCGAAATGGGCTTTTATCCCTTGAAAAAGGTCTCTTTTAAAGAATCATTTCAAATTCTAAGAGCTGTTACAGTCTTTTGAACGCATCAAATGAATGATGATGCTAGCTTATTCCTTTCCTATATTCTCGAGCATCAATACATTAGAATGCTCCATTCAAACGCCCCTGTAGCAAAATAAAGCACATTGTCTCTTAAATTTTTTCACGTAATCATCTCTTTCATGCGCCCCTGTCGTCTCCATTTAATGAATCTCCTTGTACTTTCTCAACATCCCAGCACCTTTTTTCTCAGTGCAACCTTTTTGTAATTTGTCAGTTTTTAACTTTTAGATTGACTTTCGGTTTATTTTTCTTATGTTTTAGAATTATTCTAAAGTGCAGAGGAACAGAAAATGTTGAGATCGTTTTTTTCATTTGTACAACGTAAAGCTCTGTCCTTTCGTTCAGCACAAAACGTGATACTTAAAGCGCTCAAATTAAAAGAGCAACATGCGGCGCTCTATTTAAAATATGCAAAAGCTCTAGAACCTTATTCCTCTAAGGAAGCCGCGGTTTTTACCGCTATGGGGCTTCAAGAGCTTAAAAATTATAAGCAACTTTTGTGCCTTTCTTGTCATAATCGTGCAAACACTATCGGTTCATTATGTGACAAAACTTCTCTTGTGAAAGGAAAGAGCCGCCATCCCTCCCAAAAAACAACAGCGGCAAATCACACCATAAAAAAACCTTCAAAAACGCAAAGACAAACACTTTTGACTTGGATTCAACCAGGTCTTGCAGGATTAATGGATGGCTCTGTCTCCACCCTTGCTCCCATTTTTGCCGCAGCTTTTGCCACGGGAGACACGCATCAAACTTTTTTGATAGGGCTCTCAGCTTCAATTGGTGCGGGACTTTCAATGGGTTTTACAGAAGCAGCCCATGATGACGGAAAATTATCAGGGCGTGGTTCGCCATTAAAAAGAGGTCTTGCCAGCGGCATTATGACAACATTAGGAGGACTAGGTCATACTCTTCCCTATTTGATCAACTCTTTTTATGTAGCGACAATTATTGCTTTTATCATTGTTTTTTTCGAACTAGGCGCCATCGTCTGGATTCAGAACAAATTCATGTCCACTCCCTTTTGGCGCGCCTCTTTACAGGTCATCATTGGGGGTGCTCTGGTTTTTGCCACGGGTATTCTTATCGGTAGTATCTAAAAAATCTTATCTGTAACCATAATTTAGATCTCAAATAAGCGCATGCCCCTAGGCATAAGCCATCCTTGATGATGCCATTATTGAAAAATGTCATTGATAATGTTAGGTGGTGTTGTGGAATATTTTAGGTCAGTAAGAGATGATAAGCAAGCTCTGGGGACAACCTATATCCACACACCTTTATCGACTTGGTTTTATAGATATCTTTTGTTAAAGTATCATTTTCTTCTAGATCTCATATTTTGGAAATGCCTTGATCATGTCGCACACTGAAACCAACGCCCCTTTAAACAATCATCCTGTCTCTTCTCAATCTTCACGTGCCCAGACTTTATTTGTTCAGCGTCTTGCACACGGACAAGGTTTAGAACTTCCTTGCTACGCGACAGCAGGTTCTGCGGGTCTTGATCTACGGGCAGCAATTGGAGAAGAAGAAACGCTTGTTCTTGCCCCTGGGCAGCGGGCACTTATTCCAACAGGTCTCATTTTTCATTTATCTCTTGGGTTTGAAGCACAAATACGTCCACGCTCTGGCTTAGCCTTAAAACATGGCATCACATGCCTCAACACTCCAGGAACGATTGATAGTGACTACCGTGGTGAAGTCAAAGTCCTTCTTATCAATTTAGGACAAGAAGACTTTTCAATCCAACGGGGCATGCGCATTGCCCAAACAGTCATCGCCCCCGTATCCCAAGTTAATGTTTGCGCCATTGAACCAGAGCAAAATACCCAAAGCCATAACGAGAGCCGTGGAACAGGAGGTTTTGGTTCAACGGGACACACTTAAGAAGCTCTGAAAAATCGCTATCCTTAAAATATAACACACACTTATTCTAATCACTCTTTCACTTAAAACCCCTTGGGCTTTTAAAGTGCAAAAGGAGTGCGCATTTGCTTTCAAAGTTTTTTCACTAAACGCCCCTCTAAACGGGCATCCTTACTCTTCTCCTGTCTCTTCTCAATCTTCACATGCCCAGACTTTATCCGTTCAGCATCTTGCACTTGGGACAAGAAAGCTTCCTCACTACGCAACGGCTGGTTCTGCGAGTCTTGGATTTACAAGCAGCAAATTGGTAAAGAAGAAACGCTTGTTCTTGCCCCTGGGCAGCGGACACTTATTCCAACAGGTCTCATTTTTCATTTATCACGTGGGGTTTGAAGCACGCATCCGTCCACGCTCTGGCTTAGCCTTAAAACACGGGCATCACATGCCTCAACACTCTAAGAACGATTGAGTGTGACTATCCGGAAGTGAAGTCAAACTCCTTCTTATCAATTTAGACCAAGAAGACTTTTCCATTTAAACGGGGCATGCGCATTGCCCAAACAGTCATCGCCCCCGTATCCCAAGTTAATGTTTGCGCCATTGAACCAGAGTAAAATACCCAAAGCCATAACGAGAGCCGTGGAACAGGAGGTTTTGGTTCAACGGGACACACTTAAGAAGCTCTGAAAAATCGCTATCCTTAAAATATAACACACACTTATTCTAATCACTCTTTCACTTAAAACCCCTTGGGCTTTTAAAGTGCAGAAGGAATGCGCATTTGCTTTCAAAGTTTTTTCACTAAACGCCCCTCTAAACAATCATCTCTCAATTACGTCTCGTGCGCTATACAAAACTTCATTAACACCCGATACCCCTTCCCCATAACAAAAACATTGGCATTAACCATTGAGCGTTCACACACTGCTTGTAATGTCGACAATCTATACATCATACTGGAAATTCTTTGCGCTTTTAAAGTGCAGAAGGAGTGCGCATTTACCACTCTCAAAGTTGTTTCACTAAACGCACCTCTAAACAAGTATCTCTCAATTACGTTTCTTGCGCTATACAAAACTTCATTATCACCCGGTACCCCTCTCCCCATAACAAAAACATTGGCATTAAACATTGAGAGCTCACACACCACTTGTAATGTCGACAAGCTATATATCATATTGATTTATAATAATAATGAATTGTCTTGCAACTTAAATGAGAAATCTCAATACTGTAAGATTGTTTCATTGCAAGCCTATTTATATTAAATCAATCAAAAGCATGTTTCTCACATTCCAAACGTGGATAGCATGCAGATAAAAACTGGAAAAATGCCTACAATGAATACGTGTACTAAACACTGTCGCAACATTGGGGAAAATATAAATACGATAATAGTGCTCGCTTGTTCTTTTGTTAAGCATAAAGATGGTGATGTTCGATAGGTTTTTTATTATTTTACGGGGGCTTTACCATTATACCATTTATAAACACCATCGCAAAAAGGGCTTTAAGAAGTATTAAGACTAAAATACACAACAATAGCCTCTTCTGTTTTCTTGATCGCACCTCTTGAGACAAGATTAGTCGAGCTTAATCCTACAAAACTGATTCAATATATCAACCTCATGCGTATTTGGTTTAATAAATCCACGACAGAACCCTCATTAATTTCACTCCACGACTTTGAGTAATATACTTTGCTTCTTGCAATAAAGGCTATTTTTTATCACTGATCAGAGACATCACCTGAAATATTAGCGTTTCCCGCAGTGCTCGTTGTTACGGCATCCACATGCCCCCAACGTTACCGCCCGCTCCATCGGCAGCAGCATCCTCTAACCCTGTTGTTTTATTATTGATCTCACCTCTTGAGACAAGATTGGTAGAGTTTTGCAATCCTACAAGACCGATTTTATTATATCCAACCATGCGTATTTGATTTAATAAATCGATGACAGTACCATAATCAATTTCGCTATCCGCTTTGATTAAAATTTTTGTCTCTAAATTTTGCGTAGTTTCCCTCAACAAAGCTTCTCTCAAAGCTGCTTGTTCTACAAGATGATCACCAATGTAAAGAGAACGATCTTTTTGCAACGTAACATAAAGAGGTTCATCAGACAAAACCACTGAAGGTGCTTGAGTTATAGAAGGAAGCTGAACGGAAATGACAGATGTTGCCAAAGGCGCTGCAACCATAAAAACAATAAGCAACACCAATACAACATCAATAAAAGGGGTCACATTGATTTCGCTTTGCAACCCACTCTCGTCTATATCCCAATCATTATTAAGGCTTGCTTTCATTTTTTATGACTTTTCTGTTGTCTTTGTCTATCAAGTTCACGGCTCAAGAGCCTTTCAAGAGCAGCAGCGATATCGCCTAAATCACTGCGATAACCACTCAAAGCACGCATAAGGCTATTATACATAACAACGGCGGGAATAGCCACAAAAAGCCCAACAGCCGTTGCGAATAAGGCTTCAGCAATTCCAGGCGCCACCACATCAAGTCGCGTTGTTTGAGACTGAGCAATCCCAATAAAAGAATTCATAATTCCCCAAACAGTTGCAAAAAGACCAACAAAAGGAGCAATTGCGCCAATAGTTGCAAGAACAGCGCTTCCACATGCAACACGGCGTGTAGCAGCCAGCAAGCAGCGTGACAAAAGTGAATGAACCCTTTCTTTTAAACCTTCATGAACATCGCACACCTTAGCATCGCGAACATCGCGGGAACCATCTTCATATTGATTGCTCTCCTCATAAAAGAGAATATCTTCAATCGTTTGTGAACTTTCCCCTGTACTGTTTTTTTCACCAGAGCTTTCGTTTATCCCTTCAGGAGCAGAAAAATGAACCTGTTGTGCAGAAAGATACACCTCTTTAAGGACTTCTTTGAGAAAAAACACACCAGCTCCTTTACTTTCTTTCAAGCTAGCTGCCAAACGCGTAAGAGTCTGAGCATTTAGAACCAATTGAAGTTCATGACGGACTCTTCGTTTTACCAAAGTGATCTCGACAATTTTCACAAAAGCAATTGTCCAAGACATAAGAGAAGCAAGCAACAAAATAATGATAACAGCTTTCACCACCCAATCAGCAGCCATAAACATAGAAAAAGGAGAAAAATCATGCACTGTCAATACAGCAGACATATTATCTAAAGGGACTATTTTATCTAAAGGGACTGTTTCAGATTCCATTTTTATCTCACATTCTTGTGCTCTTATCTTTATTCATGAGCTGGATCGTCACCCCGCATAGCATCACTGTTCCACACTGCCACTACCCTTTTAACGTCACTTGTGTATTCCTCTTAAGAAAGAAAACTTGATATATCAAGTATAGTTTTATTCCACAAGCTCTCTCTTAATTCTAAAAAATTACTCAAGAAATTTTTCTCTAACAATTCAACAAGTTTATCTTACCTAATCAATTTATTGCATAAATTAGGCAAAATGATAAACTTACAAGAAGTATCGCATATAATATTTTAATTTATAAGAATAATTTATCATCGTTCCTGTTAAATAAATCTCTCATATCGCAAAACTTCTCTCATTTCAGCGGCTCTTTTAAATCCAACAAAATATTTGCTTGCATGAAACAAGCAGCAAAAATATCATAAAACTCTTGAAGAAAAGGATATGCACATCTCTAACAGCCCGTGCACTGAAGTACCTCCTATCCAAATAAAAATATACCTTACGTTTAAAAGAACTATCGCAATATCTTAAACTGACTAAAAGTATAATAGGGAGAGCGCGTGTTGCCCCCAAATACATAGAGAGCAAAGAGCCGCAATATTATTTTCTTTTTCTTTGCTTCAAAAGCATAAAAATAACATTATTTCTGCTGCAAAATCGCAACAACGATGTTTTTTAGCTGTCACAAGCTTAAAAAATAAACCTCAACATGCTTTTTAAAAAACTTTTATAAAAAACTGCGCCACGAGAAACTGAGGAATGGTGCTAAATTCCTGCAAAAGTATAAGACAATTCTCAACAGATGCGACCCTTTACAGACAGAGCATATCGTATAGGAAAGATTTATTTTATCAAAAGCAGTTTTAAATTCGACAAAATGAAAGGAACCAAAAAAAACTTTTGGCGTTACTCAAGCAGTGAAAATTTTCACTCCAATGCAAATGATCACTATGAACACACCAATACAAATATAATGAATCAAGAGGGAAAAATACCATGGCCCATAATAAAACAACACAGCACGATAAAACAGCCGTAGAAAAAGACCTACAAGGACAATTAGAAACGTTACGTACTGAAATTTCAGGGATTACCTCAACCCTAACAGATCTTGGTGCAAACAAATTCAACGCCGCCAAAGACAAAGCAGAAAAACTATATCACTCAGCGAAAGAAAGTGGTGAAGACATGATGTCTCAAGCAAAAGACAAAATCAGTGATCTTGAACAAACCATGAATCAATGCGTTCGCAAAAATCCTGGAAAAAGCGTTTTGTTTGCCGCAGGGGTTGGTTTTATTCTTTCTCAATTACTGCGTCGTTAAGCAATGCATAAGTTTATCGCTCCTCTTTTAAACCATCTTGTCGGTGGAGGGCTTAAAAGCACAGTCAAGCAAGTACGCCTTCAAGCAATTTTCTATGGGTTTATTGGCATTTCATTCTTCATGTCTTTGCTTTTTTTATGTACCATCGGTTTTATTGCGTTATGTTCTGTTATGAAGCCTCTTGCTGCCGCCAGTATCATGTTTTTAATTTGTCTTTCTCTTGCGGGATTAGGTCTTATTATCAGTCGAGTTCTCAAAACTTATCAACGCTATGACCAACAAAAAAAGACAGAAGAACAACGCCACAAACTCATGACAGATGCAACTGTTTCCAGCCTTGCAGCTCTCAGTCAACATCTCCCTTTTGCCAAATTGAGTGTTCCCATTCTCGGACTTGCAACTTATCTTCTGTGGAAAAAAGATAAAAAAGACCGCTTTTCAGAGTAAAATATGTAAAGCTATCACTTCAAATCCCCTCAATGTGCTTTCTTTTATAATAAAAGAAAGCACATTTTTTTCCTCATAGTCTCTTTAGCTTCTTCAAATACCTGAAAAGAAATCCCCTTCATTTGGGATAAAAATTCCATAGAACCGCTTCCCTTTCAGATGTCCCCATTTTTCATGAACATGGCAACATGAGGCAAAGCTTCAATTAAAAATTCTGGTTTGATTTGAAGCAATTGGTTGTTTTTTGAAGATATGGATAATTTGTTTTTGCTTTTCTCTGTTTTTTCATAAGCCTTTTTTCATGACCATAGGTCACATCAGTAGTTTGCGTGTGTTCAGATTTTACTGAACACTCATGTTTGTTACAATGACTATTTTGTTTAGGGAAAAAAACGCGCTCCGACATAGCGCTGTAGTAAACAACCTATAAAGATATTTTAAACACAACAAATTTCCATAACGAACGTTGTCCACCAAGGACTGTGTGGATTAAATTAACTTTTCCCTGTTAAGGCTCGCAGTAGAAATTGTCTTGATTTTTAAATAGCGCTTGAGAGGACGCTTTATCAATAATGGTCAATGGGATTATAGCTCCCATGATCTCTTCATCAATCTTCTGGTTGTTGAAATTGGCTCGACCATAAACCGTTTTGTGCTTTTTGAGCAGCAGATTGTAAGTTTTTATAGTCTGCTGGGGATGGAAAACGATGCTGATCTTTTGTCAACACCATCAACCCTTCTGCCAGCCCCAACCGTGCCAGATCAACCCATCTACAAAACATTGTGCATAATGAACCTGTTGAATGACACGTACTTGCCGACAAGTAACCTTTTTATCGATTGTTTTTGAGACAAGCCACGCCGTAACAAAAGCACCGCAAGGTCACTTAACTCCGTTGCGTGAGGCAAATTGCCTCATTTCACAGCTTTCCACACCATATAATCGAATATCACGGATGATCTTTTTCTCCATCCATCATCCACAAGCGTGATCATTTTAAAGGTCTCACCACTTGTGACTTGTATAGCACCGGAATAGACTGGTACATTTTTTTCATAAAATTGTGATGCGAATGGTTCTGAATGCAATACCACATTTTGTTGATTTACGTCTTGTTGGTTTGCATAATCTATTAATTGTAACTTCGGATTTTGAACGGGATTTTCTATTGTCTTTTCTGGTACTTTAAAAAATAAAATTGCATAATCTTTTCAGTATGTTGATTGAAATAAAATGATCCAAAAATAATAATATAACTTAAGACAATATATTTATGCGATGATCTAAGATATTTTAAAAGTATAATTTTAAATATTACTATATTTTTCATTAACTAAGAAAAGATTAAATATTATTAATTTATAGATAGAAAAATTTATTTTTTTTCATTTATATGATTCTTGATTAAGATTTTGAATATTAATTTTATGATCAACTTAAACCTAAAGCGGGGGAACTTTCATGAAAAACACGAATAATTTGTTCAGTTGTGAACACATCTTACCAAAAACTACTCTATCCAACACACAACAGAAATGGTTAACAGCAGCATTGATGCTGTTTACTGCCTTCATCGCACTTAGTGAGCCAGTATTTGCCGCAGGCGACTTCGGAAAAATTGAACGTGCTCTTCAAAAAATAATTACGGCTTTAACAGGACCAATTGCAAAATCAATTGCGACCATTGCGATTGCCGGTATTGGGATTTCATGGATTGCTGGTTATGTTGAAATGCGTAAAGCTTTCTTTGTTTGTGTTGGCATTGGCATTATCTTTGGTGCACCACAAATCGCAGCAATGTTTTACAGTTAAACTTTGTCTTTCAAAGCCATGAAAGAGCGCGACAAGCTAACAGAAGATACGTTATTTCTTGGCTTACACACGCCCCGCCATGATCGCAGGCGTGACGGTGGAATCTATAGGATTAAATGGGATAGGAACGATGATATTGTTCATTATGGCAGGCAATATTTTTCTTCTAACCTTTGGTGTGATGATGCATTTCATATTCAAGGAAATCCTAAAGCATGACCATAACAAATTTCGTATTCTTCTGACATGGCAAAAGACATCTATTTTTGCCAGAAATTCGAGTCTATGGGGTGGGGGAAGTATTTCTCCGTTACGATTAATTCGTAATTATGAGGAATTACAATGAATAGAACAGAGCGCAAACGTGAAAAGCAGCCAGAGGCGATCATTCCTTAACATGCGCCATATCAATAAACACATCATTGCGCTGGATTCACGCGCTCTCATGAGCGTTATTAAACTTGAAGGGATTAACTTTGAGACAGCAGATATTATTGATCTGAATGTGCTTCATGAGCAGCTCAATAATTTATTTAAAAACATTGCCGATGAACGGATAGCGCTTTATAGCCATATTATCAGAAAGCGTGAATGTTTATCCGGATGGGACTTTTAGATCGACATTTGCCAAGCAATTAGATGATAAATATCGCGAGCGGATGGTTTCACAGGAGCTTTATCGCAATGATCTTTATCTTTCGATTTTGTGGAATCCACACGTTGATCAAACGGATAAATTAGTAGAGTTTTTCAAACGTTTAGGCAAAGCCAAGCAAGAAAAGACAGAAGTTGATGCAGAGTCCATTCGCAAGCTTGAAGATATTACAACAGATCTTATTCAAAATTTAGAGCGTTATAATGCAAAAAGACTGAGCCTTTATGAACATGAAGGTAATATTTATTCGCAGCAAAGTGAGTTTATCCACCAATTGGTGGGAGGTCGTCGTGAACGTATTCCCCTCACATGGGGGACGATAGCTTCAACTGTTTATTCAGACCGTCTCATTTTTGGGAAAGAGATCATAGAAATACGCTATGAGGCGGAACAGCGGTTTGCGGGGATGTTTGGCTGGAAAGAATATCCAGCAAAAACCAGGGTAGGCATGGCGGATGGTTTACTCACCCTTCCCTTTGAATTTATTTTCACCCAATCTTTTGTTTTCAAGAGCAAAAACATTGCCAAGCAGATTATGGGGCGCAAACAAAACCAAATGGTCAATGCAGGAGACCGTGCGGGCTCACAAATTATGGAACTTGATGATGCGCTTGATGATCTTGAATCCAATCGTTTTGTGTTAGGGGAACATCATTTATCATTGGCAGTTTTTGCTGATACACCACAAGAGTTAGCGGATAATCTTGCCAAAGCGCGTTCTCGTCTTACAGATGGTGGGGCTGTCATTGCGCGGGAAGATTTAGGGTTAGGGCAGCAGCTTGGTGGGCACAATTGCCTGGCAATTATGCTTATCGCACCGCTCTGGTGCAATAACAAGCCGCAATTATGCAGCGCTTTCTCCTTTTCATTCTTTTCCGGTTGGAAAAATAGATGGAAATGTGTGGGGACCAGCAGTAGCCTTGATGAAAACCTCTGCTGGTTCACCGTTTTATTTTAACTTTCACTTTAGTGATTTAGGCAATACGTTTGTTTGTGGTCCCTCTGGTTCTGGGAAAACGGTTATTGTCAATTTTCTTTTAGCACAACTTCAAAAGCATGATTCCAATATGGTCTTTTTTGACAGAGATCGCGGAGCAGAACTTTTTGTCAGAGCGGGTGGCGGCACTTATATGCCCTTGAAGAATGGTAGACAGACAGGTATAGCACCGCTAAAAGGCTTAGACTATAACAATCCAGCGGATAGAGTTTTTTACGCCAATGGATTATAAAGCTTGTTTCTTCTGAAGGTCAAAAGATCAGTGAATCAGAAAAACAAGATATTTCTGCTGCTGTTGAGCAGCTTGCCTTGTTGCCAAAAGAACAACGGACGATCTCCGCCTTACAAATGTTTTTTGACACCACGCATAGGGAGGGGATAGCGGGTCGTTTAGAAAGATGGTGTAAAGGCAGTGCCTTAGGGTTGGTTTTTGACAATCCTGATGACGACATTGGCATTGATGCAAAATTTATTGGTTATGACATGACGGATTTTTTAGACAATGATGAAATTCGTCCACCATTGATGATGTATCTTTTTCATAGAATTTTGTCTTTGATTGATGGGCGTCGTATTATCATTGTCATTGATGAGTTTTGGAAAGCCTTAGAGGATGATTCCTTTAAAGCCTTTGCGCAAGACAGGCTGAAAACTATCCGTAAACAAAATGGTTTGATGTTGTTTGCAACGCAATCTCCCAAAGATGCAATCAATTCGACCATTGCCCACACCATTATAGAGCAATGTCCAACACAGATTTATTTTCCCAATCAAAAGGGCAATCATGGGGATTATGTAGAAGGTTTTAAATTATCGGACAGAGAATTTAACCTGATACAATCAGAATTAAGCCGTGAGTCACGGCGTTTTCTCATCAAACAAGGACAAAGTTCAGTTGTAGCAGAACTAAATTTACGCGGCTTTGATAATGAAATAGCCATTTTAAGTGGCACCACCAAGAATATTGAACTCCTAGAGACCATTATGGATGAAGTTGGACAATCTCCAGAAAAATGGCTTCCTATTTTTCAAGAAAGGTCAAAACAATGAAAAAACTTTTATTGGCAACAACCGTCTATGCAGCTTCATTTGGCTTTCAAACAAATGCATTCGCTATCATGGTATATGATCCCGCGGCTGTAGGACAAATAATGAAACAAGTCCAGCAAGGCACACAACAACTTAACAAATTGCAAGAACAAATTCAACAAGGTGCACAACAGCTTGACCAATTAAAGAGCCAACTCGATCAAGCGAAACAATTATATAACTCCCTAAATGTCAAGCCTGACATTTCGGGATTGAAAGAGATGTTTAACAAGCAAGGGAGCAGTGGCGCCCTTCCTTCAGATTTTAACCACTTTCAACAATCGATGGGCAGTGGCGGCGGCGGCGGCGGCGGCAGCAAAAACACGCAAAAATGGCAAGAAGAACTTAAATACAAAGAGCCCGCGGGGGGTGCTGGATCAAAAGAGGCAGTGGATGCTTTTTACGCACAGGAAGTGAAAAAAGCCGAACAGCGCGTAGTAGGACAAGCAGCCAAAGGACAAGACGTCTACGAAGAAGCCAGTGAAACACAAAAAAACATTACCAAGCTTCTTGACGAACTTGGAAGTACTGAAGATGCGGGTAAAATTCAAGGCATTCAAGCACAACTAGAAGCGATACAAGCAAAACTCCAAACACAAGTTCTCCAAATGCAAGCCGCCGCGATGATTCAACAAGCAGAAGAAAAAGCGGCAGAAAGACGTGAAATGGAAGAATTTAAAGCACGATACAAAGCTTTGGCCCAAAAACTGCGTGGTCAATAAACGAGAAAAAAGAGGGGCTTGAATATGAACAAGATCATCATAACAACATTGCTACTTTGCACAGGGCTTCTCGCTGCTGGTTGCGAAAAAACCCATAGCGTAGAAGAATTTAAGAAAGATCACAAATTATACGAAAAATGGAAAATGAAATGTTTGACGTCAGGGGATTTGAATTCGAAAAATTGTAAAAATGCAGAGCAAGCTGAATTTGAAACCCGTAAAAAATGGGGAGGCTTTGGCTCGACAAATGACGATAAACAAGAATCTGAAAAGAAACAGGACAATAAATAATGAATAAAGTTCTCGTAACAACATTGCTACTTTGCACAGGGCTGATCACGGCTGGTTGCGAAAAAACCTACAGCGTAGCAGAATTTAAAAAAGATAAAAAATTGATGGAAGAATGGGGTGCAAGATGTGGATGGTCAGGAACTTCAAAAAATTGTGAAAACCTAAGAGTAGCAGCTTTAGAACTTGAAAAGGAACGTCGGAAAAAAGCTGAAGAAGAAAACCGTAAACTAGATGAAAAATTTAAAGCTGAACAAAAAGCTTGGATTGAAAAAATGAGAGCTGAGAATGAAAAATTCCGAGCCGAACAAGAAGCAAAGCGACGCGCTGAAGAACAACAAGAAGCAAAAGAGCGCGCTGAAGAAGAACAAAAAGCAAAAGAACAAGCCGAACGAGAAGCAGAAGAGCGCGCTAAAGCTAAACAACAGGACAATAAATAATGAATAAAGTTCTCATAACAACATTGCTACTTTGCACTGGAATAATCGCTGCTGGATGTGAAAAAACCTATAGCGTCGCAGAATTTAAAAAAGATGAAAAATTACGCCTAGAGTGGGATGCGAAATGTGGATTTGCAGGAACTTCAAAGAATTGTGAAAACATGCGGTTAGCATTTTTAGAACTTCAAAAGGAATATGAAGCAAAAGCTGAAGAAAGAAGCCGGAAAGCGGCAGAGAGCTTCAACAAAGCGATGGATGAACTTATGGCTAAACAAAAAGCTGAACATGAAAAATGGAAAGCTGAACAAAAAGCAAAAGAACAAGCCGAACGAGAAGCAAAAGAGCGCGCTAAAGCTAAACAACAACAGGACAATAAATAATGAATAAAGTTCTCATAACAACATTGCTACTTTGCACAGGGCTTATCGCTGCTGGATGTGAAAAAACTCACAGTGTAGCAGAATTTAAAAAAGATGAAAAATTACGCCTAGAATGGGATGCTAAATGTGGATTTGCAGGAACTTCAAAAAATTGTGAAAACATGCGGTTAGCATTTTTAGAACTTCAGAAAGAATATGAAGCAAAAGCAGCAGAAAGAAGTCGTAAAATTGCAGAAGAAAATCGTAAAAGAGAAGAAGAAGATATAGCTGAAATGAGAGCCAGACTTCAAAAAATGGAAGCTAATACTAAAAAAAAATTAGAAGAACAAAGAGCAAAGCGACGTGCTGAGGAAGAACGAAGAGCAAAAGAGAGCGCGGCAGAAGAACAACAAAATAACCATTAAGACATAATGAAGAGCGGAGCATCTCAATGGCAATAGAAACCAACGGTGTATTTACCGAAATAGACAATATGTTGATGGAGCCACTTACAAGGACAATGGATAGCACCATTACACATCGCTATTGCCCTTTAGCTGCTCAACTTAAAGAGCTTCGTACACTCTAATATATTTATGGCAACATTATGTCTGTGCTCTAGATTTATCATCACTGGTTATAAAAAACCAGAACATAGCATAATTTAAAAATTGTGCTCAAAACTCAAAAACTGAAAGAAAGAAGGGGAAATACTATGAATAAAGTTCTCATAACAACATTGCTACTTTGCACAGGGCTCATCACAGCTGGATGTGAAAAAACTTACAGCGTCGCAGAATTTAAAAAAGATAAAAAATTACGCCTAGAGTGGGATGCGAAATGTGGATTTGCAGGAACTTCAAAGAATTGTGAAAACATGCGGTTAGCATTTTTAGAACTTCAAAAAGAATATGAAGCAAAAGCAGCAGAAAGAAGTCGTAAAGCAGCAGAGGAGTATAGGAAAGGTATAGATGAACTTATAGCTGAACAAAAAGCTAAACATGAAAAATGGAAAGCTGAACAAAAAGCAAAAGAACAAGCCAAGAGAGAAGCAGAAGAGCGCACTAAAACCGAACGAGAAGCGAAAGAAAAAGCTGAACAAAAACAAGATAGTAATTAAATCAGAAATAATCATATTTGTAAAAGTTTGATGAAATGGACGTGCAATGGCATTTGAAAATATAACCATATTTACTGATATGAATAATGTTGTAACGAAGACTCTTGAAAATATAATGGACGAAACTATTAATCATCTTTCATCGGGTTTAAGTGCCCCACTTAAAGCGTCTTGTACAATCTACGTTATATTTATGGGGTACAATATCATCTCAGGGCGTTCTTCCACGCCTTTATGGGAGTTTATAGCGACAGCTTTCAAACTCGGCATCATAGTTGCTCTCGCTACAAACACGGCTCATTATAATGCGTGGGTTAGGGATATATTTTTCAATGATCTGCCAAATGCCATTGCAAATGTCACACAAGGTGCAGCACACTCGGATCAAAATGTATGGGACCATCTGCTAAGACAAGCGGGGGCACACGTTTTTGACGCATCAGAGAAGTACACAGGATGGACTGAAGCGGGTAAGTTTCTTGTGACATGGCTTGCTGGTTTTATCTGTTTAATAGATGCCACGGCAATGGCTATAATTGGTTTTGTCGTCTCAATGTTTGCTAAGCTGGGTTTGTTTCTTGTCCTATCAATAGGACCACTCTTCATAAGCCTCTCTATGTTTTCCTCAACCAGAAAATTCACAGAAGCATGGTTAGGGCAAGTTGTAAATTTCATCCTTTTGCAGGTATTAGTCGTGCTGCTTGGTGGCCTGTATATCAAATTTGCAATAAAAATTTTCTCAGGAACACTTGAAGATATAATGCTTTCCTTAATTAATTTCTCAGCTGTTGGCCTTTGTGGTATTTACCTTTTCATCAAATTACCTGATATAGCATCAGCTTTAGCCTCTGGGGCTGTTTCTTTCACAAGTGCCATAACGGGAACGCAACGCGCTGGAAAAGAAGCTTTTCGCGCTGCTAAAGCAACAGCCAACACGATAGCAAAGGGCGTTAAAAAATTAGCATCACTATTAGCAAAGGTCTAAGTTCAAATGCGGGAATTTAAAAAAATTGGGATTATCTTACCATTTCTCTTTCTCAGTGGCTGTATGTCTTCACCAAACACACTGAAGTCACTCCCAAAGTGTGATGGATATTCTAAACGTCCACTCAACAGATCAATGTGGAATTGGGAAGGAAAAAAACCCACGCCCACACCCATTATCATCAGTAACAACACCCCTTCACCCGTAGAAGGTAAGCTGGAAATGCTTCTGGCACAAAAATTAACGGATGAAGAAATCAAATCTTACAAAAATTGCGGGCAAAAAGCATGAAAGAAAAAGACATAGAACAATACATTGCTGAAGCGCGCTCGTTTGATCAAGACCGCATGCTCGCCTCACGCCGCACCACCCGCGTCTCGCTTGCCATTGCCGGCATCGCGGTTGCTGTTGCAATAATGTCTTCTCTCGCGGTCATCACCCTCACGCCCCTTAAAACCGTGGAACCTTTTGTCATCCGTGTGGACAATTCAACCGGCATCACCGAAGTTGTGGAAGCCTTAAAAGAAGGTCCCACCAATGTCGACGAAGCAATCACACGCTACTTTGCTGCAAAATATGTCCGCTCCCGTGAAGGCTTCACCACAGAAGAAACACAACACAACTTCCAAACCGTATCCCTCCTCTCTTCTTCTGAAGAACAGGAAAGATTTGCCAGCTGGTATGGAGCAAGAAATCCCCAAAGTCCTCAAATTCTCTATAAACACGCCGCTGTTACAATAACAATAAAATCAATCTCCTTTATCAATGACGATGTTGCCCAAGTGCGTTACTACAGAACCATTCACGACAACGACAACAACAAAGAATTCATCACCCACTGGGTTGCAACACTTACCTTTGAATACATCAATGCCCCTATCTCTGTCCAAAACCGTTTGATAAATCCTCTAGGGTTTATTGTTAGTGAATATAGAACCGATCCGGAAGTGGTCAACTGATCATGACAAAAAAAATTCTTTTTCTCATTCTTAACATCGCTATTACCCTTTCTTTAACGCCTAGCCATGCCAGTATTTTTCCCACTCGTGCGCCAAGCGATAGCCGCATTCGCTTTATCAACTATGATGCCTATAATGTCACAAAAATTATTGGCTCCATACGCTCATCGGTACAAATAGAATTTTCTCCCAATGAAGAAATTGCCCATGTAGCAATTGGCAACAGCGTTGCATGGGAAGTCGCTCCCGCTGGCAATATTCTTTTCCTCAAAGCGCGGGAAGTCCAACCCATTACCAATCTCCAAGTCGTCACCACAAAGCTTGATGGCTCAAAGCGCTCCTATCAATTTGAACTGATGGTCAAAGATGGAGAAATTTCCTCTGGACAAGAAACATATTTCCTTGTGAAATTTCGCTACCCACAAGAAGAAGCAGAACAAAGAAGACTCGCAGCCCTTATGCGACAAGAAAAACAACAAGCCCAGCGTATCGATAATGTCTTCAACGCTTCTGAAACCTACGGACCACGCAATTGGGCTTACACCGCTCAAGGCTCTATCACTCTTGAACCCTCCTCCGTTTATGACAATGGCAAAACCACAACATTTACATTTCCAGACAACCAAGAAATCCCTGCCATTTACATTGTCAGCAATGACGGTACAGAATCGCTGGTTCCCAAAACCACAAGAGGCAACATGGTGATTGTCCATGCCATTAGCGCACGCTTCACCCTAAGACAGGGAAAAAACGTCCTATGCGTCTTTAACGAAGCCTATCAACCAAAAGGCACAAATCCAAATACCGGAACAACCTCACCATCTGTTGAACGTAAAATTGCATCAGATCTTTAAATAAGCGGGAATTGAAGGGGACAACACATGAGTGATAAATCAATCATCGAAGATCGCGGATCTATTGGGGATGGCAAAAACAATAGCGCCAAAAGCGCTGGCAAAAAAATAGTTGTCGCAATAGCCTGTATAGGAATCTGCGGCTATGTGCTCTGGAACATCTTATCCTCCCCCACAGAACAAAAAGACACCGCAAAAGCTCATAAAAAACAAGAAAAAAGCTTTCACAATTCCCTCGCCCCTTTAGAGCTCGCGCCCTCTGACCCGCGTGCCAACATAGCGCCAATAACCTTACCACCCCCACAACCACTCGCACAAGAACCCAAAAAAGATGACCCACTACTTGATGCCGCAAGACGTGCCCCTGTTCTCGCTTTTGCCAAAGGCTCTAAATCTCAATTAAAAGACATCGTCAACACGACTCTCAACCCCTTTGAAAAATTCCATGCCCTTGAAAATCTCGCGAATGCGAAAAATTCTCCTGCCCTTCAAGACACACAAAATTTTGCAACCCTATTAAAGCCTACCAAAACAGAAGAAGCAAAAGCAAAAGCAAAACTCATCGGCAATAGAAACTTTATCATCGCCATGGGAACCTCTATTCCCTGTATCTTAGAAACCGCATTAAACAGTGAGCAACCAGGCTTTGCAAGCTGCATCATCAACCGTGATATCCTCTCTGACAATGGGCGCGTTGTTTTGCTTGATAAAGGAACCCAAGTGATTGGCGAATACCGCGGAGGGATAAAACAAGGTCAATCTCGCCTCTTTGTACTCTGGACAAGAGCAAAAACCCCAACCGGTGTCATCATCGACCTTGCCTCACCCGCAACCGACAGTTTAGGCAGAGCCGGTTTTGATGGCAACATCAACACCCATTGGTGGGAACGCTTTGGCTCTTCCCTTTTACTCACCGTTATTGATGGTGCCACAACAGTTTTAACAAATAAAATAGTAGGCAATTCCAATAAAGAAGGTTCAAACAACTCTGGAGGCGGCGGTTTTGAAGGCGCAAACAACACTGGAAAAGATGCCGCCAGTATTGCTCTTGAAAATCAAATCAACATCCCTCCTACCTTAGAAAAATTTCAAGGCGAACTGGTCAACATCTTTGTAGCAAAAGATCTCGATTTTTCCTCTGTCTATAAACTAGTCGTAAAGAGCAAAAGAAACCGCTCTACTCCCAGCTATTCCTTTTTTCATTAAGCCAATAAAGTCACATTATGCCATCAGCAAAAAATGCAGAACGCGCCTCCATCGTTTTAACAAAATTAAAGATCTTAGATGACTTCCTCAATGATGAGAATTTATTTGAAATTGTTATCAATCGCCCTGGCGAAGTAATCGTTGAGGGTCCCAATGGTTGGCAAACCCACATCTTAAAAGAACTAACCTACGGCGAACTAGAAGGGATTGCAAAAGTTGTTGCTGCCTACACAACACAAAAAATCAGTGTAGAAAATCCCGTTCTCTCCGCAACACTGCCAAACAACGAACGCATACAAATTGTTATGCCTCCAGCAGTTGCAGCCAATACCATTAGCATGACCATTCGTAAACCTTCATCACGCACTTTTTCTCTTGAAAGTTTACATGAAAACAATCTTTTTTCTGTTGCCCAAAACACCAGTTTCACACCCACGCAACAAATGACAGAACGGTTATCCGAACTCTCTGATACAGACAAAAAACTAACAGATTTGTTTCTGGCCAAAGACTTTTGCACCTTTTTAGAAAGAGCCGTTATTACACAACAAAATATCTTAATATCGGGCAAAACCGGTTCTGGTAAAACAACCCTCTCCAAAGCTTTGATTGCAAAAATCCCTGACTATGAACGAATTCTCACCATAGAAGACACACCAGAACTTGTCGTTCCGCACGCCAACAAAGTGCAGCTCTTTTATTCAAAAGATAACCAAGGCTTAGCAAAAGCAGGTGCAAAAGAACTGCTTGAATCAGGATTACGCATGCGCCCCGACAGAATCCTTCTACAAGAGCTGCGTGATGGTACAGCCTTTTACTATATCCGTAATGTCAACTCTGGTCACCCCGGCTCCATTACCACCGTCCATGCCTCAACAGCCCTTGCAGCCTTTGAACAAATGACCCTTTTAGTCAAAGAAAGTGACGGTGGTGGTAATTTAGCGCGCGATGATATCCGCGGCTTATTAATCTCGATGATAGATGTCATCATCCAATGTAAACGCCTCGAAGGAAAATTTCGTGTAACAGAAATCTATTACGACCCCTTCAAACGCCGTGATGCTTTTTAAAAAAAACGCTACCCCTCACACCCTTTTTTATAAGCAAAAACTATACCAATAGAGCTTTCTTAAAAACACGATTAATCGCTTCAAGTTCAGTGTCAATAATCGAAAACAACAAGTAAAAAGAAGTAAAAATATCATCCCCATTCCCAATCACGCATGCGCCCCACAGGAAAACCAAAACGTGCCGAAAATGATATCTATAACCCTATATTTTTTCTGATTTTTTTTGACATCAACATTTGCAGGAATATAGATACCAAATTTAGTATCCGCTTCACCTTTAGCTTCAGACAAGAGCTTCACGAGCACCTTGTAATATACGAGATCCTGCTTTATGTGCCTTATCCATTATTATTCTTTTCGATATTCATCAAGGCGCAATATAAAAATTTTCTTCAACGCATTCCTCTCTGATTTTGTCAAATTACCTCAAGATGATTGACTGTAAATATCTTCGATCAACACCGGAATATTTTAACCACCAAAAAAGGGTATAACCTTATATCCCCCACTTTTACTCTTATGCTTTTAAACCTAACTTTCCTTGGCTTTCTCTTAACCCTTGCATAAGACCACCAGCATCTGAATGAGTAGCAATAAAAGAAACAATATCAAATAATTATTCAGGCGATATGCCTTCTTCTTTTGCAGAAATTCAATAAGCTGCCATTTCAATCACGGTTTGCATACATCATTCAATATACGGAAACACCCATAACGATAATGATGTAAATTAAAAGCTAATTTGAAGTGAATGATCAGAAATATCAAATATCCAAATGACAAAACAAATCTTACCTATCTTCAGCTATATCTCTTTACCCTTGTCACTTCTCTTAACCCTTGTCACTTTTCTCGAAAGTTTTAAGCGTTTTCGCATTAGAAATAGACATATCAAACGGCAATCCTTTTTCATGAACAACTTTTGTCAAAGCAATACGGATGAAATCAGACACCGTAAGTCCTAAACTTGCTAATATTTCACCGGATTTTTTTTAACGCCCTATCTATGCAGGCACGTACAACATCTTTTGTCACACCCATATTAAACACCTCCTTTGATTACCTCTCTTTTACCGTATGGCTTAATCGAGTTATGAAAATAAGATTTTATTCCTTGTCTTATCCGCGTTACATCTTTTGACCTTGTACGGCTCATACGCATGATTTAGCTCTTGTATACGTCTCTGTTGCAAAAACTTAACTGCCATTTGAAACTCTTTTATGCAATCTTGATCATGAGACTGTTGTTAAAAAATTGCTTTTGATAAATCATAATTTGTTTGCATAGCAAGCCAAGCACGTGCTGTGCTTACACCAGACATTTCAAGCCTAATAGCAAGATTAGCACTCATAGCGGCTTTTCCATTTAAAACTCTAGAAAGTGCTACACGAGATATACCAAGCTACTCTGCTGCTTCATTAACGGATAAACTAAGCTCTTTGATCACATCTTCTCACAATAATTCACCGGGATGTGAAGGATTCTTCATCATTGTTTAGACCTGCTTTTTGATGACAATCCAGATAATCAACCATTTCGACATCTATGCTATCAAAGCGAAATATTACGCGACAATTTCCATTTACAGTAATTGACTAATAATCCTTGAAATCACCTTTTAGCAGATGTAACCAAAAGGACGGATAACTCAAAATCTTTTGGCGATACATCTCCTTCAAGAGCACTTAGAATACGCTTTAATTTTTGAGCATGGGCGGTTCTAATCCCTTCAGTCGTACCAGTATTATAGAAGGCTTCAATCCTTTTATGTTTAAATCCTAAAATCATAAATGAATATAGAGTGTCCCCCTCCAAGATCCAAAAAATGTTCATTATTTTTACATCACACGGCTTTTTTTACTTTATAAACATTAGAACTGTCGTGAAAAAATTGCTTATTCTCATCTCTTTCTCATTATTCTACTAATTATTGGAAAAGTATAAGTTCATAATTAGGAGGAGCTAAACGTAATAGGAGCGTATCATATCTCCAATTGGCAGCGGCACTTAGAAACATCAAGATGATATAACCACAATGACCATTGCTGTTTGATGTTCATGGGGCGCTGCACCCGCTGTATGCCCAGTAAAAAGAATGAATAACACTAATAAACTCCCCCTACAAACTCTGTTAAACTAATAACCGGTTTACGAATAAGTAAAAGAAAAAGGAAAATCAAAAAAAGGCATATTTTTCATATCTTACGAACTATAGAGAAATCTATACGCATTGTAGTTATTAGAATTAGACTTTTCCCTTTTTTATTTAATTTGTTCGTAGATAGAGTATCCATTACCGTTATTACATCACTAACAAAGTTAATAATCATACCTTTTGTAATTGCCAAAATCCCGCATTAAAATCAGACCTTTATTCAAAGATGATCTGATAATTTTCTCAAAAAAATCAAGATTCCTCAAGTGCAGTCCCCATGCGTACATCATGATGAATAATAACATCCATCAACTCTGTCACGACAGTGTCCAATACTTCTCGTGCATCGCCTTCAGCCATAAGGCGGATAACCGGCTCAGTTCCAGAAGCGCGGATCACCAGCCGTGCCTCTTTTCCCAACCGCTTCTCTGCTTGATCAATGGCCGTTTTGACGGGATTTTTTTTCAGGATATTTTTATTTTTAATCGTTACATTTTTTAAAATTTGCGGTACAGGTTCAAACCGTTTACACAATTGGCTCATAGGGCTTTGACTTTCCTTCATACAGGCTAAAATCTGCAATGCAGCCACCAAGCCATCACCCGTTGTACCAAAATCACTGAGCACGATATGGCCAGAAGCCTCACCACCAACATTATATCCCTTTTGGCGCATGGCATCGACAACATAACGATCTCCAACTTTTGTCCTTACAAGGTGCAACCCTTTGCTATTCAAGAAACGTTCTAGTCCAAGATTTGACATAATTGTTGTGACAACACCATTACACCGTAATCGTCCCATTTTATGCCAATTTTCAGCAATTACAGCAATTAACTGATCTCCATCAACCGTTTGTGCTTTTTCATCAACAATGAGAACACGATCTCCATCTCCATCAAGAGCAATCCCCACATCAGCACGCACTTCATGCACTTTTCGTTTTAAAGAGCTTAAATCGGTTGATCCACATTTTTGATTAATATTGGTCCCATTGGGTTCATCATGAATAGCAAAAACCTCAGCCCCCAATTCCCATAAAGCACGGGGAGCCGCTTTATAAGCAGCCCCATTGGCACAATCCACAACAATACGCACAGTATCTAAGCGAACATCACGCGGCAAAGTTCGTTTGGCATATTCAATATAACGATAAATATCCCCCTCAACCCGTTTTGCATAACCAATTTCGGCAGAACTTGCTAAAGATTTTGAAAGATCTGTATCGATCAATTGTTCAATTTTGGCTTCCATATCATCTGAAAGTTTAAAACCATCAGGACCAAAAAGTTTAATTCCATTATCATAGAACGGATTATGAGAAGCAGAAATCATCACCCCAAGATCCGCTCGCAAAGAGCGGCAAAGCATTGCAACAGCAGGGGTTGGCACTGGACCCAATAAAAAAGCTTCCATCCCCGCAGCAGTCAATCCTGAAACCAAAGCGTTTTCCAACATATAACCAGATAATCGTGTATCCTTGCCAATCACCACACGATGAGATTGATGTTGTGAGCGAAATAAAACCCCTACAGCCATCCCCACCTTCATGGCAAAATCGGGTGTCATAGGAAATGAATTGGCTTTCCCCCGAATTCCATCTGTACCAAAATATTTTTGCACCATGCCTCTTTCCTTTAATATATAATTCTTCCCTTGGCTTTTCCTTAAACCCCTAACAAGCCCCCTTGGTACAATAGTCCCCCCGCTCCCCGTATAAAATCAGATCATTGATCTAAACCTTCATGCATTTAAACAATCAAGCCCCCTATTCACCATCTACACATCTAAACCACTCTCAAGCAATTATGTTTACACCCTTCCACATAAAAGCAATATTATCTCCTCAAAATGCTCTATACACCCCTTTAATACACCCAACGGATAATCTCACACACTTGCTAAATCCGTAAAGAAACCCAGCACCAAACCTCATACCCTACAAAATCAGCAAGGAAATCTATCGCCTAACCTCACAACCCTACCACATTAGAAAAGCAACAGTCCACCTCGCCTTGTAGCATGCTAAAGCCGTCATAATACAACGGCTTTGCTTAATTTTTTGCTTCCATATTTTTGCAAATATTACAAGAAAGGCGCAAACAAAACTTGCGCCTTTCTCAAAAAATTAGAAGTTTTCCTAAAACATCGTCACTCAAGCGGTATTAAATAATTCTTATTTTTCTTTATCATCTCCCGCAGTATTGGACTTCTTTTCAGCATTACTTTTAGAGCGGTTGACTGATTTTGTAGTACCTTTTGTGCTTTGTGCTTTTTTCTCAGTCTCATCCGATTGCACTTCTTTAGACTGAGCCTCCTTAAGCGCAACATTACTGGATTTTGCTGTTTTTTTCCCAACAGCTGCCTCTGCTTTGCCTGCCTCGCCTTTATCGGTCTCTACTTTATGAGGCGCTGTTTTAGAGACTGCTTCAGCGTTTTTTTCATCCACCACTGTTGTCTCTGTCTTCATTTTTCCAGTTTTTGGAACAGAAGAGCCCCGTGGCGCAGCACCCTCATCTTTCTGTGTGCGTGAAGGAGGCTTTCCTGCAATAACTTCGTTAATTTCAGCTCCCGTTAAAGTCTCATATTCCAACAAACCTTGTGCCAAAGCAAACCATTCTTTTCTTTTTGTTTTCAAAATGTTTGTCGCATTTTTATAGGCATCATCAATAAGCTTACGCACTTCCATATCAATCATGCGTGCTGTTTCTTCAGAGACATTTTGTGTTCGCGCAACAGAATGACCCAAAAAGACTTCATCTTGGTTATCGCCATAAGCTACATTTCCAAGCAGATCAGAAAATCCCCACCGTGTGATCATTGCACGTGCTAATTTCGTTGCTTGCTCAATATCAGAAGAAGCACCGGAGGTGATATTTTCCTTTCCAAACTTTAATTCTTCAGCCACACGTCCACCCATCATAATAGCCAAACGAGAAATCATCCACCGATAACTCATAGAATAGCGATCGCCTTCAGGCAATTGCATCACCATTCCCAATGCTCTTCCCCTTGGAACGATTGTTGCTTTGTGGACAGGATCAGCAACCGGCACATTAAGAGCCACAATAGCATGTCCTGCTTCGTGATAAGCAGTGAGTTCTTTTTCCTCTTGTGTCATAGCAGTTGAACGACGTTCAGCCCCCATCATCACCTTATCTTTGGCATCTTCGAATTCTTGCATCGTGACAACTCTTTTATTACGGCTCGCAGCCATAAGAGCAGCTTCATTGACCAGATTCATCAGGTCCGCACCGGAAAATCCTGGTGTTCCCCTTGCCAAAATTTTCAAATCAACGTTAGGCGCTAAAGGCACGTTGCGCACATGCACTTTCAAGATTTGCTCACGCCCAGAAACATCAGGGTTTGGCACAACAACTTGCCGATCAAAACGCCCTGGTCTCAATAAAGCAGGATCAAGCACATCAGGACGGTTTGTTGCGGCAATAAGAATAATACTTTCATTGGGCTCAAACCCATCCATTTCGACAAGCAACTGGTTTAAGGTCTGTTCACGTTCATCGTTTCCACCGCCAAGACCAGCCCCCCGATGGCGCCCTACAGCATCAATTTCATCGATAAAGATAATACAAGGTGCATTTTTTTTAGCCTGTTCGAACATATCGCGCACACGGCTTGCCCCAACACCAACAAACATTTCAACAAAATCAGACCCTGAAATGGTAAAGAATGGCACATTGGCTTCACCTGCCACAGAACGTGCTAGCAAAGTTTTACCGGTTCCTGGAGGACCAACAAGCAAAACACCGCGTGGGATACGCCCCCCTAAGCGTTGAAATTTTTGTGGTTCGCGTAAAAATTCAACAATTTCTTGAAGATCTTGCTTTGCTTCTTCAACGCCAGCAACATCTTTAAAGGTAATACGTCCTTGCGCTTCATTAAGCAATCTTGCTTTCGATTTCCCAAATCCCATTGCACCACGTGATCCATTTTGCATTTGCCGCATAAAAAAGACCCACGCCCCCACGATAATAATAACAGGTAATAAGGAAAAGAGGAGATTGAGGAAAATGCTATTTCCAGAGCTTTCAGGAATAGCTTTAACATTGACGTTTTTGCTTTCCAACTTTTGTATCAAACCTGGATCGCGAGGAGCATAGGTTGAAATAGCTCTATGTTCAATGGTTTTCCCTGTTAATTTTTGACCTTGAATGGTCACAGATTTCAACTCATTATTCTCAACTTTTTGCAAAAATTCAGAATAGGAGACTTCTCCACCACCAGAACGTTGGCTATCTCCATTAAAGAGAGAAAACGACACAATCAAAATCAAGGCAATAACTCCCCAAATAAGGAGAGAGCGGTAATTGGAATTCATATTCAGCCCACTTAATCAAATATAGATTTCAAACAGTTCCCCTTAACATATAACCTTGTCAGCCCCTTGCCAAGGGATGAGAAGCTGTTTATTTTCTTTTAGAGTAATTTTCCTTTATCTTTTCACCTCAATATTAAAAAAAGGTTCCACAACATTCACCAAGGCAGCATCTTCTCGTGAGGAAAGCCAATCGAAAGGTGCCATAATCCGCTTGACGATAACATGTTTATGAACAACTGCTTGAGAAATCAACTCTGGAATATCATACCCTTTATGATTTGAGATCATCAGCAGCGATTGTAAAGAGGGAAAATGAGGCTTTTCAAGCTCAAAATCGCTATTTTTTAATAAAAATTTCAGCTGTTCTAAATTTGCGGCTCCAACCTTTATAGCCTCATATCCATGATTTGTGATATGATAGCGCCCATCCCATATAAAAGTTTTATCTGGCTCAACGATAGCCTCTTTCATATTTCGCCCTTCACGCCACAAAGAAATTCCGTGCTTGTTATATTCAATAACAGAACCCGCATAAGTAAAACGCTTCTTTTCTGGAGAATCGAGACAGAGTTTTTGAACAAGCATGCTTAATTTCTGATTGGGGAGCAAATAAAATCCCCCTCCCATCAGCACAGCAAAGAGCCCCACCACGAAAGGAAAACTGGAATGTTTCTGTAAAAATAGCGCAGGCTTTGCTATGAAACAACGCCCATGTTGGACAGTAATATCCAGCGCTAAGATCAAATCAGCAATATTTTTGGCTTGTTGACGACGCTGCAATGCGGCTTCATTTATTTTTTGAGCAATATAAGCCAATTTTTGTGGAGAAAGAGATTGACGCACGCGCACACGTTCAAAATTGCGATCTTCATTGGTTGGATCATCAATCCATGTTTGTCCTTGTAAGCGTAAATAATTCCGTAATGTTTGGCGTTTTACACCAAGGAGTGGCCGAATCAAACGCACTTTTCTATGCAACAACGCCTCACGCGGAATACAGGATAAACCGCGCTCATAAAGGGGACCATAGTTTTTTTCGGCAATATTTTTTTTTGTTTTTCTGGTATGATCCTCATCACGTATACCCTCGGCTTCACCGCGCAAAGCACCAGCAAAACCACTGGCATAAACCTCATCGCGCATAGCAACAGCTTCACTATATAAAGCACCTCTATTCTTTTGGAGACGTTGATACCGCATATGATAGGTCTCAACCTGATCATTGAGTGTATGCCCCGTCATAATAAGTGATGCGCCTTGTTTTTGTGCTTCTTTAACCAAGAGATCATAGCGTGCAACACGCGCGCTGGAAGCAATATGCGTCTTTGGCTTTTCGCCTTCCCATCGCACAGTGATATGTTGAATATCATGGACACGACAAATTTTCGCAACAGTTTCTGCTTCACGCATCGATTCTTTACGCAATTGATGATCAACCGTGACAACAATCATTTCTGGAGGAAATGCGAGAGTTTCCAAATGCTCTTTGACCAAAAACATCAAAGCCAAAGAATCGCTTCCCCCTGAGACGGCAAGAATCAACTTCTGACATTGAATAAAATCCGATGTTTTAAAGAGATTTCTTGCCAGTCTAACGCACACCGAAAACGACCTCGCTGTTTATTTTGCAGGTTTACAAAAAACAGATGCTAATGTTTGTTGACGTTTTGATTTTTTCACAAAATGAGCACAATCGTCTTTATTTGGCTCAAGAGCGACCATACTTCTTGCTAATTTCAGCAAAATCTCAGAGGTATAGAGCTTCTTTTTATCTGCATACCATGCGGTAAGATAAACTTGTGCGGCTTCATGATAGCGTTTTTGCCCCAACAAAGATTCGGCCAACCAAAATAAAGCATCATCACTCAAAGAATCTTTTTTGTAACGATTTTGAAAAGCGCAAAAGCTTTTTTCAGCATCAACATAGTTAGCAGAACGAATAAAATCATACCCTTCCTTATACAAAGCTTTAGAAGAAGAAAGATTGTCACTCTGATGTGCTTCAATTGGAGCACTTACTTCATGCGCCTTGTTAAAAGGTTGACTGTTTTCATGATCATGGCTCTCCACCTTAGCTTCCACAGCAGCAACCTTTGTCTGATCACCTGTACTATGGTCCTGCTCCATCTCTTCTTTTACAGTCTGAGATTTTTCATCTACAGCAGACTTTTCAAAAGAACAAGAATAAACAGAAGAGGCTTCTGTATCAAAAAGCTCGTGAAACTGCTTGTTAACATTTTTTAGACTGTTATGCTCAAGCACCATTCGTATCTTATGCAAAAGCTTATCTAAATCATAATCTTTAAATAAAGCCTGTTGATTCTCTAAAATAATCCCTTGGTGCTCCGCAACACTAGTGGCTTTTTCCATCGCGCTAGATGCTGCTTTATCGGCTGCTTCAGGTGCTTCTTTTACAGCATCGACAGCCTTATTAACAGCGTCAGTGGCTTTTTCCACCGCGCTAGATGCTGCTTTATCGGCTGCTTCAGGTGCTTCTTTTACAGCATCGACAGCCTTATTAACAGCGTCAGTGGCTTTTTCTATCACATCAGATGCTGCTTTATCAGCTGCTTCAGGTGCTTCTTTTACAGCATCAATTGCCTTATCAACAGCGTCAGTGGCTTTTTCCACCGCGCTAGACGCTGCTTTATCGGCTGCTTCAGGTGTTTCTTTTACAGCATCAACAGCCTTATCAACAGCGTCAGTGGCTTTTTCCACCGCGCTAGATGCTGCTTTATCGGCTGCTTCAGGCGCTTCTTTAACAGCATCAACAGCCTTATTAACAGCGTCAGTGGCTTTTTCCGCCGCGCTAGATGCTGCTTTATCAGCTGCTTCAGGTGCTTTCTTCACATCATCAATTGCCTTATTAACAGCGTCAGTGGCTTTTTCTATCACATCAGATGCTGCTTTATCAGCTGCTTCAGGTGCTTTCTTCACATCATCGACAGCCTTATTAACAGCGTCAGTGGCTTTTTCTATCACATCAGATGCTGCTTTATCAGCTGCTTCAGGTGCTTTCTTCACATCATCGACAGCCTTATTAACAGCATCAGTGGCTTTTTCTATCACATCAGATGCTGCTTTATCGGCTGCTTCAGGTGCTTTCTTCACGTCATCAGTTGCCTTATTAACAGCGTCAGTGGCTTTTTCCACCGCATCAGATGCTGCTTTATCGGCTGCTTCAGGCGCTTCCTTCACAGCATCAATTGCCTTATCAACAGCGTCAGTGGCTTTTTCCGCCGCATCAGATGCTGCTTTATCGGCTGCTTCAGGTGCTTTCTTCACGTCATCAGTTGCCTTATCAACTGCATCAACTTTATCCGTATCATGTGCAGGATATTCGGAAGCTTTTCGTGCCGCACTTTGAACAAGTGAAGTAGAACAAGCTATGAAAACCCCCATATAAAAGAGTGTTTTCCAATTGATTTTACGATACATTCTTTTTTCCCCTTAAGAGCTTATTAAATAGTTGAAACAAACAATCTGCTTTTTAATGACTATTCATGTCATTCAACGTTGTCACAGCACGTCGATTTTGATTCCAACAGGAAATATCATCACATACTGCTACAGGTCTTTCTTTTCCGTAAGAAATTGTTTGAATCCGTTGTGCAGACACACCTAGAGACACCAAATAGTTTCGCACAGCAACAGCACGGCGCTGTCCAAGTGCCAAGTTATATTCACGTGTTCCCCTCTCATCAGCATGACCTTCGATCATAATAGAATAATAAGGATAATGAAGCAACCATTCTGCTTGGCGCGTTAAAATACGTTCAGCATCAGCATCAAGTGAAGAAGAATCGAGACCAAAAAACACGCGATCACCCACATTAACCGTAAATTCTTGTCCTGAACCTAGTGACATCTGATTCAAACCAGCATCATTCATATAAGCGCCATTCATACCGTTAAGTGCACCAACATTTTTTTTGCCACACCCACCCAAGCATAGTGAGAAAAGAAAGAGGATAGCTAAGGAATGAGAGAGGGTTTTTTTGGTAGAGCGCATAGTCCGTTTCTCCTTGAATTTGGTAAAGAAGGATCAATTCTTAAAAATATTTTTAAGAATAACCGTTAATTCCTAATGAAAACGAAATTTTTTCTGTTTTTTTTTCGTCCTCATTTTTACTTTTAAGTCTCTGCCAATTTTTCTTCTCTTTGGCCATTCCTCTAACATTTCCATAAGAAATGTTTCCCTTATGCGTCATGGCTTTTTATGCATCATCTTGATCTTGACGATTTTTTTGCAGCGCGTTCAGCTTTGCAAAAACTTTATCAGCGTCAAAAGTCTTATGCAGATTGTCTTCACTCTCATTTTCCTCTAGAGCAGCGTTTTCCGTCACAGAAGCGGGAAGCAACGACCTATCTTCTTCTGCAGCAACAGGGCGATTTTTCGCCGCACGCTGGAGCTCAAAATCTAAATCGATTTGCGAACACAAACCAAGCCCTACAGGATCAAGAGGAACCAAATTTGCACTATTCCAATGGGTTCTAAGGCGGATTTGTTCAATTGTCGCTTTTGTTGTCCCAATCAACCGTGCAATTTGTGCATCTTTCAACTCGGGATGGTTTGTAACCAACCATAGGATACCATTGGGACGATCTTGGCGTCGAGAAAGAGGGATATAGCGCGCCCCTTTACGTTTTTTTTCAGGAATATGCACCCTAGATTGAGAAATTTTCAATCGTGCGTTTTGATCAGCCTCCACCCGTGCAATTTCACTGCGCGTCAATTGCCCAGAACTAATCGGATCTAAACCTTTAATACCATAAGCCGCATCACCATCGGCAATAGCTTTTACTTCCAAGACATGCAATTTACAAAATTCTGCAATCTGATCAAAAGAAAGAGCTGTATTATCAACCAACCAAACAGCTGTTGCTTTGGGCATCAAAAGTTGCGTTGCCATTTTTATAAATCCTCTTCTGCGCCTCTTCTATGAGGCAGGTTACCGCCCACTCAAGAGCACTGGAACTTTTTTATATGTTTAGGTCTCTCCAACCACTCCTAAAACAAAGCGAGGCATGGAATAAACCATTTTGCTATGAGATTACATTCTGTTATAGCGTTATTTTTGCTCAACGACAAGAGATCTCTCTTGTAATGATCCTCAACTAAGGTGTCTTTACCTTTAAGATGAATTTTCTTATAAAGGGTTTATTCGATTATTTCACCTCATGCTGTGGCACATTTATTCTGGTGGGATGCGTGCTTTATCGCCTTAAATTCTAAAGAGTATCCAACTGGAAAGAAAGCCCTCAAATAGGAAGGAAAACTATGGCAGGCCATTCACAATTTAAAAATATTATGCACCGTAAAGGGCGTCAAGATGCAATGCGCTCGAAAATATTTTCTAAACTTGCACGCGAAATTACCGTAGCAGCAAAACAAGGTGCTCCTGATCCAGCCATGAATCCACGTTTAAGGCTGGCTGTTCAAAATGCCAAAGCACAATCGATGCCGAAAGATAATATTGAACGCGCGATTAAAAAAGCGTCAGGCGCCGATGTCGAAAATTATGATGAAGTACGCTATGAGGGTTATGGACCAGGTGGCGTTGCCGTCATTGTTGAAGCTTTAACCGATAACCGCAACCGCACCGCTTCAAATGTGCGCGCCGCCTTCACAAAATCAGGAGGAGCCTTAGGGGAAACAGGATCGGTCAGTTTCATGTTTAATCGGATTGGTGAAATAATCTATAAGCCAGAAGCAGGGACAGCCGATAACATCATGGATGCAGCAATTGAAGCCGGTGCCGAAGATGTGCAATCAGAAGAAACCGGACATCATATTACCTGCGCCTTTGAAGATATTGGTGAAGTTTCCAAAACACTTGAAGCAAAACTTGGTGAAGCAGAATCGATTAAAACGATTTGGAAAGCCACCACCCTTGCACCAATAGATGAAGAAAAAGCTTTGTCCGTTTTACGGCTGATTTCAACATTAGAAGAAGATGATGATGTGCAAAATGTTTATGCCAATTTTGATGTCAGTGATGAGATTTTGGCAAAATTGTCTGTATAATTCCCATCATTTGCATAAGCCCTCTCTTCATTCATGAGGGCTTCAAAAGCATCTGTCACTTCTCCTCTTTATCCGCACATATAAAAGCCCCGCGTCAATAGCGGGGAAAAGCTGTCAGTGCAACAAGAAAACCGCAATTAATTTCAGAAAACATAACCAAAAAAAAAGAAAGCATACAAAACTCTGTAGCCTCACGCCTTTCTTACATGCCCAAAAAAATATCCCTATATCCCCTCTCTATTTGATCTTTTTGTTCTTTAAGATGAACCTCCTCTCCGCTCTCAAGTGATGAAAATGATCTAGCCTCTAAACAATTGGGATTTTCCTAACGTATTCCTATGACGAATCACTCATAAAATTCACTTGAAACTTAAGACTCAACAAACATGCACTCCCCTAAATATTCGCCACGCACTTAAAAACACTTAGAATATATCAAGGAGGTTTATACGTCCTATTTATACGTCCTATATCACCACACTTCAAAGGACAGTGTTTTTACAACATCACAGAATAAAAATAAGCAAATAGAAAGCCAGAGCTGATTGTTTAGCAAAGTATTGTACAAAAAGGCGGTACATCTCTCTAATCTGTTGCGGATAAATTTTTGACTTTATGGCATTAACTTTATGGCATCGTATATTTCTAAAATAACGTCATTTATCTTAAAAATCTGTCCTTTTGCTCTTACCAATCAATCAATATTCAGACCTAAAACAACCGCGTACTTGAATAAAACACATCAAAGAGCAACAGCCCCCCTGACAAGAGGACTCTTCACAAACAAAATCGAAGAGGAAGTTTAAAAAAATATATATAGCGACACTTTGAATAAAAAGTTGAAATCTAGAGATCTCAGAATTTTCGGCTCTATTTTTTCAAGGTATTGTTTTGAATTTTTTTAAGCATTTTCCCCCAAGGAAATTCCATTATCGATCAACAACCGTAGATGATAGATGAAACCTACATAACTCCCCATGCCCACTATAATCAATTCCTTCTTTTAAATAATTAAAAAACTATTGAGATTGTTTAAACTTGAGACTGTATTCCTTCTATATTCTGTTTTTAAGCATTTTGTTTTACTGTATATTGAGCAAAGGCGACCATGCTGGATCTGAAGCATCATTGGGGGTGGGTAATTGACGTTCATTGCGACCCGTAATATCAATCGTATAAATTTTTGGTCCCATACCGGGATTTTTGCGAAAGAACATCAGCACACGACCATTAGGGGCCCAAGTTGGTCCTTCATTGTGAAACCCCGTGGTTAAAATTCGTTCTCCTTGTCCATCAGGGCGCATAACACCGATAGAAAATTGTCCGTTTAATTGTTTTGTAAAGGCGATATAGTCACCCCGTGGAGACCAAATAGGTGTTGAATAACTCCCATCGTTTGAAGAAATACGCTGAATATCACTCCCATCCGCATTCATTTTATAGATTTGCGGCTTTCCACTACGATCTGAAGAAAAGACGATTTGTTTTCCATCCGGTGAATAAGAAGCAGAAGTATCAATAGCAGAAGTTGTTGTAAGTCGCGTCATCGTACGGGTTCGTAAATCCATGGTGTAAAGATTGGCACTCCCATCATTTTGTAACAAACTCATGATAACTTTTTGTCCATCAGAAGAAAAACGTGGAGCAATTGTCATGTTATTAAACGTTCCGATCAACTCTCTTTGCCCCATTTCAATTTGTTGGAGATAAACATGAGGTACTTGATTGTCCTCATAAGCCATATAGGTCATTTCTTGTCTTGTTGGGGAAAAACGCGGCGTAAGCACCAATTCACTTCCATCAGACATATAAATCAAATTTGCGCCATCTTGATCCATCATTGCTAAGCGTTTAATGCGTGCATTTTGGGGGCCTGTTTCATCGATAAAAACAATTCGTGTATCAAAATAACCACTTTCTCCTGTCATCTCACTATAGATCTCATCTGCGATCATATGTGCCACACGCCGCCAACGTTCTGTCGCGGTATAAAAACGCCGTCCTTTCAATTGTCTTTGTCCAAAAACATCCCATAAACGAAAATCGACCCTCAAACGTCCATCGATTTCTCTCATGACTTGCCCAGTAACTAAACCTTGCGCTTTTATTTTCTGCCAAGAAGCAAAATGCGGTTGTTTATTAGGATTAGAAATGTTTTCAAAAAAATTTGCTTTATCAAGCGGTAAAAAAAGCCCCGACCGTTCAAGATCGGCTGTCACCACAGCAGATATTTTCAACCCAATCGAATCATTGGAAATAAAGTCTGTAATTGCAATGGGAATGGGATTAAAATCAGCGCTCGAAATAGTTCCTTTCAATTGCGCATAACCCGATGAAATACTTGAAAGCCACAACCCACAAGTGACAATAAACCAAGCAAAAACTTTATGTCTCGTTATAGTCATCATGGAATGTGTCCTTTCGTTAAGCGCTTTTTTCTCGTTTATCATCTTATTTCTTGGAGGGGATCAACATTAAAGTCAAAACCTTGCCCCCATAGATCATATTGATCACGTGGGAGATCTGCATAAGGTTGGCATGAAAAGACAGCAGCATACACCTGCCTTATCATAATAGCTTGTTGACTCTCAAGGCCGCTTACGGGATCAATGATAGGATCACCCACAACCATCCCTTCACGGTCTAAGTAAAATCGCAACCGCACAACCGGACGGTTTTTTAAATCGCCGCCAAGCGCCACAAGTTTAAGCTTCTGTTGAATACATCCCCCCGCAATATTGACCAATGTTTGTGCCATTTTTGTGGTATCATTAATATTTTTTCTTGCACCCAAAGCTTCTGGTGTATGAGAACGTTTTGCCCCCCCTCCTTGTGACCGCGCACGATTAAGCAAATTATTTTCCTCCAGAGCTAAAATATCTTCAATGGTCTGTTTCTCTTGGTTTTTCTTGTTAAGCTTTGGCGTATTTTGATTCAATGCAGCCTCATTCTTCCTTGGAGATTTTTCGTCAAACTTTGGTTTAAACTGTGGAAGAAGAGATTTTTCTGGAAGTACAATTTTGGGCGCTTGATGAACAATCTGCTCTGCTGGTACTTTTGGGACCGTTGGAGCCAATTCTTTTGGCGATATCATCTCTTCATTTTTGTGCGCAGGCTTGAGCGCAACCTTAGAGGCATCTTCCGGCACTCTCAAAGGCATCTCAGGTGCAACCTTGGGCGCATCCTCTGGTGCCTCCAAAGGCATCTCAGGTGCAACCTTGGGCGCATCCTCTGGTGCCTCCAAAGGCATCTCAGGTACAGCCTTGGGCGCATCCTCCGGTGGTGCCTCCAAAGGCATCTCAGGCGCAACCTTGGGCGCATCCTCTGGTGCCTCCAAAGGCATCTCAGGCGCAACCTTGGGCGCATCCTCCGGTGGTGCCTCCAAAGGCATCTCAGGTGCAACCTTGGGCGCATCCTCCGGTGGTGCCTCCAAAGGCATCTCAGGCGCAACCTTGGGCGCATCCTCTGGTGCCTCCAAAGGCATCTCAGGTGCAACCTTGGGCGCATCCTCTGTTTTTGCTTCTAATAATTCTGGTTTTGTAAGTTCTGGTGCAAATGTTTCTGATGTGTTCTCGCTTGATGGTGGCGATGCTGTTTCAACGGGACGCGGCTTTTCCTTTGGTTGAAATGGTGCAAGACTATCTATTTGTCCCTCTCCAATATGGCGTGCATCTTCTTTCTCTTGTGGCTGCATAGTTGGTTTTATGGCAGGGATTGCACGGATAGGAGCCTTCACGGCTCCTTGTTGAGAAGAAAACTCGTCCACTAAAGGAGCAAGAGTAATGGGAATTGCTTCCAATGGTTGTGGTAAAGAGACAGAGCTTGTAAACTGAATGGCTCCCCAACTGAGAAAAATGACATGGACCACAAGGGATAAAGCCAAGCCTCGTTTCATACTATGATAGGAGTCTTTATTCATTCTTTATGCCTTATTTATGCCTTACATTTTTTCATTTTTAATCACTCTATGCTCTTTTTAAAAAAAAATTAAAAACAACCGGTTATGCGCAATTTTATTACTTATTATTTATTGTGCTAGACTTGCTAACGCAACTTGAGAAAACCCCGCTTTTTGAATATCCGCCAGCAGTTTTAATACCTGCTGATATTCAACAGTTTTAGCAACCCGCACAAAAACCCGTTGATCTTTTTGTGTAGCATCTGCCTCCAGAAGAGTTTTCAGGTGTGCAATCAGGGCCTGTGACGTTTCATAATAATCTTGATTAATGGCAAAGCGCCCTTGCGCGTCAAGTGAAACCGTAAGGGGTGTTTTTTGAGCTCGTACGGGACCCGCTTGACTACGAGGCAAATCTAGAGGAACACCGTTCACTAAAAGGGGAGCAGAGACCATAAAAATAATCAACAAGACCAGCATGACATCCACAAAAGGAGTGACATTGATCTCACTCATCAGTTGGCTTCGTGAATGATGCCGCCTACGTGTATTTTTGCGAGAAGAAGAAGAAGCAACAGAAACGCCCATGGATAAGCTCCTTTTTATAAAGAGGAAGGTGCTGTGCGTGTTTCATCAATACGCCGCGATACAATTGTTGAAAATTCATCGGCAAAATTTTCTATTTGTGCAATGATGCGCGCACTTTCATGAGTCAACTTGTTATAAGCAATAACGGCTGGAATTGCTGCAAACAAACCAATAGCGGTTGCCAAAAGCGCTTCTGCAATCCCCGGCGCGACAATGGCAAGTGATGTATTTTGAGAAGCTGAAATAGAAAGAAAAGACTCCATAATACCAATAACTGTTCCAAAAAGTCCGATAAAAGGTCCCGCAGACCCCAGTGTCGCAAGAAAACTTAATTTTGATTCTATTTTTTCACTTTCACGTCCCAGCGTCAAATCCATAGCCTTATCAATTCTGCTCTGCAAACTTTTCGATGTATGGGTCCCTTTTTCAAGAGATTTTTTCCATTCAACCATTGCTGCTATAAAAACTGCGGATATACTATTGGTACGTTGACTTTTGCATGATGCATAAAGATCTTCTAGCGCTTTGCCGGACCAAAATGTACGTTCAAACTGCTTTATTTCACGCCGTATTCTCCGATACGTAAAAATTTTATCAAAAATAATTGCCCAACTCCAGATGGAAGCGAGCAGCAACCCAATCATAACACCTTTCACGATCCAACTCGCTTGCATAAACAAATGCAACATTCCAATTGTTTCCGGATTTGTTAGTTCACCATGCGGCATAATTTTTGTCCCTCTAAATGAAAGGTGTATTTTTAAAAGTTTTATAAAACAGATTATTTTATAGTTTCTAAATTTAAGTAAAAACTCTAGTCTCACATAAATCCATGCGCTAAAACAAGACTTGTTTCTTAAATTTCCTTAAAAAGTGATGACGAGAGACATCCCTCAATGCAGGCCCCTCCTCATTTCACAACAGCATTTATGAAAAATATAACGATAAGAACTTCTCCATAAATACTATAAAAATAAAAGATATAAAAATGCATAATATAAAATCTATTATGCACCACCATCTTTACGCTTATGAAAAGAACGCTAAATCATCATACGCGTTTTAAGCTTAAAATGCTGCAATAAGTCTTAGCACTTGAAAAGATTCATAAGAAGCATTTTATTCCTTTCTTAAGTGTTTTTGTACCCACTCATCAACCCCGCTTGTGACATGTAAGAAAATGTTTTTAATTAATTCGCAGCAATAGAGCTTGAAAAGAAAAAATCTTACAAGTTTCAGAATTATCTAAAAATTGCAACGCTGTGAATTATCATTATAAATAAATATGTTATCATCATGAAAAATTATGCTTTGCCTCAGGCTATTGTTTCTCTCATTCTTTAATAAGATCACACCATCGGGCAAAAAAACGACACTAAACCACCCTACCACACCTCACAACAATGCGCCTCCCCCACGCACCCCTACAAGTCCTATATAATCTAGTGTAAGTCTCATGTAATCTCATTGTGTTGTGAATTTGCCTCTTTCAATGCCTATCATCTCTCTGGCACTATGGTATAACGTAAAAGCTTCTGTGATATGAAAAAAGCCTTTTCACGTCTTTACTTCATGAAAACCAGCTTCTTCGCTCTCTTTGCTCTCTTGCGATATTTGATCGTTATTGCATTGAAAATGATACATAAGGAACATTTTTACAATTTTTTCAATGATTTTTATTGCTCTCTTATGATGTATAAGCAAATGATTTTAATTGTTTCAACATGAACAGATTTGAAATGAAAGTATTTTACTCTCATTACTCTATTGGAATTTGTACCCGTGAGAAGTGATAATTTATCTTTCTCAGTCAATATATTATATAATAATATGCTTTTGAAACTTTAAATCAAGAATGCATTTCTGCTTTATATACATTGATCTCTCACTCATTTACTACGCTTAGAAGCGCACATAAAGTGATGCATTATAGATGAAACACGCGCTCTTGTGATGCCAAATGACAATCCAGTAAAAAAACAAATCAAATTGCTTAAAAACACCCTTTGGGTGTTTTGAGACAATTTTCGACCTAATGGCTTATTATCACTTTATTGCAATATTGCGCTGGGTATGTGCATTTTTATAAAAACAAATCTTAATCCATTTTTTATTTATTTTTTTGTACTTTTCGCTGTTTTCCGATGCCAATAAACCTTTCTTCAAAAGAAAGAAAATATCTTGAGTTTATAGCAGAAAATGGATGAGGCGACATTGTTTTTGAATCATAACATGGATGAGGCGTGTTTAATTTTGTGAAATATCATCTTCAATTTATTGTAGTGTTGTAGCAGAGCTGTTTTCTTTTGCTGTATCGTGTAACCTTGTTGGAAAACATTTAGGCTATGATAAATGTATAGTTTTAGATTGTAGATTACTTTATATCTGCCGATCTCTCCTAAAGCTGCTGGTTCAATGAATAATACTTTTAACCAAGAATTTTTGCAAAAAGTTCTTTGGGTAAACGTCGCGGTTTTGCCTCCTCATTAATCAGAGCAATTTCAACTTTGGCTGTTACCAACGTGGTCATCTCATGCAAAATAGATTGCTCCATAAAAAAGCGTGCCCCTTGGATATGAGTAACACGTGTTTTAACGACTAAAAGATTATCAATTTTAGCTGGTCTTGAAAAATTAATTTCCATATGACGAACAACAAAAAACAGTTTTTCTCCCTCAACCCCTGCTGCTAACATCTTATTATTAAAACCGGCATCTCGTAAAAACTCTGAACGTCCTCGTTCAAAAAACTCAAGATAACGCGCATGATAAACCACACCGGAAAAATCTGTATCAGCAACATAAACGCGGACCTGAAAATTATGAAAAGCGTTTGTATGATTGCTCTTAAAAGGTGTTATTTCTGTCATCGACTTCATGCCCCATAAAATCATCTAATATAGCTAATATAGCAAATTGTTTATCAATCAAAAGATTGAACACATTTTTGTGTTGAAGTTGTGGAAAGCAAAAGCAAAAAACCCTCAATAGTGCCAAACTTTTTCGACCAGAATATGTTAAAGGAAGCACGTCTCTTGTATTTTATGACCTTGCTATAAAATGTTCAAATAGTTTCTTTTAATGAAGAAATGCCTTAGTCATCTTCCCCATCCCATAAAGACGTCTGAAGTAATGAATTGTCTTGAGCATCAGAAAGTTGAGAACGCCTTTGTATAGACGTTGTAGAGGCTGGAGCAGAAAGCCCTAAATGGCTCCAAGCCTTTTCAGTTAGAATGCGTCCACGAGCAGTTCTTTGAATAAAACCTTGTTGGAGCAAATACGGTTCAACAATATCTTCAATGGCATCGCGTGGTTCTGATAAAGCAGCAGCAATCGTTTCAATCCCCACCGGTCCCCCTAAAAAAGTTTCCGCAATCAGGAGCAAGTAGCGGCGGTCAAGCGGATCAAGACCAAGATGATCGACCTCAAGGCGCGAAAGCGCTTCATCGGCGATTTTTTGGTCAATTTGTTTTGCTTGTTTAACCAAAGCAAAATCACAAACGCGCCGTAAAAGCCGTCCGGCAATACGAGGGGTCCCCCGTGCTCGGCGTGCAATTTCATGGGCACCATCATCACTAATCTTGACGGCAAAAAGCCGCGCATTACGCTGCACAATATATTCCAATTCTTCTATCGTATAAAAATTGAGACGAATTGGGATGCCAAAACGGTCTCTCAGCGGTGTGGTCAAAAGCCCCAAACGTGTGGTTGCCGCTACCAAAGTAAATTTAGCCAGATCAATTTTCACCGAGCGTGCGGCCGGCCCCTCCCCAATGATCAAATCAAGTTGATAATCTTCCATGGCTGGATAAAGAATTTCCTCAATCGCCGGATTTAAGCGATGAATTTCATCAATAAACAAGACATCACGTTCTTCAAGATTGGTCAAGAGAGCGGCTAAATCTCCTGCTTTAGCAATGACCGGCCCTGAAGTAGAGCGAAAATTAACGCCTAATTCTTTTGCCATAATCTGTGAAAGCGTTGTTTTTCCCAACCCCGGTGGCCCTACAAACAAAACGTGATCCAGCGCTTCTTGCCGCGTTTTTGCTGCTTCAATAAATATTTTTAAATTAGCCCGTGCCGCTTCTTGACCAATAAAGTCATCGAGAACTTGTGGTCTTAAGGAACGATCTGGATCGTTAGGAAGGGAGGCGGAACCCAGAAGGCGTTTATCTTCATCTTTATGCATTGTTACCTTGATTTTAAGTAGGAGAAGAAAGCAATTTGAGACTATGGCGGATCAGCAGGGCAGAAGAAACAGTTTCCCCCTCAAGAGCGTTCATCGCAAGAGCAAGAGCACGGGATGCATGCTCCCGTTCAAACCCTAGCTTCATCAACGCGGAAAGCGCATCATGCGCAGGTTGATTGGTCATCTCACGCTGAGAAACCGAAACAGTCTTGAGCGCTTGTTCAAAGGGGAGTGTTTTACTTTTCAACTCACCCACAATTCTTTCACTGACTTTTTTACCAACGCCCGGCGCTCGACTAATCATCGCAACATCGTTTAAGGCAATAGCCTGTGCAAGTTCATCTGGCGATAAAGTACCCAAGATTGCCAAAGCAACCTTTGCCCCTACTCCAGGAACATTTTGTAGAAGACAAAACCACTCCTGTTCAGCTCTTGTAGCAAAACCAAAAAGGCGGATTGCGTCTTCCCGAACATGCGTTTCAATAAAAAGGCTTAACGCCTCCCCAACAGAGGGTAAAGAAGGACGCAGCCGATTTGACACAAAAACAACATAACCCACACCGTGCACATCAAGAAGGATATGATCATCAAAGATATGTTCAAGAGTGCCCTTTAATTTGCCAATCATGTTGCCACCCCAATCATACCGCCATCCTTGCCTGATAAGATCGGTCAATACTCTTACGGTGCATACTATGACAAAGAGCAAGAGCAAGAGCATCAGCCGCATCACTGCTATCAAATTCAGCCCGTGGGAGGAGAACTTTGACCATCATATGGATTTGTTCTTTAGCCCCATGTCCAACACCAATAACCGATTTTTTCACTTTGTTGGGCGCATATTCAAAAACAGAAAGATTTGCTTGCGCAGGAACCAGCAGTGCAATTGCACGCGCTTGCCCAAGTTTTAAAGTTGCTGTAGCATCTTTGTTGACAAACACGTGTTCTACAGCAGCTTCATGGGGCATAAATTGATGCACAACCTCTGAAAGACCTTTGTGGATCTGACATAGTCTGGAAGCCAGCTCACACTTTACATCAGAAGAAACCGTCCCTGCTGCAATAAACTGAAGACGATTACCCGCAACATCGATAACGCCCCACCCTGTACGCCGTAATCCGGGATCAATGCCTATAATACGAATCGTCTCTGCCATAAACTACAGTCTATACACTTTTCCCCCCTGTGAATAAAGATGTGAATAAAGACAAGACCACAAAGAAAACAGCAACCCAAGACAAAACCAGTAAAAAGATAATCATCCCCCCAAATTTATACAATTATAACACGCAACGAACAGCATCTTTATGAAGCATAACTGAAATCAATCAAAACCATTCACACATCACAAGCAAGCACCCTATCAAGCACCCTCTAAAGCATAAAAATTCCCTTTCTATATCATTTCCAATGCCATAACGGTTAAACATCGCAAGCGAGAAAATAGATCAGTGCTAGATTGCACATTCATAAGTATAAAGAGGCTATGAAACAGATGCTACACACTTTGCGAAAACTTTTTACATTATAGCATGGCGCTACCATAACAAGACAACACGTTGATTTATAAAGATAATTAATTATTTTGTATGTTGCATAAGAATCCCGAATATCCTAAGATTTTCTCATTACAAATCTGTTTATATTGAAGCAATCAAAACCATTCTCTTACATATGAAACGTGGGATTGCCGTATAGAGTGAAACTGTACAAGAAAGGACTAAAAATAATGCCTCTAATGAATTGTCTCAAGTTCCAAAGGCTGCCGCAACATTGGGGAGTGGTAAAGATGATGATAGTGCCGGCTTTTTCCTTTGCAAGCGTAAAAATGAGAGAGGCTCAACGGATATGAATAAGAACTGAGAGATATTTTTGAATATACTCATCACACCACAATGACATTGCGTAGAGAGGGACATTTCATAGAGAGGAACATGCATGGGGGCACAGAGAGCCTATAGGACATTCATTATATGGCACTATATGGCACTTTATTTTGGATATTTTATTTTACGCGAAGGAAAATACCTTCCATTCAAAACAAAAGAAGCCCAAAAACTGTAACAATGTGTATCATCCTCATAACACACACTTTACAGCAGCTTTATAGGCATAAATTATAGAGCATAAATAAATTGATGTACAAGCCCCTACTCTATCTTAGAGCCAGATCATTATCATAACCAAAACAAAATCACACGATAGATCAACAGAAAGTGTTCCAGATGCAATCAACCAAAGCCGATTTCCCACAAAACCAACCATACTCCATCCCATGCCATAATTTACAATCAATACCTATACCCTTCAGCTATAAGCTCAAGATATTTCCTACGCTCAAATAGAAATTAGGCAGAAAAAAGCACTCTAGATTAGTTTTAGTTGTGAAATTTCGGTTGTAAAAAAAAATGGGTATACTGCTCTAAATATCGCAAGAAAGAAGCAAGGAGCTATTATTCTCAGCACGCCCAAAAGCTGTTTTCAATAATTCGATTTATTTTCCCACTAGATTATCATCGTTCAAGATAAAGCCGCCGCTTATTGACCAAAGTGCTTAAACTACAGCAGCATCTCTAAATGAAAAAAATGCACGCTTCTAAACGCAATGAATGAGAAACAAATTGGCGAAAAATTTCTGGCAATTCATGCCAATGAGGGGTTTCAAGTTCCAATGCTCAGTGTATGAAGTGACACTTTTACAATTTCTTTTTTTATTTGTTCTGATGACATTTCCCCTTCGCACAAAGCAAGGGAGTACCTCTAAGAACGCCCAAAGGCTGTTTTGAGCAATTCGATTTGTTTTCCCACTGGATTATCATCTTCTAGAGCACAGGAGGCCGCAGTTTCCCACCCAGCACGCATATAGGTTATCCGCGCTTCTAAACGCAATGAATGAGAAACAAATTGGCGAAAAATTTCTGGCAATTCATGCCAATGCGGGGTTTCAAGTTCCAATGTCGGTGTATGAAGTGACACTTTTACAATTTCTTTTTTTATTTGTTCTGATGACATTTCCCCTTCACGCTCTGCGCGAAGAAGAAGGAGTTGAGAAGCGATTTGCATAAGTCGTGTACTTAAATACATAGCCTCTTTTGCATAGATTGCAGAAACCTCTGCCGAAAGAGAGCGTGCTACTAATTTCCCTTCTGAGTCAATATACGCTGCGGTTTTTTCAATCAGCGCCATTGTTTCTTCATAGAGACGATTAAAAGCATTTTCAAAAGCATTATGCTCAATCATGATAATAGGTTCATCATATGGACGTTTATGTACACTCACGCTTTTATACTCCAAGTATCAGCACAAAATTATACCACTCAACGAACAGAGTATTAAAAAGTTTCTTTTGTTGCTGTATAGAACGCTTTTTTTAAAACTGCTACCTCTTTTAATTTTTTTGCGCAACGCACTTTTTATACTAAGGTTAACGTGCCCAACAAACACTATAGGAATGTTTTTTATAAACGGATCATTTTCCTTGAAAATGACCACTGCCAAGATTGCCGTTTTTCACAATAATAAGCGACTCCAAATTGCAAAGCAATACCCGTTATTATTAAGAGGGTATCGGAAAAAAACGTTTCTGTCATCACTGTTTTTATAATTTGTCCAAACATCGCAAAAATGGTTCCCGTTACAAAGACCGGTAAACTATGTTTTCCTAAAATTGCTAAAGGATGTTTCTGAGAGACATAAAACCATTTATTGATGCGCGGCAAAGAAAGAATGAGAAAGGCTAATGCAAGAACATGGAGTAAACGTGGCAAGCTTAAAAAGGTTTTATTAAAGTTCAACAATGGGGAAGACCAGCCAAGCCACCCCAAAATGCCCCACCAGTTTAAGCGAACCCATAACAGCGCCAACAAGAGATACGCTGCCGCACAAACAATCCAAAAAGACTGAAAAGCGATTTTTTTTCCTTGTTTAAGCGCTAAAGTACTGGTCAATCCTATGACAAATAAGAATTGCCAAGACAAAGGATTTAAAAACCACTTTCCCTTTAAAGGATAAGAAGGAGGAGCAATTTTATAAAATCCGCAGATAAGATACAGTGTAAAGGAGCCCAAAAGCAGCCATTTTGTCTGCTTACAACTCAAATAAAGGATAAAAGGCGCAAAAAACATCAAAACGATATAAAGAGGAAGAATATTATTATATCCCAATTGATGCCCAAAGCTTAAGGTACTCAAAAATGCGATACTAGGCTCTTTAAAAAAGAGTCCCACATTGTTCATCGATAAAAGTTTTTCTGTTTTCCATAATAAAAAGGCAGCAAAAAAAAGACTTAACGTGACAAAAGTAGTAAAAAGATATGCACCATAGAGCTGCAGAGCTCTGTACCAAAGTTTTCGGATAATAAAAGCAAAGGATTTTTGCTGTAACCGTCCATGAAAGCTTAACCCAAGAGCAATCCCTGAAAGCAAAACAAACACTTCTGCACAATCAGAAAAACCGAAATTTCTATGAGTAAAAGACTCATAGATCGTTCTGGGAATATGGTTGATGAAAATCGTCAATAAGGCTAAAGAACGAAAAACATCAATACGTGTATCACGGCGAAAAGGTTGAGTATTATGCTCAAGAATACCTTGGTATTTCATCAGTGGACTCCCACACGTCACACCCCCCTTGAAGTCCCATAAAAATGGTGCTTACCCTTATTGCCAACAAGCATGAACAGGATGAAATTTTAATTTTTAAGTGTCAAGTTTCATTTTAAGCGTTTATTTTTTAAAAGGCAAAAGTTTTTTAAAGGCAAAAGAACGAAAAGCGTCCATACGTGTATCACAACAAAAAGGCAACATATTATGCTTAAAAACACTTTCATTTCTCATAAGCAGGCTCCCACACACCCACAAATCCTTTAAATTACGTGAAAATGGTGGTCACTTTTATCACAAATAAGCATAATAGAATGAAACTTTAATTTTTAAGCGTTATTTTTTCTAAGAAACAGGGATTTGACATGACACAACAAAAAAATAAACCAATTGATCCACCTCTTTTCCCTCAGTTGATTTTAACACTTGATGTTCGGCGCAACACCCCACACACATTTTTGCAGCAAATTTTGCAAACAAAGTCTTTTGCATGCGTCATCCTCCATGATTCTGAAAAGTTGAAAGATGATGGCTCTTTTTTACAACAACAAGCGCAAACTTACGCAGAAGATATTCAACATCATGACGCAGCCCTTCTCATCGCTGATGACAGCCGCATTGCTGGGCGCATAAAGGCTGATGGATTGCACATAGAAGATGATCTTAACGCTCTTGAAAGCTTCAAAAATCAGCAAAAGGAACAAAAAATCATAGGCTTTGGCAATTTACGCAATCGCCATAGTGCTATGCTTGCAGCGGAAACAGGTGTTGATTACCTGTTCTTTGGAAAACTCGGTGCTGATAAAAAACCCCAAGCGCACCCCCGCAATCTCCAGTTAGCAACATGGTGGGCAGAAATTATGCAAACCCCCGCCATTATCCAAGCAGGAAGCGATTTTTCAACCTTTGATGAAGTCTTAAAGACTGGATGTGAATTCATTGCTGTAGAAGAAGTGATTTTTGGGAACGACAACCCCTTAATACTGCTTAAAACAATGCAAGAAAAATGTGAGAACACCCCCTTGTAATATAGGAGGAGAATTTATAAATAAAGTGTTAATAAAAATCCAAATACTCACCACTATATTACTTATATAGAACACACAATAACAGATAAAGAGAATACCTCGAAACTCAATAAAATTGCTTAATAATTCAATCAAATTGATAAAAAAACTAGCGTCTTTTTTCATATAATATATAGAAAAAAGGATCATAGAAACTTTCTCGTTCAATGTCTTATAAAGACAAAGCATTGTGATTGGGGAAAATGGTCATTTTCAATATTGGTACTGAATACCAATAGCTGACGATACAAATATGCAGGGGACATAAAAATGCAATATAGCGGAACACTTGAAGATCTTAAAAACATAATTCGCAAAGCTGGATATCAAATCAAAGAAACTAAACCTCTATCACATCCATCCCCTGAAGGATATCAGATCAAAACCTCCGAAGGAGGCACTACTAATTGGTTTAAAAGCACAGGAAAACTTCAAGTTCAAGGCAGCGCAAACATAAAACAAAAGCTAACAGAAGATTTAGCAAAGCATCTAGAAGAAACATCAACGATTCCTTCCTCAAAAACTGCTTCCAATCCTTCAAATAAAAAAATCTTTATCGTTCATGGCCATGACCATATTGCTCTAGAGCAACTTGAACTTATTCTTCGCAGGCTTGGTCTCGAACCATACATCTTAAAAAATACTGGTGGTAATGGTTTAACCCTCATTGAAATTTTGGAAAAAGAAGCTTGTAAAGATTCTATAGGATTTGGTATTGTACTATTTACTCCCGATGATATAGGCTATGCTAGATCTGACAGAGAAAAAAAAGAACAATTTCGTGCACGACAAAACGTTATTTTCGAAATGGGCATGTTAACCGCTGCACTTTCTCGCAAAAATGTCGCTATTCTAAAAAAACAAGACCTTGAACTCCCTTCAGATTTTGGTGGGCTTAAATACATTCCTTTTAATGAACACGTAAAAGAAACACTTCCGGATCTTATTGATCGACTATGTGAAGTTGGCTACAATTTAGATGCAAAAAAATTTGCTACAGCATCACGTTAAATTTGAATAATGCTTATGTTTATTTTTTAAAGCGCACGCCCAAAACCACAAGGCACCCCACCACATTCCACAGACACACTCATCCTATAGCACAGAGAAACGATCCACCCCCTACCCTTCTTCAAACAGCAAGCGATTGTGCAAATTTTAATGAAGAGACCGCGTGTGAATTCACTACCGTAGAAGATCATTTTAGTCTCTTTGATAAACGCGGGGCTGATGTCATGATTTTGATGGACTTGCAAAGTTTAAGAGGCAGCCTCTCATTAGATTAAAGAAAAATAGGAAATTCACGTCAGGCATGTACTACAGCTACAATTTCGATTTGATGTGCAGCTACTCGATACAATATAAGGTAATTTGGATGCGCTACAATTTCTCGTAATCCTAATACCTTCTCACTCTGTCTGTATAAATATGGATGTTCAGCCAATGGCAGTACGGATGCTTCCAAAAACCTTTTCATTCGGCGCGCAGCAGATGGTTTCTCGCGAGCAATATAGGTAACATCTGACGCAAATCGTCGCGCGCCGAAGACAACCAAACAACCGGAAGCATCACTTGTCCTGTTCAGCTTCAAGCTGACTGATTATAACTTCCATTTCAGCCATAACCTCATCATGCGGAATAGGAGGATATGGATTTGCAAGACTTCTCGCTACCTTATCGCGCAGCCATGCAGTGTAGCTGCTTTCCTGTTCAACGGTTTCGAACTCTGAAATTAGCGGAGAAAGGGTGGGCTTCATAATATATGTCCTTTCTATTCCTGAATATTGGAGATAATTACTCTTGTCTATGTTGTCAATATTAGCGAATTGAAAATGTTTAACTTTTAAGCGTCCAAAGTTCTTTTGATCTTAAAACTTAAGGCTTTTTAACCCTCTCAAAAAACACGAAGGCTAATGTCATGATTTTGACAATCATTCCAGAGAGATTTAAGAAGCGGATAGCCTCTCATAAAAAACAAATTTTGTAAGTAAAAAACTATTTTTATTGTAAATTTCCTGAAATTACTTTATGAATTAAAAGATGTTTTGGTCGCATACGCAACGACCAAAAGGGGCCTTGAAAACCCTAAGTTCTAGCGTAAAGATGAACCCACTTTGTGGGTATCCCGGAATTCCGGGAGTTTTTGCTATGTCCAGGTGCTTTAAGCACTAAAAGCAAAAAGGCTGACTAGAACTCAGTATTTTCAAGCTCCCGGAATACTCATGCGAGGGCGCTCGCGACCGGCGGGGGGCTTTAAAATGCAAACCAAAGATCTTGATAATGATATTTTCATTGGCAAAAAAATTCGTTTGAGACGAAAAATGCTAAAAATGTCTCAAACAACTTTAGGGCACGCTTTAGGCGTAAGCTTCCAACAAATTCAAAAATATGAAAACGGCTTAAATCGTGTCAGCGCAGGGCGATTAAAGAAAATTTCCGATATCTTGAATGTTCCCATTGCCTTTTTTTACGCGGATATCTTAACAAAACAGCAGTCCCCATACCACCATGATGAAATCGCATCAAGCACAGAGGAATACCTGCTGCTCAAAAGATTTAGAATTCTAACAACGGTAAAAAAGAAAGCCTTTTTACAGCTGATCTCTGATGAGAATGCAAGCTAACATAACGCGATAGTGTGTGCTATTCAAAGTCCCCTTTGTGAACACTTTATTGCTTGAATGCAAAACATGCCACCCCTCCATTTTAAGAAACGACACGTTAAGAGACACTATTTTAATTTTTATTGTAAATTTCCTAAAATTACTTTATGAATTAAAAGATGTTTTGGTCGCATACGCAACGACCAAGAGGGTCTTGAAAGCCCGAAAATCTAAACATGAATTTACCCCACTTTGTGGGTATCCCGGAATTCCGGGAGTTTTTGCTATGTCCAGGTGCTTTAAGCACTAAAAGCAAAAAAAGCTGATTAGATTTCAGTACTTTCAAGCTCCCGGAATACTCATGCGAGGGCGCTCGCAACCGGCGGGGAAAAATGCAATCTCAAAATCTTAATATTGATCTTTTTATTGGCAAAAAAATTCGTTTGAGACGAAAAATGCTAAAAATGTCTCAAACAACTTTAGGACACGCTTTAGGTGTCACTTTCCAACAAATTCAAAAATATGAAAACGGCTTAAATCGTGTCAGCGCAGGGCGATTAATGGAAATTTCTGATATTTTGAATGTTCCACTTTCCTTTTTTATGCCGATATCATTACAAAACACCAGCCCCCATATCATCATGATGAAATCGCATCAAACACAGAGGAATACCTGCTGCTCAAAAGATTTAGAGTTCTAACAACGGTAAAAAAGAAAGCCTTTTTACAGCTGATCTCTGATGAGAATGCAAGCTAACATCACATGAATAGCGTGCGCTATTCATAAGCATTCATACGTATTTTTAAAAGCAACCTCCATTGTAAGCATTTTTTCATTTTAGGGGGAGAAGCCATTGATATAATAGAAGATAAGCATCTTTACATACGATAACCCCTCATCATTATTATTTTTAACAGGACTGTTTTATTTTTAACAGAACTGTTTTAAACAGTCTGTCTCTCGTCGACATTTATGCTACTTTTTTAACTTACCCAACCCTACCTTGAACCAAGACGAAAAACTGAGAGATAAAAAGTAATATAGAAATGAGATTCTTATACGGCTTGTAATGATAAAAAAAAATGTGAAAATTCTGATCGGTAATGAGGAGAAAACACCATGATCAAGAGAAGCGTGAAGCTGCTTATCTTAGGCGTGATTGGGCTTGCAAGTTCTGCTGTAATTTCAGCGGGAAACACTGAAGAAATCTCAAATTCTGAAAGCTCTTTCAATACGATTCAAGAAGCTTCAAACACTCAAGAACCCTTTCAGCCCTTAAAAGCTGGAGACTATGACCAAGCCTATGACTATTACATCCAAGGTTATTATTTAAAAGCTTTTCGTGAAGCACTCCGACGTGCTGAAAAAAATGATCCTTTTGCACAAACTCTTCTTGCCCGAATTTATATGGAAGGATGTGCTGTTCCTATTGACGGTGCGCGTGCTGCTTTATGGTTTGAACGCGCTGCAAAACAGGGGGAACCCCAAGCACAACTACGCTATGGACTTATGTTGTTTGATGGTAACTTTATAAAACAAAATCAAGGACTTGGTGAGCAATTCATTCAAAAAGCTGTCAAAGCAGGCGTCAAGGAAGCCTATTTTTATTATGGACAACTGCTTCTTTATAAAGCCTCACAGGAAAAACAAGCTCTCCCTGGTGTTTCTTCCCAAAGTCGTGAAAATGAAGCAATAGAGCAAGCCTTAAAATGGTACTTAAAAGGTGCTGCTCTTGGGGATGCTGATGCTGCTTTTTCTGCTGCAAAAATTCTTTCCTTAGGCACGTTAAAGCGACCAAAAGATGATCGCAATGCCCGCAAGCTCATGGAGGTAGCGGCTCAAAACAATCACTTAAAAGCTCAACTTCATTTAGCACAATGGCTTGTACAGGGGCGTGGAGGAGAAACAGATTTTCAGCGTGCTTTTCATTTACTTCAAAGAAATGCTATCAACATGGTAGCACCAGCACAGATTTCCCTTGCAAGGCTTTATCGAGATGGCACAGGAACAAAAGGCGATATAATAATGGCAGCGGCATGGTATATGCTCGCAAAGGAGGCAAAAATGCAAGCTCCTGATCTTGAAATAATGCTCCAAGGCATGGATAAGGCACAACTAGAAAAAGCGCACAAAGAAGCAATAAAGCTCCTTCCTGTTTTTTAAATACTCCTCTATGCATCAAAAAGATAAAATTTATAGAAATTCCGGGAGATTTTGCTCTGTCCAGGTGCTTTAAGCACTAAAAGCAAAAAGGCTGATTTGAGTTCAGTATTTTCAAGCTCCCGGAATACCAACGCGAGGGCGCTCGCAACCGGCGGGGGCTTTAAAATGCGAGCCAAAAATCTTGATAACGACATTTTCATTGGTAAAGAAAACGCACTGGTATCATTTGCTTAAGCAAACAATACCCAATAAGCAAAAGAGCTAGGCTATCCTGAAAATTCCGAAAGCTCTATTTTTTCATTCTTTTTGCTTGGACGAAAAACACGCCGTCTCTTATAAAAAAGCTATTTTTTATTGTAAATTTCCTAAAATTACTTTATGACTTGAAAAGTGTCTTGGTCGCATACGCAACGACCAATAGGGATCTAAAAACCCGAAAACTCAAACATGAATTGACCCCGCTTTGCGGGTATCCCGGGATTCCGGGAGATTTTGCTATGTCCAAGTGCTTTCAGCACTAAAAGCAAAATGCTGATTTGAGTTCAGTGTTTTTAGACTCCCGGAATACCAACGCGAGGGCGCTCGCAACCGGCGGGGGCTTTAAAATGCGAGCCAGAAATCTTGATAACGACATTTTCATTGGCAAAAAAATTCGTTTGAGACGAAAAATGCTAAAAATGTCTCAAAAAACATTAGGTCAACATTTAGGTGTTACTTTCCAACAAATCCAGAAATATGAAAACGGCTTAAATCGTGTCAGCGCAGGGCGTTTAAAAGAAATTGCCGATATCTTAAATGTTCCACTTGTTTTTTTCTATGCGGACACCTCAGCAAAACAACAGCCCCCATACCTTCATGATGAAATCGCATCAAGTACAGAAGAATACCTGCTGCTCAAAAGATTTAGAGTTCTAACCTTGATAAAACAAAGAGCCATTTTACAATTACTCTCTGATCAAAATGAAAGCTTTTAACATCATAATATAGGGCGCTACACTCTCTATTCTTGACTTGCCTCCCACCCCTCAAAGGACAGAAGCCCCTTCCCTATCCAGTTGGGAAACAATCCGTCTTCTCAGAACAGAACTCTTTTAGCTTCCCATTTTATGTGGTTCATTTCACAAGATTATCCGGACAAGCTCCCTCAAATATTCACCACACACTCTCATAAAAACATCACATGTGCAAAGTTTTATGTCTTATAGCACCACACCTCAAACGACAGTATTTTACAGCAAACAGAATAAGCATTCATACGTATTTAAAAAAAGATAGCCCTCAAAAAGCAATGCTTGAAAATTTTTTTGATCAATCTGGAATAACACTTAACACATCATTTTATAATAGAGATGGAGGACATGATCTTAACATGCAAACGCAAAAAATTGCTTTTTTATCATAATCACTAAAAGCAGCAGTTTATTAAAATATACGCCACCAGAAGCACTTCAAGCAACCTTTACAGCTGAAACCATTATTCATTGATTAATTAACTGATTGATTAGATACCGATATGTTGTTAATGTGCTATGCGTAAAGTTGCTCTTATTTCTGGAAGAGAAGCTTCGCAAATAAAGAGCAACAATAAGTAAGGGGAATTAAAGATGTTAAAATATTTATTGCTGTCACCGGTTGTGTTGGTGGCTGGTTGCGCATCTGTAGGCAATTATTCATCAAATTATGTTGATCAAAGTCTTACAAAGCGTCAGGCACAATTAGTCGCTAACAAATTTATTAGCGATATCAAGAGACCTCTACCACCAGCTACAACCACATTTCTTATAAAGAAAAATAATACAGCAGACAACTTTACTCCTTTATTTATCAATCTGTTGCGACGGAATGGATATAATGTGATCTATACAGATCAACCTCAAAAGCAACAAAACATGGGTGTGAATTTGAGGTATAGAATAAAATTAAATAGTAGCACTATAGTGTCTCTTTTTCAGTATAGTGTGAACGGAGAACTACGTGCTCATATAAGTACTCAGCCCAGATGAACCCGCTATTTAATGTAAACATTCTCTATATTTTACACGTAAAGACTTAAAAGCTCTTGCGAAAGGCAAAGAGATTTGCACCTCAATAAAAAACCTCATTTTTAGCCAGAGTGGATAAATTTTATTATAGATTGTGACAATACAAAATAGTGTAAATTATAGCTTTGAGATTTAAGAAAAGAAGAATACTAAAAATAATGAAAATGCCCCACACCCTAGTGAATTGTTACGCGAAGATGTAAATGCAAAACTTGGACTATCTGTGATTGAAGCAGCTGAAGAGTTTTCTATATCCCGTGTAGCATTTTCTAGGGTCTTGGTAAAATCCTTATAACGACATTTTCAGTGGCAAATTCATTGGCAAAAAATTCGTTTGAGACGAAAAATGCTAAAAATGTCTCAAAAAACATTAGGTTAACATTTAGGTGTCACTTTCCAACAAATCCAGAAATATGAAAACGGCTTAAATTGTGTCAGCGTAGGGCGTTTAAAAGAAATGGCCGATATCTCAAATGTTCTACTTTCCTTTTTCTATGCTGATATCTTAACAAAACAACAGCCCCCGTACTCTCATGATGAAATCGCATCAAGTACAGAAAAATACCTGCTTTTAAAAAAATTTAGAGTCCTAATCTCGATAAAACAGAAAGCCTTTTTACAGCTGATCTCTGATAAGAATACAAACGAACACCCCGCGATAACACACACCACGCTCTATCCCATGAGACACTCATAATAAACTCCGTATTCACATATTCTTAATTAAAAACACCTCATGGTTTTAGGGAACTTATATCATTACCATCAATTATATCATTGCCATCAATGATGATATTTTACGACACAACGGGATAAATTTCCCCAAAAATTCTAAAAAATTTTTGTGCAAATTTTTAAAAAGCTTGCGTCTGAGCGCTTTTTATGGTCTTGCAAAGAACTGAAAAGCAAAAATACATAAAGGTCCTTTTTTACTTAAGCTTTTCTCTTTGCAAAAAGCAGGAGAAAGCCCATAAAGAGCACACAGGACCATGAGAGAGCCGCAAGGTTAATCAAAGGGATTTTAGCCCGAAAATAACAAAAGAGCTTGACTGTTAAAGGCAGCAAAGAAAAGCGCCATAAAGACAACAAGAGAGTTCTTTTTGCAAGAATAGAATTGGATAGAAACGATGAAAATTAATGGCAATGAAATTCGCCCTGGTAATGTGATCGAACATCAAGGAAGTTTATGGGTTGCAGTTAAATGCAACGCTGTAAAACCAGGAAAAGGTGGTGCATTTAACCAAGTTGAAATGAAAAATTTGATTGATGGTACAAAACTTAATGAACGATTTCGCGCTGCTGAGACCGTTGAACGCGTGCGCCTTGAACAAAAGGATTTCACATTTCTTTATCAACAAGGGGATGCTTTGGTCTTTATGGATTCAGAATCTTATGAACAACTTGAACTTCAAAAGGATTTTGTTGGTGAACGTGCTGCGTTTCTCCAAGATGGGATGACCGTCACAGTTGAACTTTATCAAGAAAAGCCTATTGGCATCTCACTTCCTGATCAAGTTGCTGTCACGATTGCGGAAGCCGATCCTGCCATCAAAGGACAAACGGTTACCTCCTCTTATAAACCCGCCATTCTTGAAAACGGGATTCGTATTCTTGTTCCCCCCTTTATGAATGCTGGTGAACGTATCATTGTAGACACCAATGAGTTGATTTATTTGCGTCGTGCAAATGAAAAAGATAAATAAAGGAATAAAAAATGGCCCATTCTGCAGTCATGAATGTCATGGTGCAAGCTGCAATGAAAGCAGGACGCTCGTTGGTACGTGATTACGGTGAAGTGCAAAATTTGCAAGTGTCTTTGAAAGGACCAGCAGATTATGTCAGCCAAGCAGATCGCAAAGCGGAAAAAATTATTTTCAATGAATTAAGCAAAGCGCGCCCCAAATTTGGTTTTCTGATGGAAGAGTCAGAAGAAATCATTGGAGAAGATTCACAACACCGTTTTATTGTTGACCCTTTAGATGGCACCACAAATTTTCTCCATGGCATTCCTTTTTTTGCTGTTTCCATTGCCTTAGAAAGCCAAGGGAAAATCGTTGGTGGTGTCATTTACAATCCCGTGAATGATGAACTCTTCACCGCAGAACGCGGGTGTGGTGCTTTTTTCAATGACCGCCGCTGTCGCGTTTCTGCACGGCGCAGACTAGAAGATTGTGTCATTGCCACAGGCATGCCTCATTTTGGTCGCCCAAATCATGGAGCCTATCTTATTGAATTACGTAATGTGATGGCAGAGGTTGCCGGACTTCGCCGTTTTGGTGCTGCTGCGCTTGATTTAGCTTATGTTGCTGCTGGAAGAACCGATGGCTTTTGGGAAGATAACCTGCAAATTTGGGATATGGCTGCTGGAATACTGATGGTTCGTGAAGCAGGTGGTTTTGTCACCGATAAAGAAGGCGGTAGCGATATATTCCGCAAAAAAAATATCATTGCCGGCAATGAACACATTCGCCTAAAATTAGAAAAAACCCTCAAAAAAGGCATTTAAACCTCAGAAAAGATCTAGCAGATTATGTCAGCCAAGCAGATCGCAAAGCGGAAAAAATTATTTTCAATGAATTAAGCAAAGCGCGCCTCAAATTTGGTTTTCTGATGGAAGAGTCAGAAGAAATCATTGGCGAAGATTCACAACACCGTTTTATTGTTGACCCTTTGAGATGGCACCACAAATTTTCTCCATGGCATTCCCTTTTTTGCTGTTTCCATTGCCTTAGAAAGCCAAGGAAAAATCGTTGGTGGTGTCATTTACAATCCCGTGAGTGATGAACTCTTCACCGCAGAACGCGGATGTGGTGCTTTTTTCAATGACCGACGCTGTCGCGTTTCTGCACGGCGTAGACTAGAAGATTGTGTCATTGCCACGGGAAATGCCTCATTTTGGTCGTCCAAATCATGGAACCTATCTTATTGAATTACGCAATATAATGATGGAAGTTGCCAAACTTCGCCGTTTTGGTGCTGCTGCTCTCGAATTTAGCTTATGTCGCCGCAGAAAAAACCGATGGTTTTTGGGGAGATAACCTGCACATTTTTGATAAAACTACCAGCATACTGATGCTTCGCAAAACCGGTGGTTTTGTCACTGATAAAGAAGGCGGCAGCGATATATTTCGCAAAAACACATCATTGCTTGCAATAAACACATTCGCCTAAAATTAGAAAAAACCCTCAAAAAAGGTATTTAACTCTTACAGTTTTTTACAAAACCCTTAGAACCTTAAACAAACCATGTGAAGAAAGAGTTTTTTATTTTCTTTACAGAAAACGATAGGAAATAACTGATTAGATAGTGACAAAAAACATCACCACGAACAAAAAATGTACTTGCTATACCCCCCACAAAAGCAATCCCCAATAGCTTACCTTATTGACGTTTCTGTTATTCAAATTCCCCTGCAAACAAGCTGCAAAAGGCAATAAAAACAAATCCCATCATAACAAAACGCCCCAAAAAGCAATTATCGAACCTGAGGCAAAAGCCTCTCCTACTTCTCTTGAGAGATCATTCTTACACTGCACGCAAAAATATTGACTCTAGAAGAGCCCACTCTCTCCTTTTTGGTAAGAGCTGCTCTACATTACTCTCACTGCTTATCAATATGTTTCACCACCGCGTGTGATAACAGAGGTTTCAGTAAATTCACCGATTCATACAATTGTTATCAGCTTCTCCTTCTTTTCAGCATTATTCTAAAGTATGTATCAAATAGGCATAAGATTTATTGCACTTCAAATAGTTATTTGCGAGAACCGCTGCCTGTATTTCATTCTCAAACTGTTCTTTATTTTTATCAATAGCCTCTTCCAGCACCTTTACCTTCTCATCCCCAAAGATAACTTGTAATTTTGTTTGTGTGGTAAGCTTCTCCCAAAAAATCAACCGGTTATCGCATTTCTCATTTGATGATTTCATCCACTCTTTAACGCCTAATTTGTAAGCTTCTTCAAATGTTGGTATCTTTTCATCAAGGACTAGGTCTTTTTTCTCTTCTTTATCTCTCTCTTTACAAACTTCCATTGCCCTTTCAACCGTAGAGTAACAACAACTTTTATCAAAGGCAATATATCCTTCTTTCACCGTATCAATAAGCATCTTATAGTAAATGAAAGTTTCTCTTGCCGCCTTATAATCACTGGAAACATCATACAATAAGGATAGAAGCTCTCTTTTACAAATGCATAGTACACTACTGTCACCAGGCATACTCCCAAATCCTCCCAGTTTTTTTAGCGTTTCATATTCAGTATATTTAGGTATGTCTTCAAAGTAAATTTCCAGAGATGCTAAGTCACGATAGAGCCCTGAAGCTTTATCTTTTTGTTGCTGTTCGTATTCAGCTGTAATCATATCATCAATCATATATAACCACCAATGAAACAACAGCATTGTAGGCTTATAGCGCTTTTTTTTCGTCAAAGGGTCCACAAACTTTCGTAATGTGACACCATTCTGTCTCATGAATCGCACAACTTTAGGATAAGTTTCTTTAAAAATTGGACGCATCATTAATTCATTTATTCTTTCGATGTGCTCAGCAGTAAATTCTACTTCCAGCGCCTTTTCATAGAGAAAAAATATATCTACATATCCTTGAGCACAAATATCTTGTACCATTGGATGCTGCTGTTTTTTAGATTCATAAGATTCAGAAATGTATCCAATTTTTTTTATCTCTAATATACTCCTTTCCCATTCCTTTACTTCTTCATCCCATTGTTTAATCCATTTTGGCGATATTTTTTGAGTTTTTTTAACAAGCCTTTGTTCCCATTGTGCAATAATATCTTGGTATATCGCGCACTCTCGATCTTTTAGCTGCCATAATTTCTCATATTGCTCAAGTTGTTCACTTAATTGCTTTTTCTGATAATTTGCTAACCAAAGACTATAGATTATGCTCCCTATTATAACTATTCCTACTATAACTATGAAAGTATCGTGATCACTCATTCTTGCTTTCTTTTATTCTCACCAGTATTTAACGCAGCTCTTTTATCGATCCCTCGATATTGTATCAATATGTATATAATTGATTCAGGATTTGCTATATATTCTATTTTTATGAAAAAAATAAACAAAATATAGATATTTTTATTGGTAAAATAAAACAATTTGTATTTAATTGTACTGCTCTAATGATTTATGCACTTTTAAGAAGAGCTTTATAATTCTTAAAATGCACTCCCACAATATTGGTTCAAAGTACTCAAAAGCCTAACACAGCAAAACATGGCTGCGTGCTCACCTTGTTTTATAAAATTGATAAAAAGCGTCTTTCTACTCATTTATCGGCTCTTTTTTAGTAAAGCGACATCATCATACACTTTCCTAATCCCCTCAATATTACTACAGCCCCTAAAACTTGAGACGCTTCATGAAGAAGACTTATTCTTTCTTTAAGTATTTTTACTTCACGCGAGCTCTCTCTGCTTGGTATATGCAAGAGACATGGTTTTGACTAATGCAACATAATCAAATTTGAAACGAGAAATTCCATGTAAGATCTTTCATGAAAAACAATGAGTTATCATTATAAATCAACGTGACAGTGCTGTTATAAAGAGAACTCTTCGCTCATCTTAATAGTCCATAGCGATTTAACTGGGTATTATTTTATATTTCGTACACAGAAGTGTCTTTATAAAAATACTTCATCTCAGGCAAAAAAAAAGAACAGCCTATTAAAAAAGAAAAACATCTCAATGCTTGCCTTTCTTTTTTCCATGAGAGTTTCAAATTGATAAGCCTGTCTGAAAAGAGTGCTGTTTATGCCCTTAAAGATACTGCTCTTGTATCAAGATCACTTACTCAGATGAGAATTGCAGTTTAGCCAAATGCGCATAAACATTATTTTTTATAATGAGTTGTGTGTTCCTTCTTCCACAAAAGCGCCTTTATCCATCACGAGAATACGATCTGCTTTTAAAACTGTTGCCAAACGATGTGCAATGACCAAGGTTGTATGATTTGCATCAATCCTTCTAAGGCATCTTGCACTAACTTTTCACTGTTTGCATCTAAAGAAAATGTTGCTTCATCAAGCAGTAAAAGTTTGATTTATAATAATAATTCATTGTTTTGTATGTTGAATGAGAATTCCGAATACCGTAAGATTCTCTCATTTCAAACCTGTTCCATGTTGAATCAACAAAAACCATGTCTTTTGCACTTTACAAGCAGGGAGAGCCCGCGTGAATAAAAAAACTATTAAGAAAGGGCTTAAAATGCCTATAATAAATTATCTCAAGTGCCAAGGGCTGTAGCAACATCCACGAGTTGGCAAATACAATGATGGTGCCGGCTTGCAACAAGAGGGCTGCATTTCTTAAAATCGCCCGTGCAATATCAATGCGTTGTTTTTGCCCCCAGAAAGCATAGTACCACGTTCTTCTACTTGCGTATCAAAGACGTTTGGTAAAGCTTGAATAAATTCAAATACATTGGCAGCTTTAGAAGCGGAAAATACTTCCTCTCCGTGGGTATGTTCAGTTCCAAAAAAGAAGAAAAGTTTGCAATTATTTTATTTCAAGTCTTTATACTCTAGGGAAGAAAGGATTTTTGCGTGTATTTCAAAATGATTTTTGAATTTAAAAAACGCAACCACAATGATTTATAGACCCATCTGTTTATGTCGGATGCGTTTTTGAATTAATATTTAAAGTGCACTCTTTGATAGGATCAAAAACTCATCGTTTGCAATCGTTTTGTTTAAAACCCTTGTACCCCATAAAGAGGAGGCTTTTACATGCCAATATTACCAAAACGATTTTTGAATTTAGAAAGACGACCACCACGATCTACGAGCGTTTGGGAGCCACCTGTCCATGCCGGATGCGTTCTTGGATCAATATCTAGATTAAGAGTATCGCCTTCTTTTCCCCAAGTAGAGCGCGTCGTATATTGGGTTCCATCCGTCATAACAACGGTAATTTTGTGATAGTTGGGGTGAATATTCGCTTTCATGCGTCAAACCTTTTGCGTTTATAGAATGAAATAGCACTTGCTTGTTTTTTTAAGTGCACTTCCTTTGTCTTTTTGATACATTGATTAAAGTATTTATTCCTATAACTGAGCACGCATCAAAAAACAAGTGTTCAAGATACATCATTGTATCAAGTGTTACAAATCCAATACAGTGAGCAAAATTTTATGACATTACGTTCTCGTTCAGAAAAATCGACAAAGTCTTCCCCTAAGAAATCTTCATTCTCTTCGCTTGCAATTTTTGTTCCTTATCTTTTGCGCTATCGTTGGTTGTTTATCTTTGCTTTTCTAGCGTTATCTGTTGCTGCTCTTGTCACATTAGCTTTGCCTGTGGCTATCCGCCAAATGTTTGATCATGGGTTTTCTACTTCAAGCCATGGACATATCAATTTTTACTTTGGAATTTTGTTTATCTTAGCCTTGTTTCTCGCATTTGCTTCAGCAGCCCGTTATTACTGTGTTATCACCTTGGGAGAACGGATTGTTGCCGATTTACGGCGTGATGTGTTTGTCCATATTATGAAACTTTCTCCTGCTTTTTTTGATCGGTCACATTCAGGAGAGATTGTTTCAAGGCTTCTCACAGATACCACACAAATAAAATTAGCTGTGGGCTCTACCGCCTCTACCGCTTTACGTCAGCTGATTATCGTGATCGGAGCCGTCGTGATGATGGTGATCACCAATGCTAAATTGTCTTTGTTGGTTTTAGCGGCTATTCCTGTTGTGGCCATTCCCTTGGTAGTCTTTGGACGTAAAGTTCGCTCTCGTACCCGCGCGGCGCAAGATCGTCTCGCAGATGCCAATGCTGTTGCTACAGAGCAGGTAAGCGCTATTCGCACTGTGCAAGCTTTTACCGCTGAAAAACTCGTTACAATACGTTTTTCACAATTGATAGAACGTGCTTTTCAAACAGCACGTGCTTCTGTAATCTTGCGCTCCTTTTTTACGGGGTTTGCAATTTTTTTGGTTTTTAGCAGTGTGGTTGCTGTTTTATGGATTGGATCGCGCGATGTTTTGAATGGAACGATGACAGGAGGAACATTAGGGCAATTTGTCCTTTATGCGGTTTTTGGAGCTTCTACTTTTGCGCAATTATCGGAACTGGGAGCAGAATTAATCCAAGCAGCAGGCGCTGCTGAACGGCTTGCCGAATTGTTACAAGAGCAACCTACTATTGTAGCACCTAAAAATCCTTTATCATTGGAGCAACCTGTTCGAGGTGAACTTGTTTTTGATCAGGTTGATTTTACCTATCCTTCTAGACCACAAGAGAAGGTTTTACGCTCGCTTTTATTTTCTGTAAAAGCAGGCGAAACGGTTGCTTTTGTTGGGGCTTCCGGAGCAGGAAAAAGCAGCATTTTTTCTTTGATCCTTCGTTTTTATGATCCGACAAATGGAACAATTCGGTTGGATGGCATGGAAATTAATCGCCTTTCTTTACAAGATTTACGCAGTGCAATTTCCTATGTTCCACAAGATGTCGCCATTTTTGATGGAACATTGCGTGATAATATTATTTTTGGAACTGAAACTACCCATGAAGAGGAAATCCTTGCTGCCGCTAAAGCGGCTAATGCACTTGAATTTATTCAAGCTTTACCAGATGGCTTGGATACGCAAGTAGGAGAACGTGGTACCATGCTTTCTGGGGGGCAAAAACAACGCATTGGTATTGCACGGGCAATTTTAAGAAATGCGCCCCTGTTACTACTTGATGAAGCAACATCTGCTTTAGATGCAAACAGTGAAAAGTTGGTGCAAGACGCTTTAGAAGGATTGATGCAAAATCGAACAACATTGGTCATTGCGCATCGTTTGGCAACAATTTTAAAAGCTGATCGTATTCTTGTGATGGATAAAGGCGCCCTTGTGGAAGAAGGAACCCATGCCGAACTTGTGGCAAAAAATGGTGTTTATGCTTACCTCGCAAAACTCCAATTTTCGCCTGAGTAAGTGATCTTGATACAAGAGCAGTATCTTTAAGGGCATAAACAGCACTCTTTTCAGACAGGCTTATCAATTTAAATCTCTCATGGAAAAAAGAAAAGCAAGCATTGAGATGTTTTTCTTTTTTAACGGGCTGTTCTTTTTTCTGCGCAAGATGGAGCATTTTATAAAGACACTTCTGTGTACAGAATGTAAAATGATACCAAGTTAAATCTCTATGGGCTATTAAGATGTGCAAGGAGTTCTCTTCATAACAGCACTGTCACGTTGATTTATAAGGATAATTCATTGTTTTTCATGAAAGATCATGAATACCATAGGATTTTCTCATGTCAAACCCTCATAGTGAGTCAAACAAAATCTCTTGGCTTGCTCATCACAAGCAGAGTTGGTGTGTGGAGTGAAACGGTACAAGAAAGGAATGAAATACCTCCCTTGCCCCTTTACGTTCTAAGGGCTGTCAAAACATTGGGGCGCTGACAAAAGAGTATATGCTGGCAAAAAGTATAATAGGTGCTCGCTTTCTTGAAGCCTTTATGCGGCTCATTTGATAGGCTCTAGGGACACAAGCTCTATCCTAAAGACTGACCACACTCTTTAAAAAACTGAATATTAAAATTTTTTCATGCCCTCTCTCACCGCTCTAAACAATAGTGTTTACCGAAAATCATGACAAATTGTAACTCACAAATACGCTTCTCTCTATTGCAAGAGTATCCTTTTATGCTCTTTCAAAAACACGAACACTTTTTGAATATTGTTTGCAGATCCGTCTTATTGAAAAAGAGCAAAGACTTTTTTAGCACTTTTGGGCTTCTTATAACTTTTGTATGAGCGCGTATAAGCAACAGCTTTTATAATAAACTGGCTTTTGGCAAAATCGTAAAATTTTATCAAATTTATTGTTTGTAAATATCACCACGACCACTGTTCTGCTCTTGCAGACACGCAACCTCAAAACACTTTCTCTTTGCTCACAAATCGTCTCTCCAGCTCTCTCTTTCAGGCATAGCCCATAAAAATAAGGATAGAGTACTTCGATTGAACACCATCTTCTCACCCCCTGCCCCATATATTTTACAGCTCTCAATTTTATAGCACCCCCTGTCGTGCTTTAAGAAGGCATTTTAACGATGATAAGAACATGTACAAAGAGGATATATCTTTAGGGTATTTATGTTTTAAAGCTTGCACGAAATCGTAATTTTTTTGTATAGCGAGTCAAGCATATGCAGAACTGACACCCTAACCATTTCAAACCATTCAGCTGTTTCAGGAACAGATAAGCCAAGTTCTACGATTATATCTTCAACCACGAATTCACCGAAGTACGGAGGATTTTCATCATTTTTTAGCGCTCCCTCTTCAGTGATCCTCTAGATAATTAACTTCATTCAGCATCTATACCAGCAAAGCGAAATATTACGTGCTAATTTTCCTTTACATTCATTAGCCAAGCTCCCTCAAAATGACCTTTTAATAAATAGAGCTAAAAGGATAAGTCTTCAAAACCATTTGGTGAGATAGCTATATCAAGAGCACCTAGAATACGCCTCAGTTTCTAAGAATAGGCGATTTTTCCCCTTTTATTGTATCAGTCTTGTAGAACTTTAAGTCCTTTATGTTTAAATCAAAAAATCATAATTGGATTATATTGCATAAAGATGCTTTTTCTCATTTTTCCATTTAACACACGATAAAATACAATTTAGGCACGATGAGAAGCTTGCCCCTTATATCATGATTTCAAAACCGCATGAGAAAAACAAAATAAGCCGTTTTGCTGTCTTAAGGTCAAGGATGCCGTTAGGCGCAACTTGTAAAGGGTTGCCTTGAGGCTTAAGGACCCAAAGCTTGTTAATCCCTTCATTGAACGCGGGTCTGATGTCATTATTTTGGAGAGCGATTATTAAGAATTTGAGAGGCAGACAGCCTCTCATTTTGATTTGTATGCAAACGAATTGCACCCTATTTATTCAGGGAGAATAAGAACATACCCAGGAGGTGCTAAACGGAATAAGAGAGCGTCGTAACCCCACGCAGCAGACAGGCAGCAAATAGAAGAAACGCCTTCAGCAATTGCCATGAGTAATGCGAACGATATACCGGCTTCATCTGCTGTTGCGTCACGGCGTTCTAAGTAGTATCCGACAAAAAAGAAAAAGCACCCTATTCCACTCACCGACCCAAAAACTTTTAATGCGGTATGAACCGGTCCACGTATGCTGAGCAAGATAATAAAAATTATGAAAGTAAATACTGTAAAGATCCCTTCGAATACCCCACGCACCATATTGCACAATTTTCGCATCATAATTGCAGAAAAGCTCTGTTCTGCGTATCGATTTTTTCTTTTGATGCTTGTATTCTTAGAAGATATGCTGTTATTTTTAGAAGATATACCGTCCACAACTCCCCCCGTTTTAAGCCAAGATGCTATGAAGTTAGTTATCTTTAATTATATCATCAAAAAATACAAGAAAAATTTATCCATTTTAACGAAAAAATAGGTGTTTTATTGAGGTGCAAATCTATTTTGTTAGCAAGAGTTATTCAATTCGTTCGCCAATAGAAAAACTACCCCCATTGAAGAGGAAGCTATCCTGACGCAGAAAAGCTTCATAAGCTGTATTCCAATCCGCTCAGAAATCGCAACTCTCTAATCTACCCGCTTAATCCACCTTTGAAACTGCAATCAAATAAATTCTGCTGATGACAAGTAATGACAACATGAAAAAGAAAAAATATCACAATATCAAACTCTTCAATACAGTATGAGCTTTCTGATTTTCACTCAAAAAGCAAGTGCCCACCCATGAACGACACCATACTAAAGTGCTGTGCATTCACAAATTTCCTAGCATTATCTCCCCTTCTCGAAATTGCACCTCTCCCGCAATCTTATCTCTCGATAGCACCCATTAAAGACTTTTAAAAGGTCCAAGGAAAAAACTCTCTGAGAAAGCTTTCAAGCCTAAAATGCCCCCGCCATTTTTATCATGATGAGGGCACAAAAAATCACGCAGAAATATGAAAAATCTCTCCGCATTTAAAAACAGGGCTTGTGCTTCAATCGCACGCTTTTTCTTGTTCTTTTGTCCATTGTCCCAAAGCCGCAAGATGGTTCATCCGAGCCCGATGACGAAATGCCTTCTGTGCAACAGCAATATTTTCATCTTTTCCCGCCCATGCTTTTAAGGCAGCTGCTTGCAGTGCTCGTCCATAGGAAAAGGTCAATTTCCAAGGCAATACGCCCAAAGAATTCATAGCAGATAAATGCGCCGTTGCTTCCTGATCAGACTGCCCTCCAGAAAGAAAAGCAATTCCGGGAACAGCGGCAGGAACAGTCTGTTTAAGCACTTGGACAGTCTTTTCAGCAACTTCTTCAACAGAAGCCTTGCGAGCATCCTTTCCATCAATCACCATATTGGGCTTTAAAATCATCCCCTCCAAAAGAACACGAGCTTCAAACAATTCTTTAAAGACAGCCTGCAAAACAGTGCGTGTCACCTCAAAGCAGCGTGTAATTGAATGCCCACACGATGATCCATCCATCAACACTTCCGGCTCAACAATGGGCACAATATTGAACTCCTGACATAAGGCAGCATAGCGTGCAAGAGCTTGTGCATTTTGTCTTATGGCGCCTCTTGTTGGCAAAGTGTGTTCATCAATAGCAATTACCGCACGCCATTTAGCAAAACGTGCTCCCAAAGCATAATAATTTTTTAGCCGCTCACGAAGACCATCCAACCCTTCGGTAATTGTTTCTTGGGGAAAAGCAGCCAAGGGTTTTGCACCGGTATCAACTTTAATCCCTGGCAAAGCGCCTGAATCCCGAATAAGATCCGTCAACATTTTCCCAGTTGATGCTTTTTGCCGAATGGTTTCATCAAATAAAATAACCCCAGAGATGGCGTTTTCCATCGCTTCTTTTGTACTAAAAAGCATTTCACGATAAGCACGGCGCTTATCTTCATTGGATTCAACACCAATGCTTTCAAAACGCTTTCCAATGGTCGCCGTACTTTCATCTGCCGCCAAAATACCTTTACCTGCATGCACCAAAGCAAGTGCAATATCTTCAAGCCGTTCATTCATAAAAAATTCCTCTTTATTTTGTCTTAATTTCTAAAAATGCGCAACACTATCAAAAACACTCTACACGACTGTATAGTTTTTCTTTAACCTTCCCTTCAAAGAAGCCCTTTAAGCCTGCATGAGGGCAAGAATACCAGGAAGAGTCTTTCCTTCCATCCATTCCAAAAAAGCTCCTCCAGCAGTCGAAAGATAAGTAAAATCATTGGCAACACCGGCATGATTAAGGGCAAAAACCGTATCGCCCCCTCCCGCAATTGAAACCAACTTTCCCGTCAAACTACGTTCTGCTGCATGGCGTGCAACGGCAATGGTTCCCTTATCAAAGGGAGACATCTCAAAAACACCAAGGGGTCCATTCCACACAAGAGTAGCAGCTTCATCTATCGCAGCATTGATATGCGCAATAGAGCGCGTCCCAATATCCAATATCATGCCATCTTGTGGAATATCTTCAATGTCATAAAGACGATGCGGTGCATCTTTTTCAAAACGAAATCCAACGACAGCATCCTGAGGGAGCAGAAGCGTACAGTGACACTCTTGCGCTTTTTTAATGATTTTTTTTATCGTTTCCATCAATGCATGTTCACACAGTGATTTTCCTACATGGATACCTTGTGCAGCTAAAAAACTGTTAGCCATCCCCCCACCAATAATTAAGGAGTCAACTTTTTCCACCAAATGATTGAGCACAAAAAGCTTACTAGAAACCTTTGCTCCTCCCACAAGGGCAACCACAGGACGTGCTGGATTGCCAAGTCCTTTTTCTAATGCCTGCAACTCACCTTGCAAAGAGCGTCCTGCATAAGAAGGCAACAAATGCGTTATTCCCTCCACCGAAGCATGGGCACGATGAGAAACTGAAAAAGCATCATTAACATAGAGATCTCCATTATGAGCCAAAGCTTCTGCAAAAGAACAATCATTCTTTTCTTCACCAGCATAAAAACGAACATTTTCAAGCAGTAAAACACCACCATTTTGTAATGACTCAACTGCAACCTGCACCGCCGAACCGATACAGTCAGGAGCAAAAGCAACCGGCTGATTAATGATCTTTTCCAGCACTTGCACAACAGGACGAAGTGAAAACTCTTGCTCTACCTTTCCTTTGGGGCGACCACAATGAGAAAGCAGAATAAGTTTAGCACCACACTTTTGTAGCTCAATGAGTGTCTCTTTATGCCGTACAAGACGCGTCTCGTCACAAACTTTGCCCTGTGCCATAGGAACATTAAAATCTACGCGCACCAGAACACGTTTGCCCAAAACATCAACATCATCAAGTGTGCGAAACCCCATCACTGCTTCCTCTTCACTTTCCATTGTTTCAAATAAAAACGCATCCAACAACCCTGCCCACTTTTCTTTCCACTTATCCCCCTCTTTGCTTTTACAAGAGATCCACGACAGCCTATCTCTCACCCTTTGCTTAATAAAAATCCAAAGCTTTTATCGTCAAATGTACAAAAGCCCACCATTGCTCTTAATCTTCATATTCCATTGTGGCAAACAAATGCATTGGCTCAACTTGATCTCCATTAAAGCTTCCTTTTACTTCTAGGAAAAAGAGTTTACATCTCCTGTTTTCTAACGTTTTCTCAAAAGGTATCTCGTTCAGATCTTACTTTTTAAAAGTTTACTCTTTCATGCATCTTTTAAAAGCACGTATTGACACAGTATTAAAACAAAACACATCATCAATTTTTCAATAGCCTCTTCTCTCTAGCGCATGAGAACAACAGCCTCTATCTGTTTTTCTCAAAATTGCACAAAAATGAGACTTTTCCCTATAAAAAGAGGACCCTGAGGTCCTCTTATATTGTCTTAGCAAAAGCCACTGCCGTATCACTCATACGGTTAGAAAAGCCCCATTCATTATCATACCAAACCAGAACGCGACAGAGCTTACCATCAATCACTTTGGTTTGATCATTGTGGAAAATAGCTGAATGAGGATTATGATTAAAATCACAACTCACGAGTTTCTCTTCTGTAGTGTCCAAAACGCCCTTCAAAGAACCCTGTGCAGCAGTAGCAATAGCTGTATTAATTTCTTCGATTGTTGTGGAACGCTTAGCGATAAATGTCAAATCAACCACAGAAACATTAGGGGTCGGAACACGAATCGATACACCATCAAGCAATCCCTTTAATTCTGGCAAGACCAATCCCACAGCTTTTGCCGCTCCTGTTGAGGTAGGAATCATAGAAAGAGCTGCCGCACGTGCACGATAAAGGTCCCGATGCATTGTATCCAATACAGGTTGATCACCCGTATAAGAATGGATTGTTGTCATAAAGCCCTTTTCAATGCCGACCGTATTGTGTAAAACTTGTGCAACAGGCGCCAAACAATTGGTTGTACAAGAAGCATTTGAAACAACGCGATGCTCGCTGCTTAAAGATTGATGATTAACCCCATAGACGACCGTAAGATCTGCTCCTTCAGAAGGCGCAGAAATAAGAACACGCTTTGCCCCCGCATCTAAATGAGCACTTGCTTTATCACGCGCAGTAAAAATACCCGTACATTCCAAAGCAATATCGATATCCAAATCTTTCCAAGGCAATTGAGCAGGATCACGCTCTGCGCATACCTTTATTAAACCACCTCCCACATCAATAGCATCCCCTACCACCTTAACGATCCCAGGAAAACGCCCATGAACTGAATCATAGCGTAATAAATGGGCATTTGTTTCCACCGATCCCAAATCATTAATTGCAACCACTTCAACATCTTGTCGTCCACTTTCCACAAGTGCACGTAAAATATTGCGACCAATACGACCAAACCCATTAATTGCAACACGAACTGTCATTTCACATGTTTCCTCATCAATTTTTAAAAGCACAACATTTAAAACACAATAAATGGGTATTTCACCAATCCAAAATCATTAATTCCCACAATGTCAATATCTTGATCACTCACTCACTTATCCACAATAATGCACAAGATCATCCACAATACTGCACAAAATATGATGCCCTACAATCACCCCATTCATGACAACATAAGCTGTCACTTTGTCTTTTCCTCTTTGATCTTTTCCAGCTCTTTTTCAACGGTGGCAACAACATTTTCCCAAGTAATACCAAAATGCGCATAAAGGGCATCAATTGTTCCACTTGCCCCAAAGCCCTCCATACCAATAAACACACCACCACAGCCAATAAAACGGTCCCATCCTTGGGCGACAGCAGCTTCAATGGCAATTTTAATCGGTGCATCTCCAATGAGAGCACGCTGATAGGAGAGAGATTGTTGAGAAAAAAGTTCAAAACAAGGCACAGAAACCACACGCGTTGGGATGCCTTTTTCTTCTAACACCGCATGTGCCTCCACTGCAATTTGCAATTCTGAACCAGAAGCAAACAGCGTCACTTGTGCATCATCGCTAGCTGTTAGGAATTCATAAGCACCAAGCATACAGAGATTTTCTTCTTCATACTCTTGACGCAAAAGCGGTAGATTTTGTCGACTTAAAGCCAAGGTAGAAGGCGTCCCGCGTGCTTTCAAAGCCAATTGCCAACACTCGACTGTCTCCATAGCATCGGCAGGACGAAACACAAAATGATTAGGCATTGCACGCAGGCAAGCCAAATGCTCCACGGGTTGATGGGTCGGACCATCCTCACCAAGACCAATAGAATCATGAGTCATGACATAAATCACCCGCAACCCCATGAGAGAAGACAAACGCATAGCAGGACGCATATAGTCAGAAAAGCATAAAAAGGTTCCCCCATAAGGAATAAAGCCGCCATAAAGGGCAAGACCATTCATCACAGCTCCCATTGCATGTTCGCGAATTCCATAATGCAGATAGCGCCCTGAAAAATCTTCAGCAGAGATACTTTTCATCTGGCTACTTTTTGTATTATTAGATCCGGTTAGATCAGCCGAACCACCAATAGTCTCAACAACGACCTCATTGATCACTTCAAGAGCCATTTCCGAAGCTTTACGCGTAGCAACAACGGGGCGCTCTTCAACCAATTTCTGTTTATAAGTATCAATAGCGCCATCAAATCCGCCCACGAGATCGCCCCGCATCAATCTTTCAAACTCCACACGCTCTGAGATAGGAAGATCAGCAAATTTTTCTTCCCATTTTTGGCGTTTTTTAGCAGCATTGAGACTAGCCAAGCGCCAATTATCGAGAATATCGGCTGGAATAACGAAAGGCTCAGCATCCCACCCTAAAGCGATACGGGTTTCAGCGATTTCTCGTGCGCCCAAAGGGGCTCCATGAACTTTATTGGTACCCGCTTTATTTGGTGCTCCAAAACCAATTGTTGTTTTACAAGCGATCAAAGTTGGTTTATCGGAATTTTGTGCCGCCTCAATAGCCCGCGCAATTGCTGCTTGATCATGCCCATTGACTTTATGTGTCTCCCAACCAGAAGCTTTAAAACGCGCAATCTGATCTGTACTATCAGCAAGGGAAATCTCTCCATCGATAGAAATATTATTATCGTCCCACAACACAATAAGCTTATTGAGTTTCAAATGACCGGCAAGGGAAAGTGCTTCTTGAGATATCCCTTCCATAAGGCATCCATCGCCCACCAACGCATAGGTGTAATGGTTGATAAGATCACCAAAACGGGCATTTTGCAAACGCTCTCCAAGAGCCATCCCCACGGCATTCGCCAACCCTTGTCCGAGAGGACCAGTCGTTGTTTCGATTCCCGCCACATGCCCATATTCTGGATGCCCAGCAAGCTTTGCTCCTAATTGACGAAAATTTTTGAGATCTTCAATGCCAATATCTTCATAACCAGAAAGATACAAGAGAGCATAAAGCAACATAGACCCATGTCCTGCTGATAACACAAAACGATCACGGTTAGGCCAGCGAGGTTTTTTGGGGTCATGAGCAAGGAATCTTGTATAAAGAACCGTAGCAATATCGGCGGCTCCCATTGGCAAGCCTGGATGACCAGAATTTGCTTTTTCAATCGCATCAATAGCAAGAAAACGGATAGCATTGGCCATCTGATTCTGTTGGTGGGTGTTTGTCATGAATAATCGACCATTTCGTTAAATACGTTATTCTGTTGCTTTTTCCGTATTCTCTTAAAATTCTCAAGAAATACTATTTTCTAACCATTAGCGTGAGACTTTTTGCCACCACTTCAATAACATTAATAACATTCCCCTCACGCATCCTGTATATCCATGTCATTTATGCCAATACGCGCAAAAAATCCAGCTTTTAATTTATATCTATCCCCTGCTTTGCTTGCTAAAATATCTTACATACTTAAAAATAAAATGCACACAACACAAGAGTGAAAGTGATTCGTTTTTGCATAACACATTGATAAAGGATACAATTACCCAAAGGATAAAAGCAATGAACCAAGAGACTACAGTTCTACAAGATGCTTTAGAGCACCTAGAAAAGGCACTTAGAACTTTAGAGATCACCATAATAAACCGTAATGCCGTTATTGATAAAAATAACGAATGGGAAGAAGAAATCCAACGAATGAATGCTGACCGCAGCCATCTTGCCCAAGCGCTTGACAAAGCTGAAGCCCAAATTGAACGCTTAGAGTCCGTAAACAAAGAAGTTTCCAAACGTCTTATTAAAGCAATGGAAACAATTCGTGTTGTCATTGATAGATAAAGGTTTGAATGTATGGAAACTGTTTCCGTTACCATTGATGGTAAAATTTATCGCATGGCTTGTGACAAAGGACAAGAACGTCGTCTTATTGCGCTTGCTGCTCAATTAGATCAATATATCACACATTTAAAGAACAATTTTGGTGAAATTGGCGACCATCGTTTATCGGTTATGGCTGGCATAATGATTATCGATGAAATGGAAGAAATAAAACGAGAAAATAAAAAATTACAAGAAGACTACAATGCTCTTTTACGACTCCACAACGAAAGAGACCGCACCATGGGGAAAATTATGCGTGACACCACACAACGCATTGAAAATCTCACCAACCAATTGCTCAAAGATGATCAAAACCACACAAACATTCAAGAACAAGAACAGGAAGATTTCTAAAAAGTACATCAGCGCATAATAAACCAGAGACTTGACTTGTCCGCCACATCTCACAGGATAAAAATTCTTAAACCCACGCCAGTCTGTAAACAGTCTGGTTTCTTATAGGAAGGATTCCAGCTACTCACGACTTATGGGATTAACTTAAACCTCAACAAGAAAGCCCTACCCTGAATATTTCACCTCCGCACAAACGCTTCCTATATCAAGGAGGCTGCCTTATATCACCACATTTCAAATGAGATGTCTTTTAACAGCGCAATAAGATAACAAAACCAACATCATGTAAAAAAATCATATAAATGACAACAGCAACAAACAAATAAAGCACCCTTCGAAAAAAAGAACTATATTCATGTTCCCTATGAATGCATGTCCAAAATCCTTGCCCCTAGATAATATCAAGCAGATTCAATATATTAAAAAAATAACCTTATCTATTATACCGTAAAACACCGCTATTTGATAATATAAGCACCATAGAGTCTTTGCACCTAGAATGTTCATCCGATGAAACCCACCGAAAAGAACCGTATCATTTATAAACCAGCGTGAATTAAGTATTTTCATCCTTTAGAGCAGGAAAAAAGTCAAAACCGAAGAGTATGTTAATCTCATACAACCTCAAACATCATAAACAACAATAATAGCTCTTGAAAACATCCTCTACCGCTATTTTTATCCTTATAACAAATAATCCATATTCCTCTCCCCACCACCCAAAATCTCCAAGCTTAATAAAAGAGCAAGTCGGCACCATCATTATAACCAGCCCTCAATATTGCGACAGCACCCTTGGCTCTTAAAACGGTTCATAAGAGGGACGCCTTTCTTGTACAGCTTTTTCCCATAAAACCCACCCGCTTGTGATGTACAAACAAATAGTCATGATTGACAAAACATGCACAAATTTAAAATAAGACAATCTTGCGGTATTCGGGATTTTGATAGAAGATAAAGAAAGATAAGTTATCATTATAAATCAATATGTTGCAAATGATCAGACAAAGCATATTTTAAAAACACATTCACCCATCACTTTTTCTCATAACATACCAGCACGATTTTTTAGGCACATAATTTTAATTTTATTCAATTCTGTCTGCAAAAGTTTAAAATGAGAACAATTTCAAGGCTCTCATTCAAAAAGAAAAAGAATAAATTCTCATTATCAATGAACATCTCGCTCGTATAAACTCAATAAAGCAATCCCCAATATGCCTTAATGAAATAAAAGGGGGGCTCCCATTAAATGCCCTACCGTAAAAGCAGCTTCCTCAGAACTAAAACAAAATCAACAGACAACATCACCGCATCTGCTCCCATCCCCAAACTGGACGACCTAACGCAATACCTTTCTATCTTACGATAGGAGATAAAAGAATAATGGGTCTATGGAGGCATTCATAATAAGCGCACACCCGTTGTTTTTAAAGCCTGTTCAAAGGCGCATGAAAAAACACCATGCGTAAACGGCTCAAATCCCTTTCGTTCCATCTTGAGAGACAGAAGCAATACGCAAGAGATTTGTCGCACCGGGCGTTCCAAGGGGAACCCCAGCTGTCACAAGGAAGCGATCTCCTCCTTTGCAAAAACCTTCCTGAAATGCAATAGCTGCTGCACGATCAACCATATCCTCTAAACTAAAGCCAAACGCCGTGCTGTTTCCACAATGGGCGATAAAGCAATAATCGGTCTATTAGGGCGTTCACGAGAGGCGCACACCCGTTGTTTTTAAAGCCTGTTCAAAGGCGCATGAAAAAACACCATGCGTAAACGGCTCAAATCCCTTTCGTTCC
>NZ_JBHINK010000003.1:100750-178839 GCF_042194905.1 Bartonella sp. CL63NXGY
CAAACGCCGTGCTGTTTCCACAATGGGCGATAAAGCAATAATCGGTCTATTAGGGCGTTCACGAGAGGCGCGCACCCCCGTTGTTCCTGAAGCCGTATAGGCAACGATAGCGGATAGAGCAAGTGTTTCAGCAATCTGACGCGCAGCAAGAGAAATCGCATCCGTTCCTGTTGATTCTGGTGCTGGATGTTGTGCCCCAACCTGAGCAGCATAAGTGTGATCCTGTTCGATTTGCCGCGCGATTCGGTCCATCATAAGCACAGCTTCTTCAGGATAGCGACCAGAAGCAGATTCAGCAGACAACATCACCGCATCTGTTCCTGCATAAACTGCTGTAGCAACATCCGACACTTCTGCGCGTGTGGGAACAGGAGATGTAATCATTGATTCGAGCATTTGTGTTGCCACCACAACAGGCTTTCCTGCTAAACGACAAGCTTTTATGAGCTCCATCTGAAGTGCAGGGACCTTTTCCAAGGGCATTTCCACTCCAAGATCACCCCGTGCAATCATAATACCATCGGATACCTCAATAATTTTCTCTATATGCTCCAAGGCTTGAGGTTTTTCGATTTTAGCCATCAAAGACACCTTGCTTTTCGTCAACTGACGCACCGCTATAATATCTTCTGGACGTTGAATAAAAGAAAGAGCAACCCAATCAACAGGCTGCTGTAAAAGAGCCTGAAGATCCTCCTTATCTTTTGACGTCATCGAATCAAAAGGCAAAATTGTATCGGGAAAACTGACACCCTTTCGATCAGAAATACGGGTTCCAGAAACCACGCGACACTGTACAGAATGACCATCACAAACTTGCGCACGCAGTTCCACCCTTCCATCATCAATCAACAACCGATCCCCTGGTTTAACAGCCGAAAATACATCCTCATGAGGGAAAAAAACACGCTGTGCGTCACCAAGAACATCGCGATTATCTAATGTAAAGCTTTGCCCAACACGCAAATCTTCTTGCCCCTTAGCAAAACGCCCCACACGCAGTTTTGGCCCCTGAAGATCCACTAAAATACCAATGGGGCGTCGAACTGTTTTTTCAACTTCTCGTATAGACTTGACCAAATCACCCAGCATATCACGATCAGTATGGCTCATATTAAGACGAAAAACGTCTGCCCCTGCCCTAAAAAGCTTCTCAATCATCAAACGAGAAAAAGAAGAAGGACCAAGAGTCGCAATAATTTTTACTTTACGTGCACGTTTCACGGTGGAGAATTTCCTGAAAGAGAAGGTATAACTGAATTGTTTAACAAAGACTCATCCGTCAACTGTACCATCCAACTGGTTTGATTTCCGGTATCGATCTCTTTAAATTCAGCCTTTTGATATCCTCGAGGGAAACAATCATGAACCCCTTGAATGGTAAATTGGCTATCTTGTACACACATGGTCACAGAGCCTGCCCAGTTCCCTTTTTTTTGTGCTCCTTCCGCATAAAAATAATAAAACCGTGAAGCAAGAGGCCCCTCAATTAAAGTTTTACATTCCGTCACTGGTACCGTCCACCAGCCTTCGCTCACCCACCCTGAAAATGTACGATATCCAAGAGCAACCCCTACAGACTGTTGGGTTGTATTACAAACTCTAAAGTCAGCTTTTGCAAAAACAACGAGGGGAAACAAGAGCAAAATACTCAAGAGAAAAACTTTTAATCCTTTCTGAAACACCCAATATCGTTTTTTTAAAATCACAAAACTTCCTCTATAATGTCAAATTCTCAAAACAAATTACACATTTCTTTTTTAAAAGCTTTTCAAGTCTAAAACGTATATTTTCATATTTTTCTTTTTATAGCCCTTTTATCAATGCATATATCTTAAAAATTTTACAAAATATTTAAAGTCAATTTGTAAAAAAGCTGTGTAGCTTGATTTACTTTTTATTTTCAAGCTTTTTTAACATAAATTCGTCGTCGAAAAACAACTTTAAATATATAACTTGGAGAAAAATACAATGAACGATACAGTAACCGATCAAACACACGCTATATCCGTAAACCAATTACGCTCTTTTATCGAACGTATTGAACGACTAGAAGAAGAGAAAAAAACCATTTCTGATGATATTAAAGACGTTTACACTGAACTTAAAGGCTCTGGCTTTGATAGTAAAGCTGTTCGAAGCATTATACGGCTGCGTAAAAAAGAAGAGCATGAAAGAATGGAAGAAGAAGCAATCATTGAACTTTATAAAAATGCGCTTGGCATGAATTAAACCATTGATAACATTGGAAATTTTCTTAAGAAAAGAAAATACAAAAAACAAATGGCAAAAAATAAATGAATGTATAAAAATTTCACCCAAACAATAAGCCGTTTGTGTAACTTGTAACGAGACTATCGGTCACAGAATACACAATATTGCAACAGCCCTCACATTTAAAAGGATTTATACAGAGAATTTTTATTCTTATTCTTCAATCATTGTTTATCCACATAAACCCTCACTTGTATGCCAACCCAGTTTGTGATGTGCAAGAGAGGTGTTTTTTATGATTAAACATCAATAAATTTGAAGTGAGAAAGTCTTCCGATATTGAGGACTCTCTTCAAATTGAAAAAAATGAATTATGATGATAAATCAATTTATTATCTACGAAAAGAAACATATGAAAATGGTCAGCAGTTGAAATCCGCTAAACGAGATTCTAAACTATTTATAAAAGAAGAGGTGGTTAAAGATCTTAATCTTTGAGGATAGGGAGAAATTCAGCATATTTACACATTTGATAAAAAGACCCTTAACAAAACTTTATTGGAATCTATTAACGGACTCATAAAGATCATTGATTCGAGAGGTTAGAATGTGATCTCTCCATTTTCCAGAAATCATCAAATAGTCTTTGGCATAGCCCTCTTTTTCAAAATGAAGGCGTTTTAATAAACGTTCGCTTTTTATGTTCTCAGGTCTATAATTTGCCATCACTCTATGTAGATGATAAACATGAAAGATATGGCGTATTAGAGCCGATAAACTCTCAAACATGAGACCTTTGCCTTGTTGTTTTTCATCAAGAGAAAAACCAAGATGACAGGCTTGAAAAACACCCCGAACCACATTTGTAAAATTCACAACACCGATGACTGTGTTTTCATTTTTTAATCGTACAGCATATCGATATGCTTGTCCCTGTGCACTTTCACAAGCAAATGCATTGGCTCGTGTTTCCCAAGCTGTTAGGGTATGATAATCATCAGATCTAACAGGTTCAAAAGGATGCAGATGATTCGCATTACGGAGGTAATAAGAAGACAGTTCAGCTGCATCTTCTAAACCGATCAATGTAGAAATTGTTCGCTTTGTTTTAATTGCCATCATTTTCTCCTCCTAGACAATGTCACAATAACACGTTGATTTATCTTAACAAATCATCATTTTTAAACTCAAATCATAATGTCGAATACAGTAAGCTTTCCTCATCACAACACTTCTTACGTTAGAATCAATGAGGATCATTTGCTTTTCCATCATAAGCGGAGGTGGTATGTTTAAAGCATAAGGTAAAGACAAGGGAATATTTCTTATGAATGCTCTCAAGTTCCAAGGGGCGCTGTAGCAACATTGGGGACTGGCAAAGTATGCAATGGAACTGGCATATTTCCATATACGAAATTTTGAAAAAACTCACGGCAAAGATAGTTTTGTTTCTTTGCCTTGTAAGCTCAGAGCATGCTTGTTTTGCGCTACCATATCACTGCCCCCGTATACAAATCCCAATGACCATCACCTTGAGGTGCTATATGTTACAGTGCGATCTAAAAAGTCTCTGCCATAACTCGTCAACAACACTGTTCGCGCAAAATCAGCCATAAGATCTTGTAACAAATCAAAGAAAAGCGATGATGCAATACGAATTAAAATGCTTAGATATTAATATCTAAAACATTACCGTGAACACGCTTCCATTTCTTCGCGTAAAATTTCAAGCTCTAACCATTCTTCTTCTTTTTGTGTGCAAGTATTTTTCTTTTTTTCCAACGTTGTTGATAAACGCTCAAAACGCTCTTTATCACTGCGATAGAGAGCTGGATCAGAGAGTTCTTGCTCAATTTTTTTGATTTCGTCCTGCAAAACAGCAATTTCTTCAGGCAATTTTTCCAATGCATAAACCTGCTTATAAGACAATTTACTTCGTGTTTTTTTCTCCCGCCCTATCAAGCCATGATCTGTTGATGTGTCCTGCTTTGAAAGCTCTCCCGCATGAGATTTTGAAGGTGCTTTACGCTGCGATAATTCTGTTTTTTTGCGTTGTAAACGAAGAGCATGCTGGTTTTGCGCCATCATATCACTGTAGCCGCCCGCATACAAAACCCAATGACCATCACCTTGAGGTGCCAACATATGCGTTACAGTACGATCTAAAAAGTCTCTGTCATGGCTGACCAACAATACTGTTCCCGCAAAATCAGCAATAAATTCTTGCAACAAATCCAAAGTTTCCATATCCAAATCATTGGTCGGTTCATCAAGAATCAAAAAATTTGCAGGACGAGAAAGAAGTCGTGCAAGCATGAGGCGTGCTCTTTCTCCCCCGGAAAATTCTTTAAGGGGAGTGCGTGCTTGTTCCGGTGAAAATAAAAAGTCTTTCATATAAGAAACCACATGCCGCTCCAGCCCATTGATCACAAGAGTATCACCTCTTCCCCCCGTTAAATAATGCGCTAAAGTTTCTTCTTCATTTAAAATACGTTGCTGATCAAGCAATGCCATAGAGAGGTTATAGCCATGCCTCACCGTTCCACTATCCACGGCTTCTTGCCCAATTAATGCAGAAAGGAGCGTTGTCTTTCCGATTCCATTGGGTCCTACCAACCCGATTCGATCACCCCGCTGAATGCGCAAAGAGAAATCTTTCACGATAATGCGATCACCATAGGATTTTGAAATTTTCTTTGCTTCAAGCACCAATTGCCCAGAATCATGACTTTTTGCTGCTGTCAAAAGTGCATTTCCCGGCTGCCCTTTATAGGTTTGATGACGCTGTCTTAAGTCTTTTAATTCGCCTAAGCGCCGTACATTACGCTTACGCCGTGCGCTCACGCCATAACGCAACCATTGCTCTTCACGAGCAATTTGGCGCCCCAATTTATGCTGTTCGATGGCTTCTTCTTCCAGTGCTTTATCACGCCAATTTTCAAACTCAGAAAAACGCTTTTCCAGTCTTTTGGTTGTGCCACGATCAAGCCATACCGTTGACCGCGTAACATTTTCTAAAAATCGCCGATCATGGGAAATCACCACAATCGCTGAACGCAAAGAAGCCAAAACAGCTTCCAGCCATTCAATGGTTGGTAAATCAAGATGATTGGTTGGTTCATCTAAGAACAAAATATCGGGTTTTGCAGCAATGGCCCGTAACAGTGAAACACGCCGCTTTTCGCCTCCCGAAAGCGTTTCCAATTTTTCCGCCCCAGAAAACCCTAAATTTGTGCGAAGCGTATTGATCCACTGGACATCAGATGTATCGTCCAGCCCCGCTTCCATATAAGCATTAATATCTTCAAATCCTGAACAATCCGGATTTTGTGAGACATAACGGAGCGTTACTCGCGGGTGGCGAAAAATTTCGCCACCATGAGGTTCTAATATTCCTGCGGCAATTTTTAATAGGGTCGATTTTCCACAACCATTACGGCCGACCAGCGCAATACGCGCCCCCTGCTCAACCGATAAAGAAGCTTGATTGAGCAAAGGCGTTTTTCCAAAATTTAAGAAAATGCGGTCAAGCCGCAGAAGCGGCACCGCCATTAACGAACGCGGCGCGGACAAGGTGCTTTATACATCACCCCTCTTGCATCACGGTAAGCACATAATTGTCGTACAGGAACTCTCTGTCCACAAGGTGCTTGGTAAACATGCCCTCTACGACCACGATACGTGCACAATTGTGATACCTGTCTTTGTTGTTTTCTTTGATTTGCAGCTGCACCTGTTACTGTTCCAGCCAAAGCACCAAATGCTGCACCGGTCAGTGCTGCTCCAGGCGTACTTCCAGCAATAGCAGTTCCAGCCAAAGCACCGATTGCTGCTCCTCCTACGCCGTAACGTGCAACGCGTTCATCGTTTGTAGTACAAGCGACTGAACTGAAACCAATGGCTGAAACAACGGCCACTTTAAAAATTGATTTTAACATATCAAAACCTTTCCTTCTCAAGATCAATACATATATCGTTTATGTCGGCACTTCATCACTAGGCCCCCCCCTGCCTTATTCAAAATATATTGGAAGAGCTTTATGGAATAGGTACAGACACTAACAATATAGCTTTTCCAGAACCTAAATGGCAAGAAAAGGTTCCACAAATACGGTTAGAAAGTGTTAAAGAAGAGCCAAATGACACATTTTTGTCACAAATTGGCCATTTTACCCCTTTAAGAGTTAAACCTTTTAAATCAGAAAAACCGATAATACTAAACAAACATCCCTTAGGCAAATCATACGAACAAGGTTTTGACAAAACCGGCCAACCTTCTTCCAAACCGCTTGTCAACAACACTGAAATACCCCTTTCAGCCATCATCAACGCTTGCGTTATATGAGAAAGGCTGTGATCACTTCGCTCCCCTCCCAAAGCACCGCACAAAATAAGCTTTTTAGCGCCATTTTGCAGCGCTCTTTCACATGCCAGAGCACTATCTGTCATATCTTTATCAGAGGGAAAAACTTCACGCGGAACATGACTATATTGACGTATTAAATTCTCATCTGATGAATCAAAATCCCCTAACCACAACTCAGGCGTCGCATTAAGCGCTGCCGCATGACGCATACCACCATCAGCAGCAATTACCCGACTGTTTTGAATTTGATTAAGCAAACGATCAGTGATATGAACATCCCCATTTAATAATATCGTAAATGTTGTCATGCCATACTTTGCCTTTCACAAAATTTTCTTTACAGTGCATTTTTTTATAAGTGAGAGTCATTTTCTATAAACAAAAAGCATGATATAGCCAAACGAATCCTTATCTCTAATGCCTTTCTTAAAGAAACATACGATACAAAGATACAAATGCAATTTGCCAAATTACTCCGCAGAAATAATGTGCACCATGGTCCAACGCACCCCATTTTTCACCGCAATTTTCTTTTTCGCTCGTGCCTGTATAAAGCCACTCTCATAAGTTTAACGTTTCTCCTTTCGGCTTGTCATACACCACTTTCTCAAAATGATAGGCTTTCTTCCACTTCTTCTAAAACGATCAAACGTACCAACAACCACAATATCTATGTCACATTAAGCGCTCTGCAACACCCACGTATTCTGCAAATGTATGGTGGCGCTTATCATGATGCAAAACTTGAACACCTTTTAGCAAAGATTGTCCGTAAACTGGCAGTTGCATCACATAGTTCTCATCAAAGCTATTCTGTAACAATTTTAAACTCAGAAACTGTCAATGCCTTTGCGCTCCCCAATGGCTCGATCTACATCACTCGTGGTATGCTGGCATTAGCCAATGATTCTTCAGAAGTTGCAGCCATTTTAGCCCATGAGATAGCACATATCAGAGCTAATCATGGCATTTTACGCCTGCAAAAAGAAGCCCAATTAAAGATGACCAATCACATGTCTTCACGTCTTCTTTCTTCTATTGGCAAAAAACTTCATAACCCTATGCAAAACAAGCAACAACTCGCGCAATTTTCCCGCAATCAAGAGCTGGAAGCTGATTCCCTTGCACTCGAAATGCTCCAACAATCAGGATATGATCCATTTGCTTCACCGCGCTTTCTTCAAACAATGGAAGCCTATAGTGCTTTTCGTAATATCTCCGGCACCCAAAATGCCTCTCTAGATTTTCTAGCTTCTCACCCAACCACCCCTCAACGCATTCGGCTTGCGATAGAAAAAGCGCGTAAAATCAGTAAAGGGAATAGTACAATATCCGATCATGATTCTTTTCTCAAAAGCATTGATGGCATGATTTTTGGAGGAGGCTTTTATACAGGTTTTGTACGAGGCAACCAATTTATTCACCCACAATTGCGCATAGCTTTTTCTGTTCCAAATAATTTTACAATAGAACATTCAGCACACACTGTTTGGGCCAGTGGACCAGATAAAATTGCGATTCGTTTTGACGCTATTCCACATCCTGCTGAAATATCTGCGAGTGATTATTTGAAAAGCGGCTGGATTCTCGGGCTAGACCAATCATCTATCCGCCCCATCACAATTCAAGGGCTCCCCAATCAAGAATTTACGCGTCAAGGATTCCAAAGCCAAAGTTTACTTGGAGCACAGGCCTATGCTACCAATGATCAATGGCAATTTGATGTGGTTGCCATTCCATTCAACAACCACATCTTTCGTTTTTTGACGGCCGCTCCACATAATTCTCGAAATTTTGCAGAGGTTGCCCAAAAAACGCTACAAAGCTTTCATTCTCTTTCATCTTCACAGTTAAAAAAATTGCAGCCCTTAAAAATCCGTGTTGTTCGTGTTAAACAAGGAGAAACCGTTGCAAATCTTGCAGATAAAATGCAATACACACCATATAAAGAAAAACTCTTTCGCATCCTCAACGCCCTCTCACCAACGCAAACTTTACCCGCAGGTACCAAAGTGAAAATTATTACAGAATAAGCCTTTTTTCTCATCTGCTACAGTTTTAATTCTTTTCTATCTGTATCACGCCCTCCCCCTTAAAGCATATTCGAAAATAAGGAGGAACACTTTAAAATCCAATTTCATCATGCCTCTATAGTCCTCCGTGTGATACATATTTTCTCCAACTAACTCTGCCCCCTGTCTTCCTCTGTTTATCAGTAGCGCCCCCAAGGAGGCATATTCCTAAACAAATATGCCCCCCCCCTAAAACTGACTTCATCATATTCTCATATGCCCCCACTTAATATATTCTCTTTCCTCCTCCCCCCCCAAAGCATTTCACTGCTTATATATCGTAAGCGTCTTCTGAATGAACCGTAAGGAGAGCAGAACGCAATTTTTGCAAAGCCCTAGCTTCAATTTGACGCACGCGCTCTTTCGAGATTCCTAACTTTTCACCCAAAACTTCGAGAGTCGCCCCCTCTTCATTTAAGCGACGAAAGCGAATAATTTCCAACTCCCGTTCGTTGAGAATTTGCAACGCATCGTAAAGCCACTGTGTACGCCGTTGACCATCAATGACTTGCTCAATTAAAGCATCAGGAAGAGGACTATCATCCACCAAAACATCCATCTTAGCAATGGGATTATCACTATTCTCAGAAACAGAAACACTCAAGGAATTATCAGAACTGGAAAAACGAAAATCCATCGTTTCAACATCGCGCACGGAAACGCCAAGCTTTTCAGCGATTGTGCGAAAAATATCCTGTTTTGACAAAGCACTATCATCTTGTATCAGTTTTGCACGCAAACGCCGAAGATTAAAGAAAAGTGCTTTTTGCGAAGAACTCGTTCCCCCTCGAACGATTGACCAATTTCGCAAAATATAATCTTGAATAGAAGCGCGTATCCACCACGTTGCATACGTTGAAAAACGCACTTCCCGATCAGGTTCAAAACGTGCAGCTGCTTCCAATAGTCCCACATACCCTTCTTGGACCAAATCTCCCAATGGCATTTTGAAACGTTTAAAGCGATTAGCAATAGCAATCACTAAACGCATATGAGCCGCTGCAATTTGATGCATGGCATCATCATCACGTTTGTCTTTCCACCGCAGAGCCAAATCATGCTCTTTTTGTCGTTCAAGATAAGGTGCTTGCATAGCAGAACGCATCATATTACGTCCTAAGCTTTTGTCTGCATCGCTATAATTTTTGCTGCTTTTATAAACAGCATTTGAAAGATTACCCATAATAACCCCTTGCGATTAAAATTATCAAAATTGATTTGGCAACGACATCATTGTTCTTTGCTTAAAAAGAACGCAAAAGTTGTTAACTTCTGTATCCACTACTTTAACGTGTAATTTTATAATCGCAATTGTTTTTTTTACTGTCATGGTAAAACTTCTTGTCATAAGACACAATTTCACCTGCAAAATGCCTTTACAACATGCCTTTTAGCCTATGAAATATTTGAAAAAACTTTCTCTCCACTTTTCATGACAAAACAGCAAAAAAAATAAAGTGATCACGCAAAACAAATGCTGTTTTTTGATAACCAATTCCGTTTCCTTTTAAATTGAAGAATTTATTCATGCTTTCAGCTTTACAATACAACTAATAAGTGTAATTTGCAAATATAAAGCATCTAAACTGAATGAAAACTGAATAAAAAAAGAATCATTCAAGTTTTAAAGGCGCAAAGAAACAGCAAAAAATGACAAGAGTGATTGAAGCAAACGCAACAAACGTGTTAAAGAAAGAGCACCATTATGAAATTGTCGCAAAAAGCTTTTGACCAGTGTCACACTGAGAAAGAAAATGATCATGGATAGCAAGATTGTTCAACAGAATGAGATTCTTCAAGATGATATTCTCATTGAAAAACACGGAAGGGGTAAATTTGAAGGTTTTCGTTTTTATGCCAACAAAAACAGTACCGATCAAATAGCTGAGAAGCAAATTTCAACAGAGAATGAGAATTTGATTCTTGCTTTTTCCAAACGCGCGACACGTTTTTGTGCTTGTGCAAATGGAGATTTTACCCTCAGTTCTGATGGAATTGTGCGCTGGATTGGTCAACCCGTAGGACAACTTGTAGCAACAGAAGATTTTTTCAAACCAAAACTGATTGTTTTAGCAGATGAACAACTCACGGGAGAATCCCGCAATAACGTTGTGAAGCGATTAGAACGCTTTGTCACCTTTCATTTTGAAACGACTTTAAAACCCCTGTTTGATTTGCGCAATGCTGATAATTTAACGGATTCAACAAACAGTCTTGCTTTACAACTTTTTAACTCTTTAGGGATTTTACCACGCCGCGAAGTTTTAGACATTGTCAAAAAACTTGCGCAAGAATCACGTGCCGTGCTTCGGCGTCTAGGCGTGCGTTTTGGCGCTTTTCACATCTATGTTGCCGGAATGCTTAAACCTGCTCCGGTTCAAGCCATTACTCTCCTGTGGAATCTTCAAAATGCGGGACAAGATCAAACTGGTTTGGGTGAAATTTTTTCAGCATTATCTGCTGGTCGAACCTCTTTGATTGTTGACCCTACCTATAACCGCAAATTTTATCAATTAGCCGGCTACCGAATCTTAGGACAACGTGCTGTACGGATTGATATTTTAGAACGTCTTGCCAATCTCATCCGCCCCGCACTTCATTGGAAACAAGGAAGTGATCCCAGACCCGATGGAGCCTATGATGGCAAAAGTTTTTTTGTTACACCAGCCATGATGTCCATTCTTGGGGCCAATGAAAACGATATGGAAGAAATCCTCAAAGGACTTGGTTATCAATCGTACAGCATAAGCAATACTGTTTTTGAACAAAATCTCTTTGCACACCAAGCCTCTTCCCCTGTCAATAGGACAATGCAAGATGTTCCTGCAGCAGAATGCGTTGGAAGTCAATGGCAAACAATAAGCGATTTAGAAACAACACGAGAAGAAAAAAATACCTCATACCCAAACACTTTATCCTCTGGTATTGAAAAACATCTCCATAAAACCAATCGCTTACCAGCAGCTGAACCTGTTGGGAATTTTGCCAAATCCCCTCGCTCTACAGAAGAAGGTAAAGTTATTTTATTATGGCATTATAAGCATCAATTTCACCACCACGCACAAAAAAAACATGATAAATTAGGAAATAAGTGGCAAAATAAATCGAAGAACGCTGTAAAAAAAGCGGAACACACAAATGAAAATTCCCCTCAAGAAGCACTATCACAAGCAAAACGCTCTCATAAGTTCCACAAATCCCAAGGAAAACATGCAAATCATAAGCCTTTTCACAAAGAAAAGCGCCTTAATCCTGATTCACCTTTTGCGAAACTAGCTGTACTACGCGATCAACTCACCAATCATAAAAACACGCACCCACTTTCCTCTAAAGAGAATTAAAGTAACAAATGGAGTTTGATCTTGACCCACGTAGTAACCGACAACTGCATTCACTGCAAATATACGGATTGCGTTGAAGTCTGCCCTGTTGATTGTTTTTATGAAGGGGAAAATATGCTTGTTATTCACCCCGATGAATGCATCGATTGTGGTGTTTGTGTGCCAGAATGCCCAGCAGAAGCGATTTTACCTGATACAGAACCAGGATTAGAAAAGTGGTTAGAACTTAATCTTCATTATGCAAACAAATGGCCTAATCTAACCACCCGAAAAGATCCCCTTTCTCAAGCAAAAGAAATGGATGGCGTTCCAAATAAATTAGAAAAGTATTTTTCAGAAAATCCAGGAAGTGGCGAAGAGTAATGATACAGTGTACACCCTCCTCCTTCAACGACTGAAAGACTTCTCTTGTAAAAATAAAAAAATCCTTAAGCGAAATGATTGATTCTTTTAAAGTTTGATGTTAGTGTTATTTTAACATGATCATCTTTCTAAGTATTTTTCTTTGCTTTTTACAGTAAAGCAATGTATTTTTTTTGGATTTAAAAGTACTCGGCTTTTATGCTCACTTAATTGGTACAATATACTTGGTTAAAGAAAACTCAACCCTCAGGTTTATAACCTGTTTTCCGATACATTTGTTGATCATAAGGGAGTAAACTAAAATATGGCATCCCAACATGGAACGTCTTCCAAGACCAAAGAATTTGCAACCTCTGAATATATCGTCTACCCTACACATGGAGTAGGACAAATTATAGCGATTGAAGATCAAGAAGTTGCAGGACATAAATTGAAACTTTTTGTCATTCATTTCGCGAAAGATAAGATGGATGTCAAAGTCCCCATTGCAAAAGCCCTTTCCGTTGGAATGCGTAAATTATCTGCGAGTGACTCTGTCGAACGTGCCTTAAAAGTTTTACGTGGAAAAGCACGTGTTAAACGGACCATGTGGTCACGTCGTGCACAAGAATATGATGCCAAAATCAACTCAGGAGATCTTATTTGTATCGCCGAAGTGGTCCGTGATCTTTTCCGCTCTAATCTACAACCTGAACAATCTTACTCTGAGCGCCAACTTTATACAGCTGCTCTTGAAAGAATGGCCCGCGAAATTGCGGTTATTAATAGTCTTTCTGAAACAGAAGCTATCAATCTCATAGAGATGCATCTCTCCAACAAGCCGGAACGCGAGTTTAAAACTGAGAGAGAAGAAACAGATGAAAACAGTAAAGCTGTCTACGCTGCATAATACACTCTCTCATCATAATGATGATATTTCGATAAAACCAGCGAAAAGCTGGTTTTATTTTTTAACATCCTCTCTGCCCTTAAGGACAAAGTTTCTTAACCAGCGCCAATCTATAAACAATCTAACTTTTCGACAAATTCCTCCTCATTTTCTTTCTTCATAGATAACAAACTGATTAATCATCATAATCTAGCATTATTCATATTAAATTAGAATCTTGAATATGGTAAGATTACTCATTTCAAATTGCTCTCATGTTGAATTAATCAAATCACTTGCTTGTCAATCATAAGCGAGGCTGATCTGTGGGTAAAAACTGTACAAAAAGAGCAAGACACTGTCTCAAGCACCAAAGGATATACCAACATTGGAATCTGGCAAAATGTGTAAGGCAGCAGGCTTGCTTTTTCATGAAGCGTAAAGATCATAGTGCCGTTTATACACTACACCGAGACTTTACCATTTACCCTTCTACAAAACCATTATAACATTCAAAAACGCCGTCATAAAATGGATGCCACAAATATTGAAAAATATTCCTTTTAAAAAACGCGTGACGGTACAACATAAGCATATTTTGTCGTGGGCGCTCTATTTTGCATGAGAAGCATTCCCCCATTAAAGAACGCGATAAAAAAAACATGAACTAAAACCATCATCTCCATTCTGTAAAAAGCATTCCAAATACTTTTGAAAGCAGTAAAGCTCACTTAAAAAATAGCAATAAAAATGAACGTTAGCATTGCCCTTTCAATTTTATATTTTTCCCAAATGAGGTTATATTCTCATTTCAGAGATTACGAGATATACGCAATATTCTTACTCCAATCGGACACATAAAATCTAGAATGATTCATAGAACTCTTAAAAGTCTCAATCTCTGTTTCAAACAAACCGCTAAAGATTGGATATTCTCAGCAGGAATTGTCCAGATATCATCTTCAATCTGATCTTCACGAATATGACGCAAAGGATTAGTATGAACGCCTGTCAGGATAAGCAAACGCAAAGCCAGTTGTGTTATGTTTTGTGTTTTACAGAGTAACTGATAAAAGGCAGGGACATCTTTCCAATCCATAGCTGGTTTATTTTGCGTTTTATGACGTTGTTTCCCTAAGAGCGCGCGTGCTTTTATCGTTGCTTGTAAATCAACATCCAAACCCTAATGCAACCGCATGTTTAAGACAAAGATTAAGACGCTTCAGTGCTGTCTGAGCTGTTCCAGCTTTTGCATGCCAAATGGGAGAAAGCGTATTGCGTATCTCAGTTTGCGTAATCTCTGAAACGGGCAGACAGCCTAATTTAGGGAGAATATAAAGGCGTAAGTGTAAAGACCAATCACAAGCCTCACCATCATTTTTTAATTCAGCTTTACGGCTTTCAAAAGCATCTAAAGCAATATTTTTTAAATAATGGAGATTGCGCATTGCCTCACGCTTTTGTTTCTCACGTTCTTTAATGGGATCACGCCCCTCACGTAAAACAGCCCGCCACCCAGTTGCCAATTCACGGGGTTTGTTTTAAAGAAACATCTCTCAAGGCACCCAAGCCCATTTCGCAGCCCCCGGAAAGGTATAACGGTAAATCCATTGACCACCCCCATCTCTTACGTTTGTGAAGAAGCAAGCCGGCACCATCGTTATATTTGTCAGCTCGTGGGTGTTGTGCTACAGCCCTTGGCTCTTAAGACAATTCATAAGAGTCCTTTCTTATACAAATTTTATCCACACACTCATCCCGCTTGTGACGTGCAAGCAAGTGGTTTTGATTGATTCTAGATAGAGAGATTTGAAATGAGTGAATCTTACGTTATTCGGGGTTCTAATTCAATATGAAAACAGTGAATTATATATATAAATCAATGTGTTGTCTAGTAATGAACAGATAACAAAAAAAATCATAAACTTAGGTAAGCACCACCATAAAATCACTCATAAACCAGCTATGAACTGGAGAGTCGTACCGGCTTTGATAAAATACTTTGCTCATCCCCATACACAACACATTTGGTTTTAAGTTTACTTATTTTTACAAGCTGTTCGCAACAAATCCCTTATATTCACAAAAATAAGAAAAATATATGGACAATTCTTAGTTCAAAAATATGAAAAGACAGCGTGATATTCATAGAAAAGTCTCATGTACCTTTATCAATTAAAAGCACTAAAGATCATTGAATGTGTACACCTTCTGTCTTGTAACGGTTGTCTCTTTTCTGCTCATAAGAAAGCACGCTGGCATCAGCATACACTTAATCCCAATGTTACAACAATTCTTACATTTGAAAGTATTCATTATAGACATTTTTTCCTTTTTTATAGAGTTTTTACTCACATACCATCCCCACTTGTGACCGAAAAGCAAGTGATTGTCATTGATTCAACATGAGAGAAATTTGAAATGAGAAAATCCTACGATAGACCTTCCATTCAAGGCGCAAAACAACAAATGATCTTTATAAATCAATGTGATGTCGATCTCTATTTTTTTAAGGAGAATCACATGTCACAATATAAGCCTATAGACAACCATTGCCTTAAATATTCTCATAAAAAACACCGATATGCTTAAAGCCTTACATAGATCAACTGCCTTAAACGATGATATTTTACGGTCTAATAGGATTCTCTCTATAATCAATAAAGATTAAGTGCGATACAAAATGATTCTATTACTGAGCTAACTTATATCAATACCCAAGCTCTTAACGAAGTCATCATAAAAGACACTGATACAAGTAGCCCTTTATAGCCTCTCAAGAAAACAAGAAAATCATCTCCCACAATAGAATCATTTCTCTACGGCAAAACTTTATCCCACATATGTTCCCAAGAAAAAGCGAAAAACGCATCTTACCCAATGCATTCACTAATGAATCAAGAGAAACTTACCACTGAAAGAGATAAAACGCTAAAGTTTTAACCACTAAAACAGAACGTCCACGATACATTCCCTGTTCCACATCGATAGAAGACGATGCAAGAGAACCTCAACATTCATCTTAAAGCGAAAATGCACGCCCCAAGCGTGCATTGATCGATGAAATAAAAGAAGTTCACCACTGGAAAAGAAAGAAAACGCTAAAGTTTTAACCACTAAAACAGAACGTCCACGATACATTCCCTGTTCCACATCGATAGAAGACGATGCAAGAGAACCTCAACATTCATCTTAAAGCGAAAATGCACGCCCCAAGCGTGCATTGATCGATGAAATAAAAGAAGTTCACCACTGGAAAAGAAAGAAAACGCTAAAGTTTTAACCACTAAAACAGAACGCTCACGATACATTCCCTGTTCCACATCGATAGCAGACGATGCAAGAGAACCTCAACATTCATCTTAAAGCGAAAATGCACGCCCCAAGCGTGCATTGATCGATGAAATAAAAGAAGTTCACCACTGGAAAAGAAAGAAAACGCTAAAGTTTTAACCACTAAAACAGAACGTCCACGATACATTCCCTGTTCCACATCGATAGCAGACGATGCAAGAGAACCTCAACATTCATCTTAAAGCGAAAATGCACGCCCCAAGCGTGCATTGATCGATGAAATAAAAGAAGTTCACCACTGGAAAAGAAAGAAAACGCTAAAGTTTTAACCACTAAAACAGAACGCTCACGATACATTCCCTGTTCCACATCGATAGCAGACGATGCAAGAGAACCTCAACATTCATCTTAAAGCGAAAATGCACGCCCCAAGCGTGCATTGATCGATGAAATAAAAGAAGTTCACCACTGGAAAAGAAAGAAAACGCTCAGTCTTTAACCACTAAAACGGAACGCCCACGATACATTCCCGTTTTCAAATCAATGTGATGAGGACGACGTAATTCACCAGAATTTTTATCTTCGATATAAGTCGGCGCCTTCAGAGCATCAGCCGAACGGCGCATGCCCCTCTTCGCTGGAGAGGTTTTTCGTTTAGGTACAGCCATAAAAAGACACTCCAAATCCATTAAAACAGAAAAAGCAATGTCAAAAATGACAATGCTTCATTTAAAAACACCATAAAATTTTAAGATATTATACACTGATAAAAAAGAAGAGGCAATGTCAAAATGATCCTCCTCTTACTAAAAATGACCTTCTTGTTATCAAAAATGGTGTCACAATAATCAAAGGAATATCAAAAACACTGCAAAATTTGAGAATTTTATACACCAATGAAAGCTTTTTTATAAGACCTTCATTCAATTTTTATTTGGTTTAAAAAGGGATTTGCGCATACAGTAGAGATACGGATAAAAAGAGAAGTTGATTTTTAATAAAAAACGACGCCAATTTATGAAAACAAGAAAAAGCGACAACCTTTCTCTTTAAACTTCATAATTTCATTTTTGTAAAAACAAAGGAAGCAAGAATGCACGAATTTACCACCCTTCTTGCAAAACATAGAGACACCGTTGAAAAGCGGCTTGATACCCTGTTAAGTGATCAAATCCAAAATGGTGAAATTTCACGCCCTAAAAACTTAATCAAAGCCATGCGTTATGGTGTGCTGAACGGTGGAAAACGCTTGCGTCCTTTTCTTGTAATTCAAAGTGCTGCACTTTTTGATGTCCCTGTAGAACATTCTCTTGATGTTGCATGTGCCTTAGAATGTATCCATTGTTATTCGCTCATTCATGATGATCTTCCCGCTATGGATAACGATATACTCCGGCGTGGAAAACCCACTGTCCATGTAGCATTTGATGAAGCAACAGCAATTCTAGCAGGCAATGCCCTCTTAACATTTGCCTTTGAAATTATTGCTCATAAAGCTAGTATTTTATCTACAGATATTAGAATCAAGCTGATCACGTCTCTTGCACAATCGGCAGGGCTTGGCGGTATGTTAGGTGGACAAATGCTGGACCTTGAAGCTGAAAAAAGACCGCAAGAAAGTACTGACATTATCACTCTACAACACATGAAAACAGCAGCCCTGATAAGCTTTGCTTGCCAAGCAGGTGCCATCATTGGCAATGCATCTAAAGAATTAACTGAAAAGCTTACTGATTTTGGTACCTATCTTGGTTTAGCCTTTCAATTAACCGATGACCTTCTTGATGTCACCGCCAACACGCAAACCCTAGGAAAAACGGCTGGGAAAGATGAAACGGCACAAAAAGCCACTTTTGTTCATCTTTACGGCATTAAAGAAACCCAAAAAAAGCGAGATACACTCATCAGTAAAGCAGAAGCATTCTTACATCCTTTTGGCGCTAAAGCACTCCCCCTCCAACAAGCAGCACACTTTAGTGCAATACGCCAAAATTAAACTTCATCCGCCATATTGTACATAGTGTACACCATCATATTTATTGAATGCATAATAGACTTTTCAAAGAAACGTTACCATTAATCTCCATTATAGTCCTTATCATGAAATGGGTGCGACAAATCTTAAGAAGAATTTCATTAAAACAAGCCGCGTGAATTTATAACACAAATGCATTCTGGGTATCCTATTTTGCATGAAAAATGCCTTCCATTAAAGAATGAAAGAAAATGTGAAACAATGCGCAATCACTATGCTTTAAAAGATATTACCGTAGATGCTTTAAAGCCAAATAAAAAACGACCGAAAGAGGAAAACTCGTTTTCTCCTTTATGTCTTTAATCTTCTAACGATAAGGCAAAAAATAAACAGAATAAGTATAAAACAAGGCATTTTATAAACCCGTAAAAAACAATAAAAGAAGTACAATGCTCTAAGTAAATGCCCTCAGTAGAGAATCGTAATTTTTATGCCTTTCCACGCTATCTTGTTGTAGAAGATCAAATATGGTTATATTCTGTAAATTCACTCGTGTATTGCTTGCTCTCTAAAAACACTTTTACAAAAGTGCTCGTTGTTTAGTTTAAGCATCATTTTTTTGAAGCTCGTATTTAAAATATCAGAAAAAAATGAACATAATGGCTATTTTGATTTTTATGCCACCCTCAAAGAACAAAGTCTTTTAACCTAATCTGCTCTGTAAACAGTCTAGTTTCCTACCGAGTAGGTTTCTCTCGCTTTCTACGCATGCGATTCACTTAAACTAAAGACGCAATAAACAAGACTTAAGAATATTCACCATGCACTTCTTAAAATACTTAATGTATCAAACAGGATACCTTCACCACCCCTCAAATGACAGTATGTTACGGCATAACAGGATAAATAAAACCACTAATTTCAATAGAACGAAAAACCAAAGCAGTATTATTACCGATCTCTCTTTTCTTAGCAAGAAAGATATAACACATTGATTTATAATGATAATTCGTGGTTGTTCAACTTGAATAAGAACCCTGAATATCATAAGATTCTCTCATTTCAAATCTGTGTATGTTAAATCAATCAAATCACTTGCTTGCACGTCACAAGCGGGAAAAGCCGTGTGGGGCAAAACATCAAAGAAAAGACTAAAAAAATGCCTCTTATGAACCGTCTTAAAAGCCAAGGGCTGTCCGCAACATTAGGGGCGAGAAAAGTGAATGATTGTGTCGGCATGCTCCTTCAAAAGCAGAAACATTTTTATTTACAAAATTGTGTAATAACTTCAATTGAATAATAATCATGATCACTGTACAACTTTAATTCGTCACACTCTTTATCTCGTTTATTCAATTCATCGCATAAAAAGAGAATTGATAAGATTAAACAGAGAATGATCATTGCAACAGAAAGATAAAGAAAATCCTTATTATTATATATAATAGCGCAATCTAATTTGTGATAAGTAGTTTTTTCAATCCAAGTGCAAATTTCCTCCTTCAAGTGAAATTTTCTTATTAAAATGAAGAGCATCATTGTAAGTGAGCCTATACCTGTTGTAAAAGCTGGAAAATATGTCCACCTTTTGAAGCCATAATAAAAAAACATGCAACATGGCCAAGAAAATGCCGCGATTATCAAGAGTATTATAGCCATTTAATATCCTTCGAGAGAATTTTTCTCACTACCCATTAAATGTCATTTGTAAATTCTTCTTGGTTTCATCATGTCATATATCGTGTTTAGCTCTATGCAAAAACGCGCTATTTGTTTAGTATTGTCATCATGACCAGCTCTCATACTAGACACAAGGTCAATAATTTGTGTTGTTGGGCTAATACCATTTCCACTTGAAGAATTAAGAAATTTTTTCGCATAATCAATCATGGGGTCGGTAGAATTCATAGACATATTATAAGCCCAGATAAAATCGCTTTCTCTCCAATTATAGTCATTCCGCAAACTGCTTATGACATTGGGTAGCATTGCCCATGACATCTCCTCATTATAATCACCGCGCAATAAATTAACAAAACGTCCACATAAAACAATCAGTATGTGACGATGCCATATAATATCAAATTTGGGCGCTATATTCTGATAGCCACGGCTATAGACGAAATTTCTTGCTTGTTCCTGCTTTTGAAAATGTTCAAAAACCTCGTATTTTTCACTTATATATTCTTCGTAAAGGTTATTGTACTGCTCTAGACTATCTACGCGCGTACATCCCAACAACACGGATACAAAAAAAAAGAGTTATAAATGTTACAATATGCGTTATGGATAACGATTTCACCGCTTTATCTTTTAATAACTACAATTTGTACAGCCTAACAGATTCCTATCAAATATATCAATATGTGCTGGTTTCTTGTGGCTTATTTATAGCAAATTGTACTCAACAATATTTCTGTACTTGGTTTTATTCCCTCTCAAAGAGGGGGCTGTCATTCAAAGTTTCCATAGATAAGTTTACTATCTAGATTAAGAGTATTTTCTAACATCAGAAAATACAGAGCTAACGCCGCAACCAAAGAGAAAATACTCAAAAATGAGAATGAAAGATGTTGTTATCTCAACAAGATGATTGATATTTTAAAGGAGGCAATGGTAAAATCCGCTAAATATACTAACAATAAAATAGATCATCAAAATATCAAAATCGATCATAAGGGAATTCTTATGAGGACAGGCTATAAATTGTCCAACTGTTTAAATTAGCTCTAATGAGATAAAGTGTTACCAGCAAGGAACCAATGAAAATGGGGAAAACTGCTCCATCACCATTCCTTAATAAGCATATAATTCAGCACAATCATTTTCTTTATCAGCGTCCAATCTTATCAGCAACTCTTGGCGCAATATTCATGAGCAGCATTTTTATTTCCTTTTTAACGATTATTACGCCACGCCTACTTATAAGGACAAGCGGATGACTTTGATTGCTTCAACATACATAGATTTTAAATAAGAGTAACTGACACTATTCAGCTTTCTCATTCAACATGCAAAAACAACGATGTGCCTTAATAAATAAAAGCCTTGCCCCACTATGAAACCCTATAAAACACGTATCGTAATAAGTTAATATTTTCACTGAACTTTTTTGAGAGTTCCTTCTAAAAAAAATACCGCCAACAAGTAAATCAATAAATAAATAGCAAAAATATAAACGAGTGAGAAAAAGCCAAATATATTGACCATATACGCACTCATGTAAAAAAATACCAATAAGCTAAATCTCCCAACGGTTGACAAGAAAGATTCATATGTAGCCCTGAAATGATCACTAATACTATCATGCAAAACAACTTCTACACGAAGATATGTATACTTAATGAGATAAAAAATCATACAGACTAAAATGACAGCAATTTCTTTTCTTGGTTCAAAGAAAGCAATGGTAAAAATCAGTGAAGCCGAAAGAAACAACAGTAAAATAAAATTCACTCTTTCACTTAGTTTTGTAAAGAGAAAACTAGCCAAGAGCTGAGAGAGCAATATCAATGAAAATGTCACACCAAGATCAAAATAAGTGACATTAATATCATAATCTTTAAATATCCACTGCCAATATTGCGAGAATATATTGAAAAAAATCAATGAAAAATAAAAGCATAAAGAGATATAAGGAACTTTAATAAAAATAGATAACATCTCCTTAGCTGCACAAATGAGAGAATTCGCTTTATTTGGTTTTTTCTCCCCCTTCAAGTCATCAAGAAAAAACAAACCAAATAGTGTTGTCATCAACATTAAAAACGCCGCGATATACCATATATATTGGCTAGAATAATCAGCAAAATATGCCCCGATTAAACTGAATATAAACATGCCGATGTAATTATATTGAGAGCTGGAACCAAGCACTTTTTTAGTGGATGTCACTTTTGCTTTTGCATATTGAACAAGTAAAGCATTATAAGCCCCAGCAATTAATGTTAGCGATAAGGCATTAAAAGTTTCTGCCAAAAGAAAACCATAAAAGCTTGTAGAAAATCCCATGAGAAAGAGCCATGTAGCAGCAAAAGCAGCTGCCAAAACGATCGATATTTTATAACTTTTTCGATCAGCAAAATATCCCAGAGGAATATCGGTAACCATCATAATAAAAGCCTGAAACGACTTAATGACACCTATATCAATAAGCGTTAAGCCTTTTTCAAGCATATAAAAGACAATAAAGGCGCCAGTTAAAATCCTTATACCATTAAATAAAAAGCCAAACGCTAATATACTTGTCATGCATTCCCCCAATAACGCCCAAAAAGGCACCCGTATACATCATTTATGTCAATATAAAAGCTTATATTTTACGACAAATAGGACTATAATCGCTATAAGGATTTCCAATCCTATCAATTTGATACCCCAAAAAATGCTGGGAAAATGCCTGAAAAATCAATAAACAATGTTCTTTCTATAATTTGATATTTGAAGAATCCGTTAAATATTTTACTGTCTCAAGAGCAGCCAAAAAACCAGCAACAACATTTACGGATCTATTAAAGTATTCATATCGTTTTGCTTAATAGTCTTAACACACTCAAACTCATTAATATCCTTCATAAGCTTCTGATTCTAAAACAGGTATATCATCTGGTTTTACCTAAAATAATAAGCAACCAACAACAGTATTGACCATAGCTAAAGCAGCATACAACAGCACCCTCTTCACATTGAAGACAGCTTGTTTTAAAAAACGACACACCATTTTTACTTCAGCCTTATGCGATTTTTACCTCAACCTTGCCCAAAGCGTGTATGAATATAATCACTCAAAAGTGCTTCAAATTCTTCAGCAATGTGATCACCCCGCAAAGTTTTTACCTTTTGTCCCTCAATAAAAACAGGTGCCGCAGGACTTTCCCCCACTCCAGGCAAAGAGATTCCAATATCCGCATGCTTTGACTCCCCCGGTCCATTGACGATACATCCCATCACAGCAACCTTCAAGCTTTCAACGCCAGGGTATTTTTCACGCCAAATAGGCATATTTTTGTATAAATCTGCTTCAATTTTTTGCGCCAATTGTTGAAAGACCGTTGAGGTTGTGCGCCCACAACCAGGACAAGCCGCAACAACAGGCAAAAATTGCCGAAAACCCATCACTTGCAAAAGTTCTTGCCCCACCTTTACTTCTCGTGTCCGATCACCACCAGGTTTTGGCGTTAAGGAAATTCGTATCGTATCGCCAATCCCTTGCTGTAATAAAATACCCAAAGCCACCGAAGAAGCAACAACGCCCTTTGTTCCCATCCCAGCTTCCGTTAATCCCAAATGAAGAGCATAATCACAACGCGCCGCTAAGGTGGTATAAACAGCAATAAGATCTTGGACGTCACTCACTTTAGCAGAAAGAATAATTTTATCACGTCCCAACCCCATCTCTTCAGCGCAAAGAGCCGATTGCAGAGCAGACTGCACAACAGTTTCCCGCATCACTTCAGCAACCGATAAAGGATTTTCTTGCTGTGCATTTTCATCCATAAGCCGTGTTAACAATGCATTATCAAGAGAGCCCCAATTCACGCCAATGCGAATAGGTTTATGATACCGACAAGCAATCTCAATAATTTCTGCAAATTGACGATCTTTTTTTGCGCCAAAACCAACATTTCCAGGATTGATGCGATATTTTGCAAGCGCCTCAGCACACGCAGGATGCTCAGATAAAAGCTTATGACCAATATAATGAAAATCCCCAACCAATGGTACAAAAAATCCTAACCTCTCCAATCGCTCCCGTATTTTTGGTACAGCAGCGGCCGCTTCATCGCGATCAACAGTAATTCGAACCAATTGTGAACCAGCTTGCCAAAGAGCAGCCACTTGAGCAACAGTTGCATCAACATCAGCGGTATCTGTATTGGTCATTGACTGTACAACTATCGGGCTCTGCCCCCCAATGATCACATCACCAACAGCAACACCAACAGATCGACGACGCTCAAGTGGTTTAGATAAAAAATAGGTCGTATTCATCAAGTCCTCAAATTTTTAAAACCTGCGCTATCAATCATTACTTACATTGACTTCCTCCGCGCTTCAAAGGACGAAAATTACACCGCCCACCAATCTTAACAGATTGCTCTCAAAAGGTTCTACCTACTAACACTGATGCAATTCAACTCATAGGTGGATTCATTCTATAGACGCACCGGATAAGTTCTACTACTTCTGTTCAAGTTTATACTTCTACACTTGGTTGATTCAAAAAGAAACTGAAACCAAACAGAGACAATACTGTATTTTTTAGTTGCATGCCGATACCTTACATCAACGTCACCACAAAACAGTGTTTTACAACACAACAGATAACGCCTAACAAAACACCATTTTTAAAATGCATGAAAGACATCGCCAAATTAATCCAACATATTGATTTATAATAATCTATTTTTTACAAATTTGAATGCTAAACCCAAATATCGTAAGATTTCCTCATTTTAAATCTTCTTAATTGAATCAATCAATACCACTCCCTACAGCCACAAGAGAATATGTAGATAAAAACTCCTTATAAACTATTTCAAGTGCCAAAAGATATCCCAACACTTTAAACAAACAAAAAAATGAAGACATCGCCCACCATCTTTATGATGAATCTTACACCATTTTGTAAAAATTTTTACCTTACATCCTTAACAAAAACCATCATGAAATGAACTCGGACACATTAAAAAATGCCTCATTAAACTCAAACTCTTAATTTTCATCTCACCCACGCGCGGCATTATCAATGCAACTTTTCAATTTTCAAGCCGTTATAGCAAAACCCCAAACACAATTCCAACTGTCACGCAACAATTTAACACATGAAGGAGTCAATAAATGTGTCTATTTTCACCCCATAGAAAAAATGCTAAAATTAAAAAACGTATAGCACAATTAAAAAGAGAGCTGGTCCCCGTAAATCATTGGAGTTTTCAAAATGATAGCTTTGAAAACATTTCTGAGCTGTTTAACACATGGAAACAAAAAGGCCGTCACGCACTTTATCACCTCAACGAACATGCTACAGAATTAAAGAAAAAAGCGAAAGAAAATCCTAAAAAAACCCTCGCATTAGCAGCAGGAATTGTTTTAGTAAGCTTCTTGCTAATCCGTAAACATTAATAACGCAATCAATAACCTTCCCTTTTAATGCCCGATTCAAAGCGGGCATTTTTATGGTTTACAAAATATAAACTTTACGTCTTTCTCCTAACTTTACGCCCTCTCCCAAAAGGATAAGTTTTCCAGCCATCCAGCCAGTCTATAATCCAGCTTTTGTCTATCGGAAACCTATCAACGCATGCGATTCACATCACCACCCCTCAAAGGAAAACATTTCTAAAGGCAACAAACAAGCCCTACAACGAATGTGCTCCCCACACAAACACTTAACGCATCAAAAAGATGCCTGATACCACACCTAAAATGAGGATATTCACGGGACAATAAGATAACAACTCAAATATTCAATCCAAAACTTCCCCCAATTTCCCAGCCTTCCCAAAACTTCATTGTGTATATAGACTAAAAATAAAGAATTAATACTGGAAAAGCTTACACTTTTACTCTATACGCCCCCGATTGTCATTTTAATTGGGGAAAGGGGAGGATATTTTGATATTGAAAACCCACACTCCTCTCACTACCAGGTATTTTTTATAAAAAATACCTTTAGACAAAAGAAATGTTTCTCAACAACAATCATTGCATTTTCCTTTGAATTTCACACGAGCGTATTTGCAATAATTCTTCTATTTTTTTCCAACTCATTTTGCCAAAATATAGAACAGATTAAACAAGAAAAACAACAGCTTGCACATTTTAAAAATCCACTCGATGAAATAAAAAAACGACATGGTTTCTTAAATAAAACATCCGCAGCTCTTCAAAGAACATTCAAAAAGCAAAAGAGTCATGGCCTCCATCGCTCTAATTTTAGTCACTTTCAAAAATTGACAGGTATCAGCAGTAGCAAAAATACTGAAAAGAGGAAAGAAAAATTCTTATACTAAAGAGCCATTAAAAAACGCAAAATCAAAAGCCGCAGTTGATATTTTTGATGAACAAAAAGCCAAAACACAACATAGAACAAGCTATTTACGAAAAAGCGCGTGAAAAACAAAAAAACCATAAAACAGCTTATTGATCAACTTAAAAGTCCTAAAGATACTGATCAAATTCAGCCCATTCAAACACTCTACGCAGCCCTACAGATTCACGAATACGAGTTCTACAAATGAAAGCCTCGGCAATAACCCAACAAAGAAAATTAGAAAACGACACAAAGATTATACCCAACCACTCTATAGTCATTAAACTAAAAAAAATTGTGAAAACGTACGAGTAGCTGATCATGAACTTGCCATAGAACGTCAGAAAAAAGCTGAAGAGGAAGCTAAACGAAAAGCCGAATATGAAAATGGGAAGCTGAAGCTGAAAAACGGAGAGCTGAAAGTGAAGTTAGAGGACGAGCTAAACTTTAAGAATTACAGTGAACATAACAAGAGAATATTCGTAAAATATTTGGAACTGAAAAACAAAAAGAAAACGAAGGCATATTGACCTAGATAGATAACGATTTAGTCCCTTACAAAGACAAATAGACAACACCACACATCTTTCATCGGCTATATCTGCTCCGGTAACTACATTTTATACGCTCTATAGTGTGTCCCCATAAAGTACAATATTATGTATAAGCGTTTTTTAGCTAGATTATTGCGACAGTTTTCAAACTTAGCATCATTGTTATACACACAATACACATTGATAATAACAACACATCTATCAGAGATAGATTTTTCAATGATCTGCCTCACATCATTGCAAATATCACATAAAGAGTACACTCAGATAAAAAGAAGAGCCTCCTTTCCACACCTCAAAAGATGATGTTGCTAGAAACGACAGGCAAAGCTTCCAATACTCCATCCCCCCCTACTGAGTTATTTCAAAAGAAATGGAAGTGAGTAAAGATGCATGCGCTTTAATATTCTAAGGCACATTATTTTACATCATGAAATAGAATAATAAGAAGCTTAAGAGCTTTAAAAGATGTAGTATAGCAAACCAAACGAAATCTTCTAACGTGAATATCCATTTGCTATAAGTAAATGACGCAAAAATTAAACTGAAAAAACCCAAAATTTTATCCTCCAGAATCGACTCGCTGCGAAGTATCTACATAGGTAACCACGGACATGCCAGGAATGAGTTTTTCAATCCCTTCCTGTCCAGGATCTAAAGCAATCCGTACTGAAATACGTTGCGCAATTTTGATAAAATTACCAATTGTCGTATCCGTTTTTAACAATGAAAACTCTGAGCCTGTAGCAGGTGCAAAACGAACCACACGCCCTGTTAACTTTTTGTTGTTCAATGCATCAACAGAAAAAACAACCGGTTGTCCCACACGCATCTGAGAAAGTTGCGTTTCCTTATAATTAGCAATAATCCAAATATCATCAGAAATAACAGAGACCAATTGTGTCCCCGGCATAACATATTGCCCTACCCGCGCTCCAACTAATCCAATATAGCCTGTTCGAGGAGATAAAATCTTTGTATGATCGAGATTAAGTTTTGCCAACTCAACACTCACCTTCGCTCCAGAAATTTCTGACTGTAAACTTTGCCGTTCAAGATCCAATTGTTTTTGCAATTGGCGTTTTGTTTCGAGAGCTGTCAAGAGTTGTGAAAGAGGACGAGAAACAGAACTTGCCGCATCACCAAAACCTAACTTTTTACTATCTGGAACAACATTGGAAAATGCTCGTGAACGCGCCAACTCCACCTCTGCTGTATTAATCTCGCCCTGCAAAAGCTGTGCTTGTAATTCAATACTTGCCAGTTTTGCATTTTTTGAATCGAGAACAGCCTGTGCCCGTGCAAGCTGCTGGCGAAAAAGAGAATCATCGAGCTCAAAGAGCAGCATTCCCTTTTCAACGCGTTGATAATCTTGCACATAAATCCGTGCAATCACCCCAGAGATCTGTGAACTAACCAGAGTAACATTGCCCTTAATGGAAGCATTATCGGTTATTTGAATGTTACTCACAAAAGGAGGAAGTCTCCAAGCCCACAAAATCAGCAAAACACCCGTAATACCCGATAGGAATGCAACAATCGTAGCTTTTGACCGTAATGTTTTTATCATTTTTTTGCACCCCTCTTTCTATGACATTACTCTACTTTTCTAATGCGCGCAAAGAGCATGACTTAACAATCATTGTGACAAGAAAAATAACGAATACAACCATTGAAATATAAAAATAAAGCCGAAAAACGTCATCATAAGCAAAAATATTTGCTGTTAACTTAAATTTCTCTATCAACATAGAAGTACCTTGCTCACTTCTCAAGCCATTGGGAACAGAAACACCATAAGAAGGCGAAAATAAAGTATTCATCTCACCAGAAATAAGCGGATCAGTAATAATAATATTTTGTGTTAAGGACTCAAAGTTTTTATGGGCAAAATAAAACTGTAGGCTGCCAAAAAAAGCCGACCCCATCAATCCCCCTGTCACTTGCGTTAACAAAAAAACAGCAATAAAACTTAAAACGTAACGCGGTCCTCGCTCACCAGCGATCACAAACCCTTTGAAAAGAGCAGGAGGCAAAAAAAGTGCATAACTAAAACTCACCAACCCTTGGCTCAACATCATATCTTTCGGACGCGTTAAATAGTTTACATGACTGTCTAAATAAGCTCCCAACGCCAAACAACCTAAAGATAACAAATAAAAATAATCCTCACGCCCCGCCCGTAAAAAAAAGACACAAACAGCCCCCCCTAACAGAATCCCTAATGTCACCGCAAGATACATGGGCGCCATCTCACGATTGAGCAAACCAAAAAGATTAAAAAACCCTACGGGCAAATTTGACCGCTCCAATAAAAAAACATGAAAGATCAATAAAATAAAAACAGATTGGATCATTTCTTTACTGAAAATCCAACGTAAATCAATCAACGGTTTTTCTCTATTAAGCTCAATAATAATAGCAATAGCCAACGAGAAAATAGCAAGTGCGAGCCCCCAACCAATCCATGGTGCTTCATACCACCAATACAATATGCCAACAGACATGATCACAGCATTTAATCCAAGACCAAGAGCAATCAAACCATAGCTTATCCAATCTAATTTTTGAATAACCTTACTACGCACAACAGGAGTAAGAGGCAAAGTATAGATACAGACCAAGCTGATAAGAACCAACCCCATTTCCAGAGCGGAAAGACTGGAAAAACCACCATTTTCCAGCAAATCAGGAGAAATCAAACGTGATAAAGGTGCCGCTAAAGCCGCATTCATATAATTCAAACTAAGACCAATAGTAAACTTCTTTGCTGGAGCAAAAGCCTCCATCATATAAAGCAGCGCAAGCGAAGCCAAAGGAGCAGCAGCAATCCCAGCAAAAAAGCGAATAATCAATGCAGAACGCAAATCCGTAACAAAGAGCTGCAACACGCAAACCAAAACAAAGCCAAGAATTGATAATTCAGCAAAAGCGCGTAGCCCAAATTGATAGCGGATTTTGATCAACATAATCGCTACACTCACATTTGGCGCCATATAGGCCGCTACCAGCCATGTCGTCTCGGCCAAAGTTGCATGAAAATCACCCGTAAGATGGACAATATTAGACTGAACAATATTAGCCCCTAAACCATAAGCCCATTGCAAAATAAGAGAAGCCAAAATATAAACAAAGCACTTTGGCAAAGGTCCCGCAAAGACACGACCAGGACGAGGAAAGGGTTTTGCGCTCCTTTTAGCAGACACAACCGTACTCTTTTTTCCGCTCATGTCACCTTTTCCTGTATACTCTGCTACGCTTCTATCAATACAGCACCATCAGCTGACAACTGCTGGAAAAAAGACTCTATTTTATGATTGTCCTCATCACTTATCCCTCCTTCTAACGTCGCTTGAATCTGCAAAATCTGCTGTTCTAATGCATCAAAAGAAAGATTCTCTACAGCCACAACGTGCTCTACCAATAAAGAGCAGCCCGAAAAGGTAATATTTGCAACGCCCCCGCATACAGCAAATAATTTTTCACCCAAAGAGGTGCGAACACGAACACTACCCAACACAATACTTGCCACCAATGGCGCATGATGCGCCATAACTGTCAAATAACCTGAGGCTGAAGGAAGAACAACAGACACTACCTGCTCTGAAAACACAATTTTTTCAGGCGATATAAGCTCAAATAAAAAATGCTCTTCTCTATTGTTTTCCACAAAAGTCTCCACAATACCCGATATAAGGACTCTCTGTTTTCTTCAACGATGCGTCCTTTTTAACGAAAAATACCCATGACAGTTTTTTCTTGAATAAGAAGCTTCTTACTAAGAAGCCTCTGCCATGAGACGCTTTCCTTTTTCAAGTGCTTCATCAATCGAACCAACCATATAAAAAGCAGCTTCTGGCAAATCATCATAATCACCAGCACAAAGACCTTTAAAGCCTTTGATTGTCTCTTCTAAAGAAACGAGTTTCCCCGGCGAACCAGTAAAGGCTTCCGCAACATGGAAAGGTTGTGAAAGGAAACGTTCAATTTTACGCGCCCGCCCCACCAGCAACTTGTCATCTTCAGAAAGTTCATCCATTCCAAGAATAGCAATAATATCCTGAAGCGCTCTATAACGTTGTAAAATGGTTTGTACTTGACAAGCAACTGTGTAATGCTCTTCCCCCACAATCAATGGATCCAACATACGTGAAAAAGAGTCAAGCGGATCAACCGCTGGATAAATTCCCTTTTCCGCAATAGAGCGCGAAAGAACAGTTGTTGCATCCAAATGAGCAAAAGACGCTGCAGGCGCCGGATCCGTCAAGTCATCTGCCGGAACATAAATTGCCTGAACGGAAGTAATAGAGCCTGTTTTTGTACTGGTAATACGTTCTTGCAACGCCCCCATATCCGTTGCCAAGGTAGGCTGATACCCAACAGCAGAAGGAATACGCCCTAAAAGAGCAGATACCTCAGCTCCTGCTTGCGTGAAACGGAAAATATTATCCACAAAGAAGAGAACATCTTGTCCTTCATCACGGAAACTTTCTGCAATTGTCAATCCTGAAAGAGCCACACGCGCACGCGCTCCTGGTGGTTCATTCATTTGCCCGTAAACAAGGGCACACTTTGACCCTTCCGTTGAACCATTATTCTCTTTTGGATTCACATTCACGCGGCTTTCGATCATTTCATAATAAAGATCATTTCCTTCACGTGTACGTTCTCCCACACCAGCAAATACAGAATAGCCACCATGTGCCTTTGCAATATTGTTTATAAGCTCCATAATGAGAACGGTTTTTCCAACACCAGCACCACCAAACAAGCCAATTTTACCCCCTTTAGAATAAGGGGCTAACAAATCCACGACTTTAATACCGGTGACGAGAATTTCCGAAACAGTCGATTGCTCAACATATTCAGGTGCCTCTTGGTGAATAGAACGTGTTTTGGTTGAAGCGATTGGTCCCACATTATCCACCGGCTCCCCAATCACATTCATAATACGTCCCAACGTTGCTTCTCCTACAGGAACGCTAATTTGTGTGCCTGTATCCACAACCTTTTGGCCCCGCATCAAACCATCAGTCGTATCCATAGCAATCGTACGCACGGTATTTTCACCCAAATGCTGCGCAACTTCTAATACCAAGCGATTACCTAAATTCTCTGTTTCCAAAGCGTTGAGAATATTTGGCAATGCACCTTCAAATTGCACATCAACGACAGCACCAATAATCTGCTTGATTTCACCAACAGCGCCTTTTGCACGCTCTTCTTTTTTTGCGGATGTATCTTTTTTTACAGGTGTATCTTTAGCTGCATCACGCGCAGGTACAGAGGAAGCCTTTACATCCACTTGAGATTTCGAAGCGGCTTTTTTCACGCTGGAACGAGCAGCTGGTTTCTTTTTTTCACCTTTTTCTGTTCCTTTGCTTGAGGTTACTGCTTTTACCATCAATCCTTACCTTCTCCATTTAAAGCGCTTCAGCGCCCGCAATAATTTCGATCAATTCTGTCGTAATCTGTGCTTGACGTTGACGATTATAAGCCACCGTCAATTTACTAATCATTTCACCCGCATTGCGCGATGCATTATCCATAGCTGTCATCTTGGCGCCCATCTCACCAGCAACATTTTCCAGCAAAGCCCGAAAGATTTGCACCGAAAGATTACGTGGTACAAGGGCCTCTAAAAGAGACGCAGCATCAGGTTCATATTCATAAACAATCGATTGTGAACCTGTGTTATGATCGGTTTGCTCCACAACATCTATTGCCCCAACAGCTGCTTTTGAAGCAACCATTGGAATCAAATCCAAAGCTGTTGGACGCTGATTAATTACGGAAACAAATTCAGAATAAAACAGCGTACAGACATCGAAAGCGCCTTCATTGAATAAATCAACAATCCGTTGACTAATCATCACTGCCTCTGCAAAACCAATTCGCTTTACAGCATGCAAATCGATATGGTCAATTATCAAGCCTTTGTAATCACGCGATAAAATATCCGCGCCTTTTTTACCCACAGTGATAATTTTTACTATTTTATCAGCCGCCAACAATGCCTTAATCTGTTCACGTGCACGACGAGCAATTTGCACATTAAAAGCACCACACAAACCGCGCTCAGCAGTACACACCACCAAAAGATGCACATCATCGCGCCCCGTACCACGCATAAGAGCAGGCGCATCAACACCATCTACATCAGCAGCAACACTGGTCAAAATATCAGCCATTCTCTTCGCATAAGGGCGTGCAGACTGCGCTGCCTCTTGAGCACGATGCAACCTTGCCGCTGCAACCATTTGCATAGCTTTGGTAATCTTTTGTGTTGCTTTAACCGAAGCGATACGGTCTCTAAGATCTTTTAGTGAAGCCATTCAAGCATTCCATCAATTCATCACGAGAAATTTTTCGCATAAGTATCAAGAACAGTTATCAACTTATCTTTCAGCTCATCTGTTATTTGCTTTTGCTCAGCAATTGCCTTTAAGAGATCTTGATAATCACTACGCAAAAGCACCAAAAGTCCCTGCTCAAACCGCGCAACATCAGAAACCGCCAAAGCATCAAGATAGCCATTCACACCCGCGAAAATAACCACCACCTGTTCTTCTGTTTTGAGTGGAGAAAATTGTGGCTGCTTCAACAACTCTGTCAAGCGCGCACCCCGATTTAACAAACGCTGGGTTGACGCATCCAAATCAGAGCCAAACTGCGCAAAAGCTGCCATTTCACGATATTGCGCCAATTCACCTTTAATCGAGCCAGCAACTTGCTTCATCGCCTTAATTTGTGCGGCAGAACCAACACGCGATACAGAAAGACCAACATTTACAGCAGGACGAATTCCTTGATAAAACAAATTAGTCTCTAGAAAAATTTGTCCATCAGTAATCGAAATCACATTTGTAGGAATATAGGCAGAAACATCATTTGCTTGCGTTTCAATAACTGGCAAAGCTGTCAACGACCCAGATCCATTTTCCGCATTCAACTTTGCAGCCCGCTCTAAAAGACGCGAATGCAGATAGAAAACATCTCCCGGATAAGCTTCACGACCTGGAGGACGACGCAATAAAAGAGACATTTGACGATACGCTACCGCCTGTTTTGACAAGTCATCATAACCGATCAAAGCATGTTGCCCATTATCACGGAAATACTCACCCATAGCACATCCAGCAAGAGGTGCAATAAATTGCAATGGTGCTGGATCAGAAGCGGTCGCTGCAACAATAATAGAATATTCCAGCGCTCCACGTTCTTCTAAAACTTTAACGAATTGTGCCACAGTCGAACGTTTTTGACCGATAGCCACATAAATACAATAAACTTTATCTTGCTCTCGTCCAGCCCCTTTTTCATGAAAAGGTTTTTGGTTTAAAAATGTATCGAGCAAAATTGCTGTTTTTCCTGTTTGGCGATCACCAATCACCAATTCACGCTGCCCCCGTCCAATAGGGATGAGTGCGTCAATCGCTTTCAATCCGGTCGACATCGGTTCATGGACAGACTGACGCGGAATAATTCCAGGAGCCTTAACATCGACACGACGACGCTCTGTTGCTTTAATGGGCCCCTTACCATCTATAGGGTTTCCCAACGCATCAACCACACGCCCAAGCAAAGCGGGGCCCACAGGAACATCGACGATAGCGCCTAACCGCTTTACACAATCACCTTCACGAATATCACGATCTGAGCCAAAAATGACCACACCAACATTATCAACTTCCAAATTGAGTGCCATACCGCACACACCGTTTGGAAAGGCGACCATTTCCCCTGCTTGGACATTATCCAAACCATAAACGCGAGCAATACCATCTCCCACAGAGAGAACCCAACCAATTTCTGAAACCTCAGCCTTTTGGTCAAAGTTTTTGATTTGCTCTTTTAGAATTTTTGAAATTTCAGATGGTCTAATATCCATCAGCTGACCTCTTTTTTCAATGCAAGCTTAAGCGAAGACAATTTTGTGAGAAGGGACGTATCAATTTGAGACGACCCCACACGAACGATTAATCCACCAAGAATTGTTGGATCCACAATGATGTGCAGCAAGACTTTTCCTCCAACAACACCTTCCAAAGCCTCACACAACTCTTGTCTTTGTTGAGAACTTAAGGGGCGCGCAGAAACAATTTGCGCAGTAACCTGCCTACGAGCGCGTGCAACACAACGCTGGAAAGCATGTAAAATACCAAATACGGCACTAAGCCTACGGTTTATTACAATAACGCGTAAAAAATTACCAATGACCTGCCCTGCGTTTTTATCAGCAAATTTGATGTTTGCACAAACAGATTGCATCACCTTAATTTGCTCTTTAACTGAAAAGAATGGACTGAGCACAAAGAATTTTAAATCCTTATTCTCCAAAACAAGCAAAAGATCCTCTACTGCCTTTTCAACCTTTTCGACGTTTCCGGCTTCTTGAACGCAATCAAAAAGCGCTTGCGCATAGCGTTGATCTACCAACGGCAGCGGTATGAGAGAAAATGAATCCGACACGAAATACCGCCTCTTTCCCTTGAGCGACTCTCTGATAGTTATCAGATGAAATGAAACAGACATTCTCAATCTTAAGAATCTTCTTCTTAAAACCTAGAACAAAAATCACTTGGTTTCTAGCATAGACATAGCCGACTCGCAACACCACAAATCGCTGCTTTTCAAAAATTTTAATAAAATATTCAAAATATTTTTGAAAAGCATTTTTTTAGATATACAGGATGGCATCACAGTTTTTTTATGCCTCTTTTTGACATTCTCTGAGCGATTTTTTCACTCTCTTTGATTTTTCTTCAAACGCTCTTGTCACCAAACGCTCTTGTCACCATAACAAAACATTCCCTTTATCACCACAAAACCTTTAACGAAAGACGACGGCGACTGAAAAAGTCTATTATTTCAAACTGATAAGAAAGAAAAAACAATGAATATCCTCCTAAAAATTAAAGAAAACATTGATCTTTTTTCTTCAAACACCCACTCCTTTTAAAAAATTTTACCAAGTAATATTTTCTTGTAAGCACACTCTTTTAATATACAAAACATTGATTTATAATGATAATATATCATTTTTCATACCGGATGAGCTTCAAATATCGAAAGATTCTCTCTTTTCAAATTTTTTTATCAAAATCACTCCCTTGCTTCATCACAAACAAAAAAGGAAATGATTAAAGAAAACAACACCTCTTATAAACGCTCTCAAGTACCAAGAGTTTTCGTAATACTCAAAGCTAAATAATAAATGGCGCCATTTTATACCTTTATGAAATAAAGATGGGGAGCCTTAACGTGGTTTTTTCATTCATGAAAGCTTTGATATTCTACACTCGAAAAACATCGTAAAATGAATTCGAGTATGCTGAGAAACATTTGCTTAAACAAGCATATGAATGTAGTAATACAATAGATGTTCTGTAATATTCCGCTTTGGGCGTTCTGCTTTACATGAAAAATGTGCCCCGTTAAAGAACGAAAGTAATAAAAGCATGAAACAATGGATAATCTCCATTTCACGACAACGCCTATGAATGCTATAATAGTAACCCCATTGAGCAGCCCCATCTTTACACTTATGAAAGAACAAGCCGGCACCATCACACACTTTGCCATCTCCCAATTTTACGACAGCCCTTAATTCTTGAGATGATTAGGTATTTTGGTCCTCTCTTGTATAGTTTTACGCGACACATGCTCCCCCATCTGTAACATGCAAACGAATGGTTTTGATTGATCAATATAAATAGATTTTAAATAAGAGAATCCTACGATAGTTGAGGCTATAATATGAATAACGGCATATTATCACTATAAATCAATATTTATTATTTATAAAAATTATTATTATGGATGCTTTTGAAAATTCTAGAGCCGAATGAATAAGGATGACAACGATGAATGCTCATTTTGACCTTCACGTTCCAAAATGAGTCCGTGTTCTCGTCAAAGATAAATAAAATAGATATATGCAATATTCTCGCCCTAATCTAGCATATAAACGCAGGTACGACTCGTACAGCGCTGATACATCTTATGAACGCTGCTTCATAAGGCTTTAAGGTCAAATAATATCAAAAACACGTCCCTCATTAAGCCCACATAGCGTCACTTTATATGGCACTATATTGTACTGATTTAGAAAAAGCATAGATCAATATCAATTTGAACGCGAATAGAATTGGGTATTTTGGGTGTACAGCTAAGCATTTTCAGCCCTTATAAAAAGAATCCGCCTATCAAAAGAATACTGTCCCTCATACAAAAAAGGAGTAAAAGCCGAAATGATAGTGCCCTCGAAGAAGAGAGGCGCTTCTGCTGGTTTTATAACAAAGATATTTTTTCCCGTAGCTCTACTTAATGCAATGTACATGTATCATATTTTGCTGCCTGGATGCTTATTCTGAATAATATAAGAGTTCAAGTAAAGCATCTTAAGCAAAGAGACCTTCACTTTATGCGATACTGGTTTTAGAAAAAACTTTGCGGATCAATATCAATTTGAACCCGAACGGAACTGGGCATTTTGGGTGTACCGCTAAGCATTGCACGTATAAACCCTTGTATATCAAAAGAACGCTGTCCTTGCAGCAAAAGCCGAAAACGATAACGCCCCCGAACCAAAGCCAAAGGCGCTTCTGCTGGTCCCATAACCGAGATATTTTTTTCCCGTGGCGCTGCTTGACGCAATGCGCGCGCATAATGTTCTGCTGCTTGGCGCTGTTGTGCAGAGATAATCAAAGAGGCAAGCCGCCCATAGGGAGGCAAATGATAATGCTGACGCGCTGCAATCTCACGTGTGTAAAAATCTTCTGGCTGGCATGCAAGTAAGGCTTTGATAACCGGATGATCTGGTTGATAAGTTTGCAATAATCCTAAACTTTTCAATCCCACACGCCCTGCTCTTCCGGTAACTTGAGAAAGCAGCTGATAGGTACGTTCACTTGCGCGTAAATCGCCATTGGCAAGACCAAGATCAGCATCAATAACGCCAACCAGAGAGAGCTTGGGAAAATGATGTCCTTTAGCGACTAACTGTGTTCCAATAATAATGTCCACATCGCCATTTGCAATGGCTTGTAATTCGCTTCGCAACTTCCCAATCCCTCCTTTGAGATCTGTTGAAAGGATCAATGATCGCGCTTGAGGAAAAAGCATTTGTGTTTCTTCGGCAATTCTTTCCACACCCGGTCCACAAGCCACAAGATGATCTAATGTCCCGCATTCAGGACAGGCTTGAGGAAGTGGTTCATGATATCCACAATGATGACATTTCAGTTGCCCGTGCGCACGATGTTCGACCAACCAACTTGAACAATCGGTACAATGAAAACGATGTCCGCAAATTCGGCATAAAGTTAAAGGTGCATAACCACGACGATTAAGAAAAAGAAGAGCTTGTTCGCCCTTATCAAGCGTTTGTTTTAAAGCCCTTTCAAGAGCAAAGGAAATAAAGCGCCCCTTTTGCACCCCTCCTTGGCGCATATCAACCACCCGCAACTGTGGAAGTGCAGCTTCTTTAAAACGGGAAGGTAAATGCACCTTTTGATAACGCCCTTTTAAAACATTGGCTTGGCTTTCAATCGACGGTGTGGCTGAAGATAAAATAACAGGAAAATGCTCAAAAGAGCCCCGTGCAACAGCCATATCACGCGCATGATAAAAAATGCGCTCTTCTTGTTTATAAGCGCTATCGTGCTCTTCATCGACAACAATCAAGCCAAGCTCATGAAAGGGAAGAAAAAGTGCTGAACGAGCCCCCGCAACGACACGCACCCGCCCTTCTGCAACTTGTCGCCAGACGCGTTCTCTACGACGTGGCGTCAAATCAGAATGCCATTCTGCTGCCGCAGCGCCAAAACGTGCATAAAAACGATCTAAAAACTGCTGTGTTAAAGCAATTTCCGGCAATAAAATTAAAACCTGCTTGCCCTCTTTAAAGGCTTGAGAAACCGCTTCAAAATAAACCTCTGTCTTTCCTGAACCCGTAACACCATCAAGCAAAAAAACTTGAAACTGAGAAGATAAAACACCTTCCCGCAATAATGTTGCTGCTTCACTTTGCGCTCCCTGCAACTGAGGGAGACAAAAATCAGGATCAGGCATTGCCACAAGATCAGGAGCAGGAACCTTAACATCTTCAAAAATTCCTAGCGCTTTTAAACCTTCAACAACAGAAACCGAAGTTCCAGCCGCATGTGCCAGACCAGAACGTGTCCATATCTTCTCATTACGCACCAATTCCAAAACCCGTGACCGCGCTGGTGTGAGACGTTCTACATTTCCACCACAATATCGCAAACCCAGCATCTGCGCTTCCGGCTCTAAAGCAGCCGGTACCGACAAAACCAATCGTGCTACAAGACCAAAAGGCGCCATTGTATAGCGACTAACAAAACGCAAAAATGTGATCATTTCTGCTTTTAATGGGGGGCAATCAAAAACATGAAGCAGAAAGCGTAATTTTTCACGCGCCACCGAAGCAGACTTGTGCCCATCGGCTGTCTGCTCTCCAACATCTACAACAAAACCGCAAAGCTCACGCCCCATCAACGGAACCCGAACAAAGGAACCAACGTTCACCTCCATAGAAGATGGAACTTTATAACTATAAGCGTGAGCAACAGGAAGAGGAACCAATACGGATACAATCTTTTCCTCTATCATGCTTGAATTCATCTTGTAAACCAATCTACGACCTATTGAGCATCAACAAGTCTACACCTTATCTTTAAACACTCTTATAAAATTCATTGCAGGATTCAATCCCCCCGATCACAACACTTTTCTAACAAAAATTCTTTTTAACACGCATTCCCTCACCAAAGTGCCAATATAAAGAACCAATCTCATCGTCTATAACAAAAAACTCTATAGCAAAAAAACAGCACTATTCTTCTGTGTAAATAAAACGCATCACTATTAAGCATTCAACATGCTATCGGTTAAGTGCATCCTTCAACAAAGCGATCCCATAGTATGACCTCTTCCCAACGCACACGTTTATTTTTTTACCGCCTCATATCTCAATTTATCTTCAACAAACTGATTTATAAAGATATAATCATCATTTTACCTATTGTAATAAAAACCCTCAATACGATGATTTTTTTTCATTTCAAACCCATCGAGGAACATTTGTAAATCCTTATTGATGAAAAAGTATCCCATGATTTTAATTATAAGGAGAATAATATTGCAAATGGAACCGTTACAATATTCACCTTGGCTTTGTGCCAAAAAGTGAAAACACGTGTATACATCTTTCAGCTTGATTGAAAATCAAGCAACAATACAAGCAGCACAAAAGCGTATTTTTGAAGAATGGAGAAAACAGAATAAATCAATGTAATTGACCATAAAAAAAAACCCTTCATGCGTAAAATTTTACAGGCGTTCTTCAACAGTGTTTTACGACAAAATAAATCCATCCGCTTTCATCAAAAACAAAGTTAAACATACCCCCTAAAAAAGGAAGGTATCTTATGATGCACTCTCAAATATCAAGAGCAATCGCAAATAGGAAATGAGCAAAGTGTTTGATAATGCTAGCTTATTTCCATAAATATAAAAACACCGCTACGCAAAGATGCCAATACGCAAAAATGTTGGTACGCAATGAATTCTATGCCTTATCACGAGCAACACTATGAAATGGGTGTGGAAACGATAAATCATATTTCTTTACCGAAAACGGATACATGATTAACACCATAGCATTCTTGTTCTTTACACAGATATTAATTCTTTCTCTTGCTTTTGCAGTCAACAATAGCGCATAACAAAAAATAGGATAAAGCTAAAAAAAAGAGGTTAGAGATGAAATTTTTTGTGGATAGCGCCAATATTGAAGAAATTCAAGAGTTACAGAATTTAAGCCTTGTTGATGGTGTTACCACCAATCCCTCTCTTATCCTAAAATCAGGACGCAATATTCTTGATGTTACAAAAGAAATTTGTGCTCTCGTTAGCGGACCTGTTTCTGCTGAAGTTGCAGCAACGGAATTTGAAAGCATCATGAAAGAAGCAGCTGTTTTAGCAAAGGTTGCCGACAATATTTGTATCAAGCTTCCTTTAACACTCGATGGATTAAAAGCCTGTAAAGCCCTCACAGCAGCAGGACTAAAAACAAATCTCACACTTTGTTTTTCTGCCAATCAAGCCTTATTAGCCGCCAAAGCAGGCGCAACATTCGTTTCACCTTTTATTGGTAGACTTGATGATTGTGGAAATGATGGAAGTGAACTGCTTCATGAAATTCGCACAATTTATGATAACTATAACTTTGAAACACAAATCTTGGCCGCTTCAATCCGCACCGTTAATCATGTCAAAGAAGCAGCACTAAGCGGTGCTGACGTTGCAACAGTTCCACCAGCAATCTTAAAAGCACTAGTCAAACATCCTCTCACCGACAAAGGGTTGCAAATATTTCTCGACGACTGGAAAAAAACAGGACAAAATATTGCTTAATGTCTAGAAATTTTATTGGAAAGATCTTTTGAAAGTAACAAAAAGATCTGTTCAGCCAACTCTTCCGCAACACGTTTTTTTGCATCTTCTTCTGCTTGCAGCGTTGCATATTCTTGACGAAGTTGCTCAAAAGATGCATTCATCATTGCTGTTCCTTTTGCAACAAGAGTATTTTTCATATCCTGCAAAGTATAAGAAGCTCTGCTCATAACAGTTCCAACAGAAGGTCGTCCCTTTCTCTTTTTCTCGAAATCAACCTCTATCTGCATAGATTCTCTTGTAAAGACGGATATCTGCAATGCCAATTTATAAGTAGGTAGAGAAGGTTTAGCACCATTTCCATACAAAAGAAAAAGCAGATGATTGCGCACCATTTGACCAAAACGATCCGAAGGTTCTTCCACAACAATAGAAGCAAGCTTTTGCGCTAACCCCAAAGAAGCTTGTCCAGAAGGGTATCCAGAAGCAGGATTCCCATAAGAAGCAGAATCCATTGTCATTGCACTCTGCAACTCTTGACGGTAAAGCGGTTCAACTTTGCATCCACACAACAGTGTGAATACACCAGCTAAAATGACAAGAATAGAACTTCTAAAAAACGACATTCACAATCCTTTGTGGAACAACAATGATTTTTTTCACAGGCTTTTCAACCAGTTGCGCCTTTACAAAATCTAACGCCAAAACCGCTTCTTTAATCATCACCTCATCAGCAGTTGCTGCAACGCTCACCTCACCGCGTTTTTTACCATTAATTTGTACTGGCAAAGTATAGCATTCCGCAACGGTTAACGCACGATCATAAACAGGCCAAGCAAGCGCAGACATTAAAGTTTTTCCTCCTAAAGCAGCATGACATTCTTCTGCTAAATGGGGCATCATGGGTGCAATCATGGCAAGAAAAAAATCCATAGCTTGACGTAAAGAAGCTTTCATTTCATCGTCAACACTTTCTATCCTATTTAACAACGGTACCATAATATTCAAGAATTCATAAAGGCGTGCAATAGCCCGATTAAAAGCGAATTTTTCCAAATCATCTTCTACAGCGCAAAGCGTGCGATGTGCGACCTTTGAGAGTTCCAAAGCCGCCCCCTGATGCCCTGCACAAGGCGCCACATCCTTTAAAATAGAAGCACTCACAGCCACATGGCGCCAAACACGCTGTACAAAGCGATGTGCACCTTCAACACCAGATTCTGTCCAAATGACATCCCGCTCGGGAGGAGAATCTGACAACACAAACCAACGCACAGTATCAGCGCCATAAGATGCAATAATATCATCAGGATCAACGACATTCTTTTTTGATTTTGACATTTTCTCAATCAAACCAATCGTCACTTCACTTTGATCGGTTAATTTATAAGCACACCGCTTTCCATCTTTTTCAACAATCGAAATTTCTGCTGGAGAAACCCACCCTTGATCATCCCGATAGGTTTCATGCACCACCATCCCTTGGGTAAAAAGCCCCTTAAAAGGCTCATCTACCGTCACATGACCGACCAATTTCATAGCACGCATAAAAAAGCGCGCATAAAGAAGATGCAAAATGGCATGCTCAATTCCACCAATATATTGTTGCACAGGCAACCATTCAGCTGTTGCTTGTTTGTCAACAGGTCCCTGCGCAAAAGGAGCCGTAAAGCGTGCATAATACCAAGAAGAGTCAACAAATGTGTCCATGGTATCGGTTTCGCGTTTGGCAGGTTGACCACAGGAAGGACAAGTAACATTCTGCCACCTTTCATGTCGTGCAAGAGGATTTCCTGGTTGATCAAAAGTAACATCATCAGGCAACACAACCGGTAAATTGGCACGTGGAACAGGAACAACCCCACAAGTTGTACAATGGATCATCGGAATGGGGCACCCCCAATAACGTTGACGTGAAATCCCCCAATCACGCAAACGAAATTGCACTGTTTTCTTCCCTTGCGGTTGCCCATTGAGCATTTGTTTTTCAAGCTTTTTAGCAGCTTCTTCAAAAGCTTGTTGGGGTGTTAAACCATCCAAAAAACTGGAATTGATCATCACCCCATCACCCGTATAAGGTGTTTCAGTAATAACAAAATCTTCTGCTTGCTCTCCTTTTGGCAAAACCACCGGTTTTATTGGAAGATCATATTTACGCGCAAAATCGAAATCTCTCTGATCATGAGCCGGACAACCAAAAACAACCCCTGTTCCATAGTCCATAAGCACAAAATTCGCGATATAAACAGGAATATGTACTGTTGAATCGAAAGGATGAACAGCCAAAAGGGGCGTGAGAAACCCTTGTTTTTCAGCTGTTTCAAGTGCTGCTGTTGTCGTTCCACCACACCGACAATTTTCAATAAAAGCACTCAACGCTTTGTCTTTTTTTGCCAAAGCTTGTGCAATAGGATGATCAACAGACAGAGCCAAAAAGGAAGCGCCAAACAGTGTATCAGGACGCGTTGAATAACAAACAACCTCATCAAATTTCTCACAAACATCATCAGCATCACCCGCCGACTTTAAGGCCCAACGAATCAGCAAACCTTGTGATTTTCCAATCCAGTTTTTTTGCATGGTGCGAACTTTTTCCGGCCATTGGTTCAGCTCTTCAAGCCCTGCCAAGAGATCTTCACTAAAGTCGCTAATTTTGAAAAACCACTGCGTCAACTCACGTTGTTCCACCAACGCACCAGAACGCCATCCCCGCCCATCAACAACCTGTTCATTGGCCAAAACAGTATGATCAACAGGGTCCCAATTCACCTTAGCCACTTTACGTGCTACCAACCCCTTTTGATAGAAATCAAGGAACAACATTTGTTGGCGGTGGTAATATTCCACATCACAAGTTGCAAATTCACGCGCCCAATCGAGTGAGAGTCCTAATTGTTTTAATTGCCCGCGCATGACCGCAATATTTTGATAGGTCCAAGTTTTAGGATGCACTTTACTTTGCAGAGCAGCATTTTCAGCTGGCATACCAAAAGCATCCCACCCCATGGGATGAAGCACATTAAAACCCTTTGCCCTTTTATAGCGTGCCACCACATCCCCCATGGCATAATTGCGCACATGCCCCATGTGAATACGGCCAGAAGGATAAGGAAACATTTCTAAAACATAATATTTTTCACGAGCATCTTCTTGAAGAGTCTGAAAAATTTTCTTTTCATCCCAAATTTCTTGCCATTTTTTTTCTCTCGCACGTGGATTATAGCGTTCGCCTATATTATAATGTCCAATTGTCATTCCCATTATACTCTTTTAATAAAACAGAACCAAAAACTTGTTTTATTATGCTTGACCATGGATTAACCTCATCGTCAACATTTTCGTGAAATATTTCCCTAAGTATTTTATAAAACTTTAAAAAAAACGACCAACTCTTGAACAAAAAAGGTAAAGCACAAAAATATGAATACACAAACGCCCCTCGATGCCCCTTCCGTTGAAGCATGGCAAAACCTTCAAAAAGACATTGCAGCAATATGCCAAGAGCTACAACGCCCCGTAGAAGAAATTGAACTTATCGCTGTTTCAAAAACTGTTTCTGCTATTGATATACGACCCCTTTTGCAAGCAGGCCAATCTTTGTTTGCAGAAAACCGCGTACAAGAAGCAGCACAAAAATGGCCTGCTTTACGTCAACAATTTGAAAATATTAAACTTCATCTCATCGGTCCCCTACAATCAAATAAAACAGCAGAGGCGGTAAAAATTTTTGATGTTATTCAAACGGTTGACCGTGAAAAAATAGCCAAAAGCTTAGCTGAAGAAATGGAAAAACAAAAAAGGCATCTTCCTTGCTATGTTCAGGTTAACATTGGCTTAGAACCGCAAAAAAGTGGTATCGCACCACAAGAAGCTACATCTTTTGTCAACCAATGCAAAAACAACTATGGACTTGATATCATCGGACTTATGGGCATTCCCCCTGTCGATGAAAACCCCGGCCCCTATTTCGCACTGTTAGCAAAATTAGCAAAACAAGCAGGTCTTCCAAAGCTTTCCATGGGCATGTCCAGTGACTTCAAAACCGCTCTACAGTTTGGCTCTAACGTCCTTCGCATTGGCTCTGCTTTATTTGGAAAACGTCCTGTGTAAATTCATTCCCCCTTCATATAATCTCCCTTGAAAATTCTACGAACAAGCCAAAAACAGCAGAAATGAGAAAAAATATTTCCTTCAATATCAATAAAAGAGCAATTCTAGCAAAAAAGATTCCAGTCCCTCTTTCATCCTGTTAGCAGGATAAGCAAAAAAGCTGGTTTCTCAAATCTCTCACCGGCACATCCACAACACGTACAATAGCTTCAAGATAGCATTGCAATTTGGCTCTCATATTCTCGCACATTGGCTCTACTTTACTCCCCTCTGACCGCCTCTCCAGCAAAAGCAATATAAAAAATAAATCCTTATATAAAGGCAAAATGATAAGAGGGGCGTTGCGCATGAATGAAAAAACTGTCGCGAAATAAATAATTACAAAAGAATATTGAATAAGATCATCGCAATGATTTCCATTGAAAATCATGAATTCTCTTAACTTCTCCAACACGCGTAAACAATTTCCCCACATGCCAATGGCATAAAGCAGACAAAAAGAGGCTTATGGTTACATAATACAGTAACAAAACTCTTTCATGTAAGTCACTTGAGCAAAATAAACATCTCAAATGCTCAATAGAGCACCAAGAACCGCGCTAAACAACATGATAGCAATCTATAAGGTCAACGATAGCATAGAGGCTTTCCATGCTCTACAAAGCATAACATACGGTCAATATTCGCCTGAAAAATAAAAGAACAAATCCCGTGCATATGCGCATAATACATGCACGCAAAACAATGGAAATGAGAACGATTTCAATAACGATATTCCTTTATCATTATTCCTTTGTCGATCTCGTAAACAAAGAGAAAAACTTCAACTTTTCATATGCCTAATTTTTCTAATTTTAAACTTTAATTAAGGAAAAACAGGGGATATTTCTTATATTTTAAAATATTGCAAATAATATTATTATCTTCTTAAGAAGAAGATTTCATGTATACATAGTATAGATATTATTTATACAGTATTTTTATTGTTATTTTTAAAATTTATCTTTGACATTTTTCTAAAAATACATGATAGCCATTTGAAATGTATCATTATGATACTACTTTTAATGTAGATAATTAAGGAGAATTAATATTTTTGGTTCATGCAGCACATTCGGTCATATAGCGACAAAGCCTTCTTTTGGTCATTCGCACAATTCAAGACCTACTCATGGAAATGCATGCAGTCCTAATGCTTTTCTTTCTCACATGAATGCACAAGGTTTTGACTATGCAGTTGCAGGAGGGATAACCGGAGCAGCATTGGGAGCTGCAACTGGTCCAGGTGCACTTATGGGTGGACTTACTGGTGCCACGACTGGTTTCTTCGGAGGTTTTGGTTTAAGGTTCGTACAGAAAGTTCATGAGTGTTGGTTCTAATTTTTAGAGAGCAACTATAAAGATATCTCTGAAGTTAATAATTTGTAATTATATTATAATTTGGATTGCGTGATGACAGATCTTATCTCTAAAATTATTGAAACGCTTATAGCAACATTTTTTTTTGGTTTAATATATCTTTTTTATTATAAGTTTATTTATTATAGTTGGAAAGATTCTCTAAAAAAATCATTATTAATAAGCTCAATATTCTTTCTTGTTAGTCTTTTATTTAACTATATTGGTTTATATCAAATTTTGAGAAATATTTTATAATAGACATTTTTAAAATGTCTTAGTGTGTTTATAAAAAGCTCTATACCGCAATAGGTTTTGCTATATTTGAGTATCCTAAAAACATAGAATACCCTCTTTAATATCATCACATCAGATTTAAAAATTGACTATTCTAATCTTTGTCATTTAGTCTAACCTCACAATGAAAAGCTTTTGGGAAAACTCTGCCACAAATATAACCATACAAAAATACAGAGGCAGATTTTCAAAACAATAAAAAGAGGGAAACATGACTGAAAAAATCTATCCAGTATCAGAAGAGATCAAAAAAAATACTTTACTCGATGAGGAAACTTATCAACAATGGTATCGAGAAAGCATCGATGATCCAGAAAGCTTCTGGGCAAAACATGGTCAACGCATTGAATGGTTTAAACCTTTTACAAAAGTAAAAAACACTTCTTTTAACGGAGATGTCTCCATTCAATGGTACGAAGATGGGATAACAAATGTTACCTATAATTGCATTGATCGCCACCTGAAAATCCATGGAGACAAAATCGCGCTCATTTGGGAAGGAGATAATCCTTATCATGATAAAAAAATAACCTATAACGAGCTTTATGAACATGTTTGTCGTTTTGCTAATCTTTTGAAAAGCCGTGGCATTAAGAAAGGCGATAAAGTAACCATTTATCTCCCCATGGTACCCGAAGCAGCCTATGCCATGCTTGCTTGTGCTCGCATTGGAGCTATTCATTCGGTTATTTTTGCTGGCTTTTCTGCTGAGGCAATAGCAGGACGCCTTGTCGATTGTGAATCAACCTTCATTATTACCGCTGATCAAGGCTTGCGTGGCAGCAAACGGATCAACTTAAAAGACAATGTTGATCATGCCATTGAGATAGCCGCGCGCCAAAACGTGCAGGTGGACCAAGTCATGGTTATACGGCGAACTTGTGGACCCATTCAATGGGTAGAGGGGCGTGATTTTTGGTACCACGAAGAGATAGCTCATGCCAAAACAGCTTGTCCACCAGAACCAATGAATGCTGAAGATCCACTTTTTATTCTTTATACTTCAGGCTCCACCGGCAAACCCAAAGGTGTTTTGCATACCACAGCGGGCTATCTTGTTTTTGCCTCGATGACTCACCAATATGTTTTTGATTACCACCCCAATGAAGTTTACTGGTGCACAGCTGATATTGGGTGGATTACCGGTCATTCTTACTTGGTTTATGGACCTTTATGCAATGGTGCGACCACTTTAATGTTTGAAGGCACACCAACCTTTCCTGACAAAGGCAGATTCTGGGAAATTGTCGACAAACACCAAGTCAATACGCTCTATACAGCACCAACAGCTATCCGCGCCTTAATGGGAGCAGGAAATTCGTTTGTTGAACACTCAAACAGAACATCGTTGCGTCTCTTAGGCACGGTAGGAGAACCGATTAATCCAGAAGCATGGGAATGGTTTTATCATATAATTGGAAATGACCGTTGTCCGATTCTCGATACATGGTGGCAAACGGAAACAGGAGGGCATATGATCACGCCCTTGCCCGGTGCAACACCCCTCAAAGCAGGATCGGCCACACGTCCTTTTTTTGGTGTTCAACCCCAAATTGTTGATGCCCAAGGCAATGTTTTAGAAGGTGAAGCAGAAGGCAATCTTTGTATCAGTGATTCATGGCCCGGACAAATGCGCACACTTTATAAGGATCATGAACGCTTTATTCAAACTTATTTTTCCTCCTATAAAGGAAAATATTTTTCAGGCGATAGCTGTAGGCGCGATAGCGACGGTTATTATTGGATCACAGGACGAGTTGATGACATTCTCAATGTCTCGGGGCACAGGTTAGGAACTGCTGAAATTGAATCAGCTCTTGTTTCTCATCCCGCTGTATCAGAAGCAGCTATTGTGGGTTACCCGCATCCCATTAAAGGACAAGGAATTTATAGTTTTGTGACTCTCATGGAAGGAACAGCGCCAAGTGAAGAATTGCAAAAAGACCTTATCAAGCATGTGAGACAAGAAATAGGCTCTATTGCCATATTGGATAAAATTCAGTTTGCTCCGCAGCTTCCCAAAACACGATCAGGGAAAATTATGAGACGTATTTTACGAAAAATCGCTGAAAACGATTTTGATACTCTCGGAGATATTTCAACCCTTGCCGAACCACAAGTTGTTGAAGATCTGATTGCCAACCGACAAAACTAAAAAACACGACGCAATACAACATACGGTGGTTTTTGTTTTTTTTGCTAAAATTATCTCAGCATTATTACGAAAACCACCAAGGAGAATAAAAAACAAAACAATGCATGAGAAGCTCAATCATTCTAACAACAAACGCTTTTTTTCATAACAGGTAAGAAATAATTTAAGCAAAAACCTCAAGATTGGGATGCGAACAAGAATAAGAAAGTAAGATAAAAAGAGCAACATAGCTTTTTAAAATCACCCAATGTCCACTCAATGCAAAAAAAGCCTCTGAGTAAGAAGGAAAAATAGTTCTGATGTTTATGCTAGAATCCCTTTGAAATTCCTGCTAAAATCATAAATAAAGCTAAAAAAAGAAAGTATAAGTGATAATATTCTTGAGCAAAAATATTTATCGATAACGAGGGTGTATAAAAAATATTGAAAACCATGAAATCTAAAATAAACAAGCTTACAACAAAAATCTAAAGCAATGAAAGTAAGAGTTCTTAGAATAAATGATGCAATATAAAATCAGGAGTAATAATAAAAAGTGATTCATTTTGAAAATGTCGGCCTACGCTATGGAATGGGCCCTGAGGTCCTTCGTGATATTAGCTTTCATATTCCTCCTGGATCATTTCAATTTCTCACAGGTGCCTCTGGAGCAGGGAAAACGTCGCTGATGCGTCTTATGTTTTTGGCACTCAAACCCACCCGCGGTCATATTGATCTCTTTGGAACAGACACAGCATTACTCAAACGACAAGAGCTCCCTGCGCTGCGACAACGTATCGGTGTGGTTTTTCAAGATTTTCGTTTACTCGACCACATGACCACTTATGAAAATGTCTCCTTACCTTTACGCATTAAAGGACAAGAAGAAGCAACCTATCGCAGTGAAGTGGAAGATCTTCTCTGTTGGGTAGGTCTTGGAGATCATATTCATGTTTTACCACCGGTTCTTTCCGGTGGGGAAAAACAAAGGGTAGCCATTGCACGCGCACTCATTGATCAACCTGAAATTCTACTTGCCGATGAACCGACTGGAAATGTCGATCCGCCCTTGGCAAAACGCCTCCTCCGTTTGTTTATTGAATTAAACCGTTTTGGAACGGCTGTTATCATTGCCACCCATGATATTGCCTTAATGGAACAAGTTGCAGCACGGCGTATGCTTCTCCATAACGGACGGATGACGATTCATGAATAAGTCTTTCCCCATTTTTACAAGCAATAAAAAAAATACAACAGCGATTATTCCCAGTGGTAATATTTCTGGAAAAGCATTGGTTGCCGTAATTGCTATTATGACATTTCTTTCAAGCCTCACCTTAATCGGTGTTGATTTAGTCCAACATGCCGCCCAAAATTGGAGTAATCAGATTAGCTATGAAGCAACAATACAAATACGCCCCATTGACAATGTTGATATCAACAAAGCACTCCGTGATGCCGTACAATTGGTTAAAACATTTTCTGGTGTACAAGATGCAAAAATTGTTGACCAAAAAGCTACAGAAAAGTTACTGGAGCCATGGCTTGGAACAGGCTTCAATGTCAATGAACTACCCCTTCCCCGCCTCATCATTGTGACCCTGAATGGGGATGAAAAAATCAATTTTGCAGCCATTAATCACGCCATTAAAACCCAAATTCCAGGAGGTCAATTTGATGATCACCGTGTTTGGGTTCATCGTTTTGCGACCATGGCACACACCACTGTTTTCATTGGTTTTTCAATTTTAGCATTGGTTCTAGGTTCTCTTATCCTCACCATCATTTTTGCCACTCGCAATGCATTGGCAGAAAATACACATATTATCAATGTCTTATATTTCCTTGGTACTGAAACTCTTTTCATTGCTCGCCAATTTGACTGGCATTTTTTTAAAACCGCGCTGCGTGGTGCTTTATATGGTGGTCTTACAAGCATATTTCTGTTTTCAGCCTTTTGTCTCTGGACGAATTATAACTTGGGAAGAGTGGAAGCTAGCCAAATAACAGCTTTGTTTGGACATCTTTCCATAAGTTCCATCCCCTACGGAAAAATCATTTTTCTTATTATTTTCGTTTCTTTTCTTACCACCCTTACAAACCGCATGACTATTTTAACACAACTGAAAAAAATCGATCAATGTGAAAACAGTTTATTTTAATTTTATGACTCACAACACTTACAACTCATTGACGCAAAACAATTTAGAACGTCCTCTTCCAAAACGGCTCCACTATAGTTGGTCTCCCCGCTTTTTATTTCGCTATTTTCCACCGACAACCCTTACTCTTTCAATCATTGTTTTCATTTTCTGGAGCGGTTTTATCATTTTTTCTGAAAAAACTGAACGACTTTCTCCCCCACAGCCTCTCCCCAAAGCTGATGCCATCATTGTGCTGACAGGCGGAGAAAACCGAATAGAGACAGGACTTAATCTCTTACAAAGGGGGCTTGGTTCACGTCTCCTCATCAGTGGTGTAAATACCACAACCAACCTGAAAAGTCTCATGCATAACATGCATATTACCCGACGGCTTATCTCCTGTTGTATTGACATCGGGCATCAAGCGATTAACACCAGAGGAAATGCTAAAGAAAGCGCCGATTGGATCAAAAAACACCACTATAAAACCCTTTATATCGTCACCCATGATTACCATGTGTGGCGCTCGATGCGAGAACTTAAATATTTAATGCCTGATATCCATTTCATTGCCTATCCTGTTAAAAAGAACAATGCTGAAAGCGCAATACAACAGATCAATCAAATCCGCATTCTCATATTCCAATATATTAAAACGCTCCAAGTCTATATCAGAACCGCATTCTAATCTTTATCCCTCTGACTTTTTAAAAATCTTGCCATCTTCTGACCTCTTCATACCTTTCTCTCATACTCTTCCACAAGAGGTTGCTTCTATAAAAGCTCGACAGAGCTACCTTCATACAACACAGAACACCCCACAATACATGTATCACTGTATTGCACATTCACCCAAAACATCTCTTACATCCCAAACATATCTCACAGCACGGGATCTGTACATGCCATCTCAATATATAAGCTCTTGTAAATAGAGCCCCCAGACAACTATAAGATCTTCAGACTTGTTATAGAGATCTATTTATACCACCGTCTTTACGCTTCATAAAAATGCAAACCACCCCACCCTATATTTTGCCGCCCCCAAGTATTACGATAGCTCAAGCCTCTTGGGATGATTGGTAAGAGGCATGCATTACGCCTTTCTTAAACACAAACATACCAACCTCGTATGACATGCAAAGAAGTAATTTTAATAGATTTAAAATGAGAAAATTTATGATACTTAGATTTCTCATTCAACAGAGAGAATGTTAAACTATCATTATAAGTCAATATATTAGTAACAATCTCTTATTCTAAAAAGCATCTTCTTAAGAGCATTTTAGATCACAGATAGGAATAAGCTCAAAACGCACACCGCTACAAATACCCCACGTTTTTTATCGCAATCTTTTTTGAAATCATTTCGCTCTCTAAGATCACTTTTTGTCTGGTTTCCTCCCAGAAAAAGAACGAAAATTTGTAAACTCTATTGATCTGTAAACAATAATAACTCAGCTTCTTGTCTAACGCGTTCCACCTGCTCACTTCAATATCAGAACACCTCAAAAGACAGATTTCATAAGAATTGTGATTTCCTCTCAACATCTCAAAGGACGATGATTCCTATCAGCAACGATTTGTAAACAGTTCACTTTCTCTGGACAGGTTCCTCTCAGCTTCCCCATTTATATGGTTTACTCACATAAAGCTCGACAAGAAAACCCCTCTGCCTGAGAATATTCATCACTGCCGCTAAAGCTCATGCGTCATAATTTTAGTGACCTCACTGCCTAAGGTGCTTTATTACATACAACATATTGATTTATAATGAAATTTTATTACGCTACAACTTGAATGAGAGCTCTCAATATCATCAGATTCTCTCATTTCAAATCTGTTCTCTATTGAATCAATCAAAACCACCCGCTTGCACATCACAAGCGGGATGAGTGTGTGGATAAAAACTGTACAAGAAATGACTAAAAATGGCTCTTATGAACCGTCTTAATGCAAGGTCTATCGCAACACCCACGAGCTGGCAAATATAATGATGGTGCCGGCTTGTTACTTCATAAGCGTAAAGATGGAGGTGCTCAATGGATTTACCGTTGTACCATTCACGAGCGCCGTCGTGAAATGGGATTGGGTGCCTTAAGAGATGTCTCTTTAAAACAAGCCCGTGAATGTGCAAACCAATGGCGCTCTGTATCGGACTTGTAGCAGGAGGGAGAATAACCACCATACCAACTAGACATACCATTGCTCATAACTAGCGCCATTATGTTCTTTAGCAGCATAACTGCAGCTTGGTATTACGATGTTCTCTTACTTCATCTCACACCTGCTGAATATGAGCTTATTCTTTTTCAATAAATGAAAGCCCTTTTCATTCATACATCATTCAAAATAAGAAGCTATCCGCCTCTCAAACTTTTTGTCTTCCTCACCAAAACCATTAAATCAAACCTGCATTTCACGGTATTAGTTCTTAAGATCACGCCCCCCTACCGAGTATCTGACGGCATCCTTACCCTAGAAACTCAAATGGCTTGTTTATCCTTCAGCTCCAAAATCATGAGATAAGGCAGAAAAAAGCGATGCCTTAAACAAAATATTCTAAAGAAAGCTAAGTTACTCGCATAAAGGAACAGAAAATGGCTGTGTCTTAGGTCACATTTTAAAACTTGAGCACGATCATAATTTATTTGCATAAACCTAAACACCTATAATTTGCACCACCCTCTGCAAAACCAAAAGTGAGAAATACTCATAACCTCTTTTCCGAAAATCTTAAAAATACTAAACGAAACCTCTTAAACTTCTCAGCTATCTCGATACCAGTTCATTTTTTTGGAAGAATGGAGGTTTAAGCTGTTTTTGGCATCAACCTTCTTTTTTGTTCTTTTGTTTGTTAGCAGATACACTATTCACTTCCCCGCCTCTTTTTAAATTAAATCTTAAGAACCGTCGCGCAATCTATTTCATTTGTTCTCCTCTTCATATCTCAGAAGACGAAGATTTTTAACAAAATTCAGTCTGCAAGCAATCTCATTCTAACGGGTTCCATTTAACTTCTCCTTAATAGGATTTACTTCCATAAGACTCGACAAGAAAGATTTAAAAATATTCATCATGCATTCTCAAAACATTTAATGCCTCAAGAAGGCTTATATGCCTATCATATCTCACATGATGTAGTCTGCTATAAGAAACGTTCACCTCTAGTGGTACGCTCCACTTAATAAACAAAGCGTTTTCTAAAATAGAGCAGCAAATAATGCCAAACTTTTCCCATTCATGTTTCGCTTCATAAACGCTTCATCCAAGTGGAAAGCATCACGAACAAACATGACCCAATTGATAAAGCTTAATCGCGTGAAAGAGCGACAACAGGGTCAAGCCGTGAAGCTTGCCGCGCTGGAGAAAAGCCAAAACATATTCCAATGAGTGTTGAAAAAGTAAGAGACATAATGATCGATTCAATAGTATAAACCAAATGGATAGGTGCCTTAAACAGAAGAAATAAGCCACCGATAGAAAGCCCAAGCAAGATCCCCAAACCACCACCAATCACACAAACCAAAATCGCTTCAATGAGAAATTGCTGTAAAATATCACTTTGCCGTGCACCAACTGCCATACGCACGCCGATTTCATTGATCCGCTCAGAAACAGTGACCAACATAATATTCATCACCCCAATACCCCCCACAATCAGGGAAATAGCTGCAATTGAAGAAATTAAAAGTGTTAAAATATTTGTACTCTCCATAACACGTTCACGGAAGAATTCAGAATTTCTAATGAAAAAGTCCTCCCCGCCATGCCGCATAATGAGAAAACGTTTTATCATGGTCTCCGCTAAATGTGAATCAATATCATCAGCAATTCTAACAGTAATTGCACGAACTTCTGTTGTGCCAAGAAAACGTGTCTGCACTGTTGTATAGGGCAAATAAAGCTGTAACGTATTTGATGTATCTCCACTTGCATTATTTTGCGAATCAACAACACCAATAATACGCGCTGGAACATTCCCCACATGCACCACCTTTCCAAGGGGGCTTTCATAGCTATGGGGGAAAAGAACAGACAATGCTTCTTTCTCGATCACGAGATCAACCGCCCGATCATGGACACTTTTTTGATCAAAAAACTGTCCTTTGAAAACTTTGAGCCCCTGTGTCTGAAAAAATTGTTCTCCCACCCCCGCAATGACGGCATTAACTTCAACTGCACCAAAACGCACTTTCGAGCTTGCTGAAATCTGTGGTGTTACACCAGAAACATAAGGTAATCCAGACAAGGCTTCTGCATCAGCTTCAACCAAACTGGTTATTTTTTCTGCTTGTGGATCAGAAAAACTTTTACCAGGAAAAATGGTTAATGTATTAGTACCCAAACTTTTAAAATTTTCCAAAATTTTTTCTCGTGTACCATTCCCTAAAGCCACCATAGCAATAATCGCCCCAATACCGATAATCACCCCAAGCATTGTTAGAAAAGTCCGCATGCGATGTGCATTCATTGCCAACAGAGCCATCACAAACGCCTCACGGAATCGCTCAAAAAAAGAACGAAAAAAGCCCAGTTTTTGTTGGCCTTTTAGATTTTGTTGTTCCTGAAGAGATTTTCTACCAACTTTTGTTTTTGCAACCCTTGACCGCTTATCAGCAATAATTTCCCCATCACTGATTTCGATAATACGCTCTGCTCTTTCAGCCACCTGCATATCATGGGTTACAATGATAATAGTACGCCCTTCTTGATGAAGTTCATCCAAAATATGCAATACTTCTTGCCCACTCTTTTTGTCCAATGCACCAGTTGGTTCATCTGCAAGAATGACCTCCGCATTATTCATGAGCGCCCGAGCAATAGAAACACGTTGTTGCTGACCACCGGAAAGCTGATTTGGACGATGATTTATCCGATCACCCATGCCCAAACGCGTTAAAAGATCCTGTGCACGCTTTTTTCTTGCTTCCACGGCACATCCCGCATAAATAGCCGGAATTTCAACATTACCAAGAGCTGTCAATTCATTCAACAAATGGTAGCGCTGAAAAATAAAACCAAAATGATTACGTCGTAAAGCCGACAATTCATCCGCAGAAAGAGAAGCTGTTTCTTTACCAGAGATCCAATAACGGCCAGAAGTTGGACGATCAAGACAGCCTAAAATATTCATCAAGGTAGATTTACCTGAACCGGAAGCACCTACAATTGCCACCATTTCACCACGTTTAATGGTAAGATTGATGTTTTTCAAAACGGTAACAAACGTTTCGCCCGCAGGAAATTTGCGCACAATATTTTCCAAGACGAAGACAGCATCTGCTTGATTTGTGCTCATGCTTTAACTCTCGTCTTCGCTATGCATGTTAGAAGACTCTGGCATCACTCCATCAGACGAACTGGTGATGACGACATCACCCTCGTTAAGTCCTGAAATAATCTCTGCCATAACCTTATTATTCAACCCAACACTCACCTGTTTAGTAACCACCTTATTTTCCCCCACCAAAACAGAAACCCATGCTTTACGCTCTCTTGTCTCATCGCGTAAAGCATCACTTGGAACCAACAAGACATTCTGCGCGCGCCCTAAGATAATATGAACTTGAGCAGTCATATAGGTTCGCAAAAAATTGTCCGCATTATCAACATGTAGAATTCCATTGTAATAGATAGCCGATGATATTAAAGCACTAGAACCACTCACCATACCAGGATTAATACTCACATCAGCACGAATTGCTTCAGGAGCCGGCTCTACTTTTTCTAAAACGCCTTCATAACGACGCTGTGAATTACCTAAAACTGTAAAATAAAGTGGTTGTCCAGCTCGGACTTTAAGAATATCTGCTTCTGAGATTTGCGCCTTGATCGTCATCTTTGATAAATCACCCAAAATAACAATTGTTGGCGCCGACTGAACCGCATTCACATTCTGCCCTTCTTCCACAACTGTTGCCAAAACCGTTCCCGCTGAAGGGGCAGTGATGCGTGTATAACCTAAATTAACCTCTGCACTCTCCACATCAATTTGTGCTTGCACAATCTGCTGACGAAGTTGTTCAATTTGCGCCTCGCGTATTTTCACCTGTGTCGCAGCCTCATCGAGGTTCGCCCGTGAAATCGCACGTGTTTCGATCATTTTTTTCTGACGCTCTAAATTTTTCTGTGCAAGAGAAAGATAGGCTTCTTGTTCTACCAAATTCGCATAATAATGCGATAATGCTGCTTTTTTTCTTTTTAAATCATTTTCCTGATCTGTAGGATCAATTTCTGCCAAGAGATCGCCTTCTTTCACAACACTCCCAGGGGAAACACGCATTGACACCACACGCCCTGTTGCACGCGCACCAACAGCCACCAACCGGTAAGGACGTACAAGACCAGAAGCTAAAACACTTTCCTCAATATCCCCACGCTTCACCACCGCTGTTATATAAGTTGGAGTAGATGTTCCAAAAAAAACAGAACGTAACCATAACAACAAGAGAATGAGAAATATAGCAGTTAAAAAGAAGGAAAGTTTTTTATGTTTTGTAATGAAATTTTTGAGTAAGTTTTTTTTCATTTCCCTACCTTTGCACGCGAACGAGGTGCATTATCAACGACTTCTGGACGCGATACATCAACAACGCCATCCCAGCCTCCCCCCAATGCTTTCATCAACGTGATATATTGCGTAACCAAAGAAACACGGCTATCTTTAAGCGCCATTTGTGCAGAATAATAAGAGCGATCAGCATTTAACAATTCAAGAAAACTAGTATTTCCATTCTCAAAAAGGCTCCGTGAAAGTTTTAAGGAATGAAGAGAAGCTTTATTCGCAACGATTAGCTTTTCTAAGCGTTGATGTTCCTTCGTTAATCTTACAAGCGCATTTTCTACATCTTCTAAAGCTTCCAACACAGCAGCTCGATAAGTAATAAAAGCTTGATCACGCTGCGCGCGCGCTACCGCAATAGAAGCCTCGACCTGACCTCCATTAAAAAGAGGAAAACGAAGACCAGGTCCAAAAGACCAGCCAATCGTTGAATTTTTCCATAATTGATCAATTGCCGTTGCTGCTGTTGAAATATTACCTGTTAAAGTAAGTGATGGATAACGATCTGCTTCACGTTGACCAATCCGTGCTGTCGCTTGCGCATATTGACGCTCTGCCCGTCGTAAATCCGGACGTGTTAACAAAATATCAGCTGGAATTCCTGCTGGTATCGGCCAGCGTGGTTGTGGAATCTTTGCATGCTTAGCATTTTTTTGTAAAAGATCCTTCAATGCCGTAGGCACACGACCAGTTAAGACAGAGAGGCGATGAACGCTCATTGCTACATTCGCTTCCATCTGTGATATATCTGCCTCTGTATTTGCCATTTGCGCTTGCGCATTTGAAACATCAAGCTCAGAGACATCACCAGCTGTTAATCTAGCGCGCATCAGTTCATAAGTTTTACGTTGTGAGACAGCAATTTGCCGCACAATAAACAACTTTTGTTGCCAACCACGCATTTGCACATAATTTGTTGCCACATCTCCTAGTAATGTCACCATGGTAGCACGCATATCTTCCACAGCCGCATCAAGGCCATAACGCGCTGCTTCAACCGCACGTTTATGCCCACCAAAAAAATCCAGCTCCCAGCTTGCATCAAAACCACTACTATACTGGTTTAACAATGCATCAGACTGTCCAGAACGACTACGGGTTCCTGAAATTGAATTGGACACATTTGGCAAAAGAGTTCCCACAACCTGCCCTAAACCTGCACGCGCCTCACGTACCCGAGCTTTGGCAACAGCAACATTATTATTTCCAGAAATAGCATAATCCATTAACGCATCTAGAACAGGGTCATTCAAATGCCGCCACCATCCGGCAAGCGCAACGGACTGCCCTGCAGTCTGTGCAGATTTTTCTCCCCAAACTGCTGGAACACGAAAAGATGTTTTCTGGTAATTAGGACCAACCATACATCCTGACAAAAGCAAACACAACAAGACACTAGAAAATAATCCACGAGAAGCGCCCCATTTGAGATTTCTGATATACATCCAGTCTCCCGCATTCTTTCAGAATCATTATTTAATATTAATACTTTATTTACCTCTTATTTCAAACTTGACGTGAAAAATCAAATACAGTTTGCACAGGAATATGATCTGAAGGACGTTCCCATCCGCGCGCATCACGAAAAATAGAAAGATCTACAACAAAAGGTGCTAAATCTTGAGAAGACCAAACATGATCAAGCCGCCGCCCATAATCGGTAAATGCCCAATCGCGAGCACGATAACTCCACCATGTGTAAAGCTTGGTAGGAACAGGAATATGCAACCGCATCAGATCAACCCATCCACCTTGACAACACAAATCCTGTAAACGCTCGGTTTCAATGGGAGTATGGCTTACAACCTTCAACAATTGCTGATGAGACCAAACATCCTCTGCCAAAGGAGCAATATTTAAATCTCCCACCAAAAGAGAAGAAAGACCATCGCCGTGATCCGCACGAATGGAAGACATTTCTTCTAAAAAATCAAGCTTATGACGAAATTTTTCATTCACATCAGCATCAGGGATATCTCCCCCAGCAGGAACATAAAAATTATGAATCCGCAAGCTTCTCCCATGGGCTTCCACAATAACTGAGATATACCGGCAATCTTGGTTTTGACAAAAAAAACGTTTTTCTACCTTTTTAAAAGGCAAACGAGAAACAATAGCCACCCCGTTATAAGATTTTTGTCCACTCAATGCGATATGCTTATAACCCGCTGCTTCAAAAGCCTCCACTGGAAATAAAGCATCTGGACATTTTGTTTCCTGTAGACACAAAACATCTGCGGAAAAGAGTTCCAAATACTGAAAAACCTGTGCAAGACGCAAACGAATAGAATTAATATTCCAAGTCGCAATACGAAAGAACATTTGTTTTAATCCAAATAACGTAACACTCTTTCTTCATTTCTTCGAAGGAAGCGTGAACATCCCATTAGCGAACCGGACGTCTGTCCGCACATTCATAACCTGCACAGTAGTTTCCAAATTTTGTTGGTCAACAATTGTCCACTGCCGCAAAGCAGAGCCTTTAGAATCAAAAACCATCCTTATTTGCCCTGCCCCAATCGTTTTATCACGCAGAACAATCGTCACAGCCCCTGGATCTTCGCGAAATGCCAACAAGCGCCCAGAAGATACATCAATTTTATCATCCAACAAAAACTTCATTGGCGTTTGCGAAAGTTGTGAAAAGTTCCAAGTATTCAAAGCCCGATTGTTAATACCCACAAATTGGCCATCTGCAATAATTTGTAAAGGCATTTTTTTGTAAATGAAACGAATTTTCCCTGGACGCTCTAAATAAAATGTCCCCTGAGACATTTTTCCCTTTGGACTAAACTGAATAAAATCACCTGTCATTGTTTTGATTGCCGCAAAGTGATTCACAACATTTTGCGCCTTTATCACTTTATTAGATACTTGCGAAAAAACAGGAAAAGTTAAACACCAAAAGATAATAATTCCCACCAACCCAAAGATTCTTCTTTGCGGTAAAAAAGACGTTTTCATAAAAAATGCTCCCAAGCAATACTTAATTAACTTTATAATTCATAACTTAAGTGATCAACGACGAATAAATACCTATCTTTATAAGATAAAGATATCGTTTGAAAAAACTATCAAAAGATTTTCAAGAGTATTCTTCTTCGACAGCCTCCAAAACTTTTTGCTTACCCATATCATTTACTGGACTAATGATGCCTTCTTCTTCCATCCTTTCAATCAATGTTGTAGCACAGTTATAACCAATGCCTAAACGACATTGAATATAAGAAGTCGAAGCCTTACGATCACGAAGCACAATAGCAACAGCTTGACAATAGGAATCATCTGCTAAAGAAACATCCCTCTTTATTTCTTGCGATCTCTTTCGGTATCGTTTCCAAATAACCAGTCTGCGTTTATGTTTCCGAAATCATCAAATTTTCCTGCTTTTCTGCTGATTTTCTAAACGCATAATATATTCTTTCCCACCCCTAATCTATGAAGCAACATAAATTATAGTCAATACATAATGGATTAAGAACTAAACATATTACTCGCGAACCTGAAAGCTCTTTTAAGTGTCAAAAATGCTTTTTTGACTTCCTTCCCACCCAAAAGAATAAAAATCTCCACCCGAACCACTCTGTAAACAGTTTGGAGTTTAGCAAATTTCACTTAGCTTCCCACCCCATATAATTCATTTATATTAAGACTCGACAGATCAGCCTTGCCCTAAATATTTAGAGCGCACTTAAAAAGACACTTAAATACCAAACCTTACATGCTTTTACCCCCCTCTACACTCGCAATGACATTATTTTATACCAAGATATTGATTTATAATAATTTATCTTTTTAACTTAAATCATAACGCCAAATACAATAAGATTCTCTCATCACATACTCTCTCATATTGAATCAATTCAAATCATTTGCTTGCACGTTACAAGCAAGGTTGGTGTATGGATAAAAGTTATATAAGATAAAGAATCCCCTTATAAGGAGTCTCAAGTACCAAGGAGCTATCGCAAATTGAGAGCTGGTATATGAAAATGCAGACTTTCTACGATACAATAGGATAAACACTTGTTTTATAAGGTATTATAAAAAACAACTATAAATATTTTTCAAAAGCGTTCTTCTTCAGCCGGCACTAAAATTTCTCGTTTCCCTGCATGATTTGCTGGACTAATGATACCTTCTTCTTCCATCCTCTCAATCAATGTCGCAGCGCGGTTATAACCAATGCCTAAACGGCGTTGAATATAAGAGGTTGAAGCCTTACGATCACGAAGCACAATAGCAACAGCTTGACTATAGGGATCATCTTCTGAAGGAGAAGACAAAGAAACATCAGCACCATCCTCTTCAACTTCTTGCGTAATTGTTTCTAAATAATCAGGTCGTGCTTGCTCTTTGAGATGCGCAACAACCTGCTCCACTTCATCATCCGCAACAAAAGGCCCATGCACACGCTGAATACGTCCTCCTCCCATCATAAAGAGCATATCTCCTTGTCCCAATAATTGCTCGGCCCCCTGTTCGCCTAAAATTGTTCGGCTATCAATTTTGGAACTCACAGAAAAAGAAATGCGTGTAGGAAAATTGGCTTTGATCGTCCCGGTAATAACATCGACGGAAGGACGCTGTGTCGCCATAATTACATGGATACCGGCAGCACGTGCCATTTGTGCTAAACGTTGAACCGCTCCTTCAATATCTTTCCCAGCAACCATCATCAAATCAGCCATTTCATCAATAATGACAACAATATAGGGCATAGGACTAAAATCAAGTGTTTCCGTTTCATAAAGAGGCTCACCGGTCTCGCGATCAAATCCAACTTGAATTGTCCGCACCATTGTCTCTCCCTGACTTGCAGCTTCCCTAAGACGTGCATTAAACCCATCAATATTACGAACGCCTAGTTTTGACATTTTACTATAGCGCTCTTCCATTTCACGAACAGCCCACTTTAAAGCAATCACGGCTTTTTTAGGATCTGTCACCACGGGTGTTAATAAATGGGGAATGCCATCATAAACCGAAAGCTCAAGCATTTTCGGGTCCACCATAATGAGACGACATTGTTCAGGTGTCATACGATAAAGCAATGATAAAATCATTGTATTGATAGCAACAGACTTTCCTGATCCTGTTGTACCAGCAACCAAAAGATGGGGCATTTTTGCTAAATCTGCAACAACAGCTTCTCCTCCGATTGTCTTACCCAAAGCAAGTCCTAGCTTTGCTTTGCTGTCAATAAATTCTTGCGCCTGCAACATTTCTCGTAAATAAACCATCTCACGCTTTGCATTAGGCAATTCTATTCCAATAACATTACGTCCTGGAACCACCGCAACACGCGCCGAAATCGCACGCATCGAGCGTGCAATATCATCTGCCAAACCAATGATACGGGAAGACTTAATACCTGCAGCCGGTTCAAATTCATACAAAGTTACTACCGGTCCAGGACAAGCATCTATAATTTTTCCTTTGACCCCAAAATCTAACAAAACCCCTTCAAGTTCCTGAGAATTTGCTCTTAAAACAGCAGGAGAAAGTTTTGCATCCCTAACAGACGGTGGTGGAACCGAAAGATAATCTACAAGAGGAAGAACAAAACCACCATTTGAAGAAGCTGTTAAAGACTTTCGATTTTTAACAGGAGAAACATAGGCTTTATTTTGATTTTTCTCACACTTTATTTTTTCACCCAAAAAAGTTGGCTCAATCCGATCAAATGGCTTTCCTTGCCCTTTACTCTGAAAACGCCTTTTGAAACAGAATAAACGAAAAAAACGCGCTTGTAAAAAATAAAAAAGATGCAAAAGAGCGCCACAAGTTGTCGCAAAAAAACCATGATTTTCACGATCCTCCTCTGCGGCATATTCCGTATCTTCTTCCAACTCAAAGACTGGATTAACGATTTCGTCTTTTGGAATGCTTTTTTCTTTTCTTTTCTTTGTTCGACGCCGCCATATCACATTACCAGCAAAAGCAGCGGTGAAAAAACCTAAAAGAATAAAAACAACACTGAAAAACACCGTGTAAGGAGGAGAAAGAAAAAGAGGAAAGACTGAAGAAGCAACACTTAAAACTTTATCTCCTAAAACCCCTCCCAATCCCATTGGCAATGGCCAATAAGTAAAAGAAGCAACAGGTGACATAAGGGCAAAAGCAATTAAAAAACAAATCGTTGATAGCACCCATAAAAAAAAGCGCAAAGTCAAATTGTAGATATTCTTTTGCGCCAACAAGAGAAAAGACCAAAATAACGGTGGCAACAAAACAGAAAGACTTGCCAAGCCAAAAAACTGCATAATAAAATCTGAAAAAATTGCCCCCATCCACCCCATAAGGTTTGTAACCTCATTTGTACTTGCATGGGTTAAAGATGGATCCGCAACATTCCACGTCGCCAAAGCAAACACACAAAAAATAATAAAGCCCAAAAGCCCAAGCCCAATAAATACCCCTATCTGACGTAAAAACATCTCAATAAGACGCGAACCTTGAGAATTTCGCACTTCTAATGAATCATAAGGAGAAGAACTTCGGTGCATCTATCAATTCCAAATACAAAAATTTCATATTTTAAAGAGTTATAACTCCCTCTCTCTCTTAAAAAAGCATGAAGCTTAAACTCTGTGCCGATTTGTAAACAAATAGCCTGTAAACAATCCGACTTCTTATCTAGCGCGTTCTACCTTCTAACCACTTCATATCATTCATATACCACCACCCTAAGAGACAATCCTTCATAAGGCGCACAAAAAGCTCTCCCTGAATATTTATCAAACGATCAACCAAAAAACACCTCATGTGTAAAGTGTTACATGGGTGCTATAGGCACCTTCCTAAACAGATGATGTTTTTTACGCTACATCATGATAACGGCAAAATATGAATACTGTTTTAACCATCACGAATGACCACAATTTTTTATCTACCATACTAACGAAATGTCCCCCTTCAGGACAGGTATACTGAAGTAACTCACACAACTTAAAAAATACACGACATCTTTGTTTATTTTTAGTTTTCTTTTTTATCAACCAAGTGTAAAAAGAATTGAAGATGATATTCAAAAAAAAGCTTATCCGATAAATCTGTAAAATGAATCACATAAATGATTAAGCAGAAAAACTCTGAAAAATTAATCTACCATAAGATTGGCACTAAAAAGGAACCTCATTTTTATAAAAAGAGAGAGAGAAAAGTAAAAGTTAAGTTATTTTAGGCAATGTAAAAAGATATTCTTTTTAAAAGAAAGCAAACTGTAAACAATGGAAGAAGTATTGTGTGTTCTAATCGCAATAAAGACGTACAACCCAATAAAAAAATTAAATCTCATAAAACTAAACAATGTGATCTGCTCATTGCAGGGGGGGCAGCTGTCGGTTTAACCCTAGCGATAGCACTCAAGCAAACAGCCCCTACTCTGAATATAAAAATCGTTGATGCTGCTCCACAAGGAGATACCCCTGCTTCTAACATACGAACCATTGCCCTTGCTGCTGCTTCTATTCGTATGTTAAAACAATTACAATGTTGGGAACCTATAAAACCCTATGCGCAACCCATTCATTCAATGATCATCACAGATGCAAGCACTAGTGATCCTGTCAAACCCACCCTTTTAACCTTTGAAGGCGACATTACCCCCGGTGAGCCCTTTGCTGCTATGGTAGAGCATAGAGAACTCATCAACACTTTAAAAAAACGTGTCAAAGATCTCAATATCCCTGTTATTACAAACACGCGTGTCATTGATTTTCATCAAGAACACCAACATACAACCGTCACTTTAAATAATGAAGAGGTTTGGCAAACAAAATTGCTTATTGCAGCTGACGGAGCCCATTCGAAATTACGCCAAAAAGCTGGTCTGAAAAATTTTTCTCATCCCTATAAACAAACAGCAATCATCTGCACAGTTGAACATGAAAAACCCCATAATGGTCAAGCAATTCAACATTTTTTACCTGCCGGTCCTTTTGCTCTTCTCCCTCTCAAAGGCAACCGATCCGCCATTGTGTGGAATGAAGATCATAAAACTGCGCAATATTATCTCAAAGCTGATGCACTTATTTTTGAAACAGAACTCGAAAGACGCATTGGCCATCGGTTAGGCAAACTCTCTTGGGATGGCGAACGTCAAGCTTTTCCTTTGAGTCTTTCTTTAACACGTCAATGCGTTAAACCACGTTTTGCTCTCGTTGGCGATGCCGCCCATACCATCCACCCCATTGCAGGACAAGGACTCAATTTAGGATTACGCGATAGCGCTGCCCTCGCTGAAGTGATTATTGAAACAGCACGACTAGGTCTTGACATTGGCTCCCTCACGGCTTTAGAGCGCTATCAAAGCTGGAGACGTTTTGAAATTGTCCGTATGGCTTTAAGCAATGATTGGCTTAATAAACTCTTTTCTAATGATAGCCTTCTTTTACGGATGCTCCGCGATACCGGCCTTGGAATCATTAATCAAGCGCCAAAAATAAAAAAATACTTCATTCAAGAAGCTGCCGGACTCACTCCAAATGCCCCACGTCTTCTACACGGCTTCCCACTTTAAGAAAAAATTCATACTATTTTACAACCTTTCCCTTCCTCCTTCAAAGAACAAAAAATTCCTATCTCATCCAATCTGTTTACAAACCGGATTCCTGTCGAGTAATTTTTTCTTGACTTCCTCCTCCCATATTTCACTCAACATAAGACTCGACAAGCAAGCTACATTATGAGAATATTCACTACGCACTGAAAAAAACGTTTAATGTCTCAAAGAGGTTGTTGCTTTATATCACCACACCTTAAAAGAAGCCATTTCACGGCATAATAAAATAAACAAGACTTTTTAGCACACAACACTTTTATTTATAATAATAAGTTCATTGTTCTCATATTGAGTGAGAAATCTAAAGATCATAAAATACCCTTATTTCAAATCTCTCTCATGTTGAAGCAATCAAAATCATTCGCTTGCACATCACAAGCGAAAGTGTCGTATAAATAAAACAATTAAACAAAGCGACAAAAGCCTCCCTCTCTCAAGAACTAAGGACTTTAGCAATATTGGAGGCGAGTAAAGTGTATAAGGACGCCGGCTTATACTTTTTATTGAAGTAAAAATGGTGTGTACAATGGATTTTATATGATCATAGGAACTTTTACATTAATATTATTCACGAGAAGCGCCATAAAATAAGCTTAGTTGCATTGAAAAATTTTTCTTTTAAAAAAGCGCGTAAATTGGAAACACAAATGCATTCCGTTTGGGGCATTCTGTTTCTCAGACAAACCCTTTAACTTATTGTGGAATACCACACAATTTTAGAAAAAATATTCCGATATATAACAAAGTGTTCCGCACGCTATACCATCACACACAATTGTAAACCTGCATACCCCCCCTATTTCACACCATAAAAGAAGATAAACCGCAATAGAAATGATCCAATCCTTTTATTTTCAAATACACTCTTTATTCATTATTCATAAACGCTCATAAATGAATTTTAATCACAAACGCTCAGAAATATGTCATAAATTCTATAAACCCCATAACAGCCATAGAAATTTTCCATTTTCTACACACTCACTCATCTCAACTAACGATAAATAAAGTAAATTCCTCATATATAATCTTACAGAAAAAAGCCCAAACAAAATCTATAACATCAGGCTTGTTCTACAGAACAGTATTTCAAAAATATAAGTATGCTAATTTATTAACATATTAATTGATAAAATTATCATTTTACATATTGAGTTAAAATTCCTATGCAATAAATTATTCTCATTTCGACCATTTTTGTAAATAATCAATAAAACTCTTTATTTACATAGACTAAAAAGAGCAACGTTAATGAAACGATAAAAAGAAGTAAAATACCCCCCTCTCTCAAATGCCAAAAGCAATTACAATATTTCAACCTAGCATCATCATTATGCTTGCCAGATTATGACAACAAGACCTTTTGCATTTAAATAAATTTGTTCACGCTCCCTATTGTCGTATTTGGTAACTCAATACTTTAATATATTTGTTCAGTATGTTTATACAATCAAATTACCCAAAAGAGCATACTTCTTGCATTTACATTCCTTAGTATTCCCTTATCTTGTAAATATCGCACACGTGTTACGTTACTTCGAGTTCATCAAGTGTATACCCATTCTCCAACCACTCTTTAATCCACTTAGGTCTACGTCCACGCCCATTCCATAATTCCCATTGGTTATTGGGATTTCTATAATGGCGCTCTTTGCTCACAAGATCAGCGATATCAATTCCATGGGCATTAGCAATTTCAAGAATTTTTCGTCGCGCATTTTGCTTTTCCTTTGCTTGCCGTTTTTTTAATTCCACATCGATTTGTGTACGCATCTCTTGTAGTTCATCAAAATTCATATTCTTGAGATCATTCACCTTAATTACTCCCCTTGCAAAAAAGAATTTCTTTTTGCCATATTTTAAACACAATTATAGACAATTTCTGTCCATTTATTATCGAAATTAAAATTACGATACATATATCACTTTGACGGAGATGTGCTTTGAGCCACAAAGAACTGTTTATTGGTATATCAACTACCACCACTGCATCTTTTTTCAGTTCAATTACTGGAACTACTAAATGCAGTGCTCAAACACCATCACACCTCTCTGACTCTCATGAATCAGTAGTCAAAAGTAAATATAAATCGTCACTCTATAAATTATGGCAATACGCAACAAAGAACAAGCCCTCTCTGTATAATGATAGTGTAGTTCATTATAACAGTAAAACCTCCCCTTACACACAACGGCTTTTTACTTCGTATAAATTTTTTTTGAAAAAATTTTTGCAACTAGAGAATTATATAAAACAAGCAGCTTCAATACAGTATCAAAGATTATTATTTTTTAAAAGCAGCGCCTTTTTTCGTGATTCCAATAATATTGGTTGGCGTAATGTGCTCTATTTTATTCCACACTTTTATCTTGTTGGTTGGATATTCGCATATATTAGAAATATTCTTAGAAGAAAACAAAGCAATAATCATAAGGAATATTCTAAGCTAAACAGTCTGGTTCTACAAATTTATAAAATCAAAAGACAACGAGAAAAAGCACCACAAAGAATTAGCATTTTTATTAATAAAATTCTTCGTAATAAGGTGTATTGCTAATGATTGTTCCAGATTTCACATTTTTTGCTGCTGCATACATATCCAATACGCCCCCCATAGCATTTTCAGTTATCGCCAAACAAGAAGCGCGGGACAATGTCTATGTAACAGATGATAAAGATAACTTGTTCTATCAATCATCTCAGCTTAAGGAAACAATCGCAACAGCTGAACAGTTTAAACAGAATAAACATAATTTTAACATAATTTTAGGGCAAATTGATGTTGGAAATGTGAAATTGTTTTCTCTTTTTGATGCATTTGATTTTTGCAGAAATCTTACAGCTGCACAAAGTGCTTTAACTTACTGCTATGAACAAACAACATCAAAGTGCATCTTTGAAAAAGCGACTTTGCAGTCTGTGCTGAATTTTTACAATACAGAAAACTCAAACCACACCCGCATGCAAAAAGTTACTTCATATATTGGAGTAAAAGCTGCTGTACGAGGAAATGAAGACTTGCAGGAGCCTGTAAAACTTAAAAAAGAAGAACCAGAACAGACAACTAAAGTAGATTCTCTTCCTCTCTCTTCAAAAGGAGAAGAAGATGCATTTACACATAAAGAAAGTAGCGCCCGCGATGCTTTTTCAGCTGAAGATTTTTCTTCATCGAGAAGATTGCTAGAGTGAGGACTGATATTTTCACGAAACTCCAGAAATTTGATAGGATATTATAATGAAGGGTAGATAAGAAAATGTTAAAGCTCTAATTAGTAGGATTGAACAAAATCTCTTCTAATTGAGGGCAAAGATAATGAAAATGATAGAACAAAACAGCGTTGATATAGCATTTAGTCAAAAAGCAGCACGTGAGATTACAGTCGTGATGCTTTCAGAAAGAGAATGGTATTTCACGTTTATTTCCGACGATCCAATCACCGGAAAGCCAAATAAATATACGTTACTTACACAAAGAGGAAAACTAAGAACTTGGGCTGATCCAAAATATCTTTTTAAGTTTCTTCATGAACGAGGGGTCATTTGTGGGAGTTTTAATCTTAATCAGGATAAAGAACATGAAACAATTAAATATTCTTCACACAACAGCTCGTAATAAAATTGCTGCATTTTCTGCAGCTTTAACTGTGTTTTTTATGACCAATCCTGTATCCGCCCAAACAGCGGGTTTAGGTCCTGCAAAAAAGGCTTTAGAGGGACTTCAAACAGATTTAAAAACGATTATCCCTATCGCTGCTGCCGTTATACTTTTGTGCTTAGCAATTGGTTATGCAGGGCGCTACATCGGAAAAGACACATTTATACGGTGGGCAATCGGTGTTGTTATCGCTGGTTCAGCAGCTGAACTTGCCAATTTATTATTTAAATCCAACTGATAAATCTATTTAAACATAAAATGTTTCTTTCATGAAATAAGAAACTTAGATTTCTGTATTTTTATTTAGCACAATAAAAACTATATCAAAAAAAGAGTTTATTTATACTAACTGTAATCTAAATTGAGATAAACAATATGAAACAATCAAATACCCTTCAAACAATAATTAGAAATAAAACTACTAAAGTCTCTGCAGCTTTAACTGTATTTTTTATGGCCAATCCTGTATATGCTCAACAATTAACAACTGCAAAAGGTGCTTTAGAAAAACTCCGAGATGACTTAAAGCTACTTATCCCTATTGCTGCTGCTGTGATACTTTTGTGCTTAGCAATTGGTTATGCAGGGCGCTACATCGGAAAAGACACATTTGTACGGTGGGCAATTGGTGTCGTTATCGCTGGTTCAGCAGCTGAACTTGCTGGTTTATTATTTAAACCGAACTGATAAATATATTAAATACGAAATGTTTATTCGTGAAAAAGAATTTTAGACTTTAATACTTTTATTGCACATCAATAAAATTATTCCTTAATTTTATGGAAAAACTACTTACGCCTAATACAATGTGATAAGGTTGAACAATATGAAAAAATTAATCAATTTTCAATTGAACGATAATAATAAAATTACGGCAATCTCTGCAGCTTTAACTGTATTTTTTATGGCTAATCCTGTATATGCTCAACAATTAACAACTGCAAAAGATGCTTTAGAAAAACTCCGAGATGACTTAAAGCTACTTATCCCTATTGCTGCTGCTGTGATACTTTTGTGCTTAGCAATTGGTTATGCAGGGCGCTACATCGGAAAAGATACATTTGTACGGTGGGCAATCGGGGTCGTTATCGCTGGTTCAGCAACCCAACTTGCTACGCTGTTGTTCACAGGTAAGTAATGAAAATAACTATTAAAGTCATGCAGTATAAAATGTCTTTTTATTCTAAAGAGAAATCTAAATTGAGATAAACAGTATGAAACAATCAAAAATTCTTCAAACAATAATTCGAAATAAAATTACTAAAACCTCTGCAGCTTTAACTGTATTTTTTATGGCCAATCCTGTGTTAGCCCAAGCAGTAGTTTTAGAGCCTGCCAACAAAGCTTTAACTAATCTCCAAACAGACTTGAAAACGATTATCCCTATCGCTGCTGCTGTTATACTTTTGTGCTTAGCAATTGGTTATGCAGGACGCTACATCGGAAAAGATACATTCGTACGGTGGGCAATCGGGGTCGTTATCGCTGGTTCAGCAACCCAACTTGCTACGCTGTTGTTCCAAAGCCCATGAAAATGACTATTAAAGTCATGCAGTATAAAATGTCTTTTTATTCTAAAGAGAGATCTAAATTGAGATAAACAGTATGAAACAATCAAAAATTCTTCAAACAATAATTCGAAATAAAATTACTAAAACCTCTGCAGCCTTAACTGTATTTTTTATGTCCAATCCTGTGTATGCTCAAGTAAAATTACAAAATGCAAAAACTGCTTTAGATGCTCTGCAGAATGATCTTGTTAAAAATATTATTCCTGTTGCTGCTGCTGTTATACTTTTGTGCTTAGCGATTGGTTACGCAGGGCGCTACATCGGAAGAGATACATTTATACGGTAGGCAATTGGCGTTGTCATCGCTGGATCAGCAACCCAGCTTGCTAAGCTGTTATTCACAGGTGCAGTTAATTAAAATTAAATATGACAACTATAATACAAAATGTTATTTATAATCTTAATGAGAGAAATATGCGAAAATTAATTAGCCTCAAATCAAATAGTCATAACAGAATTGTTGCAATTTCTGCAACTATAATTTCGTTTTTTATAACGCATCCTACATATGCAAAAATAGAGAATGCTAGTAAAGCTTTACAGGCTCTGCAAACAGACCTTACTACCAATATTATTCCTGTTGCTGCTGCTGTTATACTTTTGTGCTTAGCAATTGGTTATGCAGGACGCTACATTGAAAGGGATACATTTATACGATGGGCAGTCGGTGTTATCATTGCTGGCTCAGCAAGCCAACTTGCTACAATGCTATTTACAGGTAAACCATAAGTAATTATAATACAAAACGTTTTTAATGTAAAAACTCATCTAATAATTATTAACATAGCAAAATTCTATTCCGTCTATGATAGAAATACAAAGCATTCATAAAAATTTAATAAGAGTACAGTATGCAAAAACTAATTAATCTCCAATCAAAAAATAACAACAGAATCATTGCAATTTCTGCAACTATAACTGCGTTTTTTATAACGCATCCTGCATATGCAAAAATAGAGCATGCTGAAAAAGCTTTAGATGCTCTGAAAAAAGACCTTATTGATATTATTCCTGTTGCTGCTGCTGTTATACTTTTATGTTTAGCAATTGGTTACGCAGGACGCTACATCGGAAGAGATACATTCGTACGATGGGCAATTGGTGTTGTCATCGCTGGATCAGCAAGCCAACTTGCTACAATGCTATTTACAGGTAATTCATAAGTAGTTATAATACAAAACGTTTTTAATGTAAAAACTCATCTAATAATAAGAGTAAAATATGCAAAAACTAATCAACCTTCAATCAAAAAATAACAACAGAATCATTACAATTTCTGCAACTATAACTGCGTTTTTTATAACGCATCCCGCATATGCAGAAATAAAGAATGCTAAAGACGCTTTAGAAGCTCTGCAAAAAGATCTTATTAGTAATATTATTCCTGTTGCTGCTGCTCTTATACTTTTGTGCTTAGCAATTGGTTATGCGGGACGCTACATTGAAAGGGATACATTTATACGATGGGCCGTCGGCGTTGTCATCGCTGGCTCAGCAACCCAACTTGCTACAATGCTATTTACAGGTAATCCATAAGTAATTATAATACAAAACGTTTTTAATGTAAAAACTCATCTAATAATAAGAGCAAAATATGCAAAAACTAATCAACCTTCAATCAAAAAATAACAACAGAGTCATTGCGATTTCTGCGACTATAACTGCGTTTTTTATAACGTATCCCGCATATGCAGCAATAGATAATGCTAAAAACGCTTTAGAAGCTCTGCAAAAAGATCTTATTGGTAATATTATTCCTGTTGCTGCTGCTCTTATACTTTTGTGCTTAGCAATTGGTTATGCGGGACGCTACATTGAAAGAGATACATTTATACGGTGGGCAATCGGTGTTGTCATCGCTGGCTCAGCAAGCCAACTTGCTAAAATGCTATTTACAGGTCAAGCATAAATTAGTATAATACGTAATGTTTTTAATGTTCGTCGATTATAGATTTGCACCAGTAATAATGTAGCTCATACTACGAAAAAAGGAATATTATTTATAGCAACTTTAATTAAAAGGGGATAAAAGATATGAAACAATTAAATACGCTTCAATCAAAAATATGTAAGATTAGTGCTATTTTTATCACTTCGATTATGTTATTAATAACTCAATCTGCATATGCTCAGACGGAAACAAAGAGTTTAGATGTTTTCATAGGGATGCAATATGGATTAAGTATAATTATTCCTATCGTTGCTGCTATCATTCTTTTATTACTTTTGCTTATTTATATATTTCGCATCATCGCAAGAGCTACATTTATGCGATGGGCATTCAGTGTCATTATTGCTGGTGCAGCTTTTTATATTAGCCACATATTATTTCACCTCCAGTGACGAGGACATTCCATGAAATCGCAAGAAAAAAAAGAATTCCCCCTATTCAAGGGAGCAACACGTGTTCCAACGATATGGGGTGTCCCCATGATGCCATTTATCGTTATGGTTATGGGGGTCGCTGTTATTGCCATGACAGTAAGTATCTTTTTATGGATTATAGCACCTCCATTATGGTTCATTATGGTGCAAATTACTAAAAACGATGATAAAGCGTTTCGTATTTGGTGGTTATGGATCGATACTAAGTTTCGCAATCGTAACAAAGGTTTTTGGGGCGCATCAAGTTATAGTCCCTCTGATTATAGTAAAAGGAGATAAACATGACAGCTGTTGAAAGCAGCAAACGCCTTGCATCAGAGACACCTGTAAGCCTGTTTCTGCCTTATTCACATCATATTACAGATACGATTATTTCTACTAAAAATGCGGAATATTTGTCAATTTGGAAAATTGATGGGCGTTCGCATCAAAGCGCTTCAGAAGAAGATATTTTTCAATGGATAAAAGAGCTTAACAATACTCTACGGGGTCTTGCATCAGCCAATTTATCATTTTGGACGCATATTGTGCGCCGTCGTGTTTATGAATATCCCGATTCAACATTTGATCAAATGTTTTGCTATCAACTTGATGAAAAATATCGACAAAGCTTTACTGGTTATAATTTGATGGTCAATGATTTATATCTGACTGTTATTTTTCAACCGATAGCGGATAAAATTATGTCGTTCTTTTCTAAACATGAACGTGAAACGCTTGATCAAAAAAAGATGCGACAAGACACATGTATCAAAGAACTCAATGACATCAACCGTACTTTAGGCCAATCTTTAAACCGTTACGGTGCAGAACTTCTTGGTGCTTATGAAAAAAATGGGCATGTTTATTCTTCTGCACTTGAATTCCTTGGAATGCTTGTCAATGGTGAATATCGCCCTATGCCAATTTGCCATGATCGTTTTTCCGACTATATGTCTATCAATCGACCTTTTTTCTCAAAATGGGGTGCTCTTGGTGAACTGCGAACAACCAGTGGAATGCGTCGATTTGGAATGCTGGAAATTAAAGAATATGATGCAACAACCAAACCAGGACAATTAAATGTTTTGTTGGAAAGTGACTTCGAGTTCGTATTGACGCAGAGCTTTTCAGTACTCTCTCGACATGCTGCTAAAGACTATTTACAACGGCATCAGCGTAATCTTATTGATGCACGAGATGTAGCAACGAGCCAAATTGAACAAATTGACGAAGCACTAAACCAGCTTATCAGTGGGCATTTTGTCATGGGAGAACATCACTGCACATTGACTATCTATGGTGATACAATTCAACAAGTACGCGACCATATGGCCAAAGCGAGTGCAGCATTACTAGACGTTGCGGTACTGCCCAAACCTGTAGACTTAGCGATAGAAGCTGGCTATTGGGCACAACTTCCTGGCAATTGGAAATGGAGACCACGTCCTGCTCCGATTACATCATTGAACTTTTTATCATTTTCATCTTTTCATAATTTTATGTCAGGAAAACCCACTGGCAACCCATGGGGACCAGCTGTCACAATTCTTAAAACAACCAGTAAAACACCGCTTTATTTCAATTTTCATGCCTCCAAACTTGAAGAGGACTCGACAGATAAACGTTTACTTGGTAATACCGCACTTATCGGACAATCTGGTTCCGGTAAAACTGTGTTACTCGGCTTTTTGTTAGCACAAGCACAAAAATTTAAGCCGACAACTGTTGTTTTTGATAAAGATCGTGGCATGGAAATTGCCATTCGGGCGATGGGTGGAAAATATTTAACATTCAAGCCAGGCAGGAGAAGTGGTTTCAATCCTTTCCAACTCCCCCCCACACAAGAAAATCTTATTTTTCTGAAACAATTTGTTAAAAAATTGGCAGAAGCTGGTGGTGAGGTCACGCATCACGACGAGGAAGAAATTAACAAAGCGGTTATGTCTGTTATGAGCAGTAACATTGACCAATCACTCCGTCGTTTGTCCTTTCTGGTACAATTTTTACCAAATCCGCGTTTAAGTGATTATAATGCTCATCCTTCTGTTCATGCTCGCTTACTAAAATGGTGTGAAGGTGGTGATTATGGATGGTTATTTGATAATCCCCATGATGCTCTTGATCTCTCAACACATCAAATTTACGGCTTTGATATCACGGAATTTTTAGATAATTTTGAAACTCGCACTCCAGTGATGATGTATTTGCTTTACCGCACAGAAGGCATGATTAGCGGACAGCGATTTATGTATATCTTTGATGAGTTTTGGAAGCCTTTGCAAGATCCGTACTTTGAAGATTTAGCAAAAAATAAACAAAAGACTATCCGTAAACAAAATGGTATTTTTGTTTATGCAACACAAGAGCCTAGCGATGCCTTGGAAAGTAATATTGCCAAAACACTCATTCAACAGTGTGCAACTTACATTTTTCTAGCCAACCCCAAAGCAAACTATGAAGATTATACAAAAGGCTTTAAACTAACAGATACCGAATTTGAACTCGTTAAAGGACTTGGTGAGTTTAGTCGCCAATTCCTCATTAAGCAGGGTGATCAATCTGCGCTTGCAGAACTGAATCTTGGTAAATTCCATCTGACACGCGATGGAAGAACCATCGAACACGACTTTAGTGACGAGCTCTTGGTGTTATCAGGTACACCTGATAACGCAGAATTAGCCGAAAGCATTATCGCGGAAGTCGGTGATGATCCAGCAATATGGTTGCCAATTTTCTTACAGCACGCAAAAAATGACAGGAGGGAAACATGAAAAAAAAGGTCATTTCAATAGTAGTTGTAATAACTTTAGGGATTTCAAACCCAGCAATGGCCTGGGTTTTTGGCGCTGGAGCAGCGGATTTGTCTGCATCAATTCCAACGACGTGGCCCAATTTTTTTGGGAGTTCAAAAACATCAAAGAAAACACCTCCACAACAAAAGAAAGCGCCACCTGATGCCCAACTTCTCGATATGCTAAAAAAACAACTTGAGGAAACAAAAAAGATACACGAATCTATAACGGGAAACCAAAAGTTCGACACTAAAAAACTTAAAAGTGCACAAACAGATCACAGCAGTTTTTTTCTCAAAAATCCAGAAACGCTCTACAATAGAAATGAATCTTCAGCGCTATCTACATCACTTAAAAAAATTTTAAAAGAAGAAGAAATTCCTATTTCTATCCATGAATCTAGCAGTTTTATCAACGATCGTATTCAATATGCAGCCATCACTGATAAAGCCGTAAGTTTAAAGACTTTTGAAGAAGCAAACTATCGTTTTCAGCAAATTGAAGAACTATTAAATGAAATCAAGACAACAAAAGATCTAAAAAGTATTGCTGAGTTACAAGCATATATAATTGGAATGCTCGCTAAGCTACAAAATGAAACAGCAAAACTACAAATGGTCGCACATTTACGCAACGCTGAACATGCACTTATCAAACAGCAGAAGGACAAACATAACATAAAAATTTTAAATAGTAAAAACACGAAAATGCCTACCATAAGATTTATTAGATAAAGCTTTTTGTAACAATATTTCGTTGTATTATTTTTCTTGTATGCTCGAAAAAAGAAAAAGTTAATGTATAATATTCAGTCCTTTCTCATAAACTGAAAAGGTCTACGAAATTTAATTCCATCCTAAAAAAATCAACGAAAAATGCTTAAAAATCATATAAAAAGTTGAAAATTCATTAAAGAGGAATTCCATGAACTTTACAGTGTTCACGCAACTTTTCAATAAAATTGATCAGATAACAAAAACATATGT
>NZ_JBHINK010000030.1:0-8170 GCF_042194905.1 Bartonella sp. CL63NXGY
AAAGGGTATGATTATTAATTACACGCGTTTCATTTGTGAGTGCAAACTTTTTTTGCATAGCACAATTCCTTTATAAAAAGATTTGAATTTTAGAATGAAATGTTTAAAGGGGGGCGCCCCCGCCGCGCCCGCGCGTTATTTACGCAGCATCATTTTCATATTCGCTGTCATTATCATCGTCATAATACCACTCACAATCAGCATAATACTCATGACGATAATAATCATCTTCACTCCCAAATTCTGGATATGCCTCATCCCAAATATGATCATCAGCAGTTAAAGAGGCGGCGCTATGAACATAAGAATCGCCAGAGATAAGAGCCCCACAAACCACGGCATCATCAAAAACACGCGAGCCATCACAAATATGAGCAGCGCCGCTTATTTTTGCATTGCCACCGACATGAGCATCATCACAAATCACGGCATTATCGGAAATATGAGCATGATCAGTGACACGGGCGTTATCATAAATTTGTGCATTGCCTTCAATTACAACAGCACCTTTAATATGAGCATTCCCATAAAGACGCGCATTGCCTCCCATAAAAATAGCTTCAAAAATAGCATTCCCATAAATTTTTGCATTCCCACAAACGTCTACAAAAAAGCTTCTTACTTTAGCATTCCCTGAAACCCTTGCATTTTGAAAGACGCGCGCTTTGTCATAAACCCAGCAATTGCCTTTGTGAGATAAGTTACTTTCGTTTTCAATATACCCCCCCAAGATCGCCAGCTTTGACATCCCCAAAATCTCTTAAAGCACGTATACAGTATAATATGAGACCAGTCACAAAATCCATTTCGCCAGTAAACTCATATTTTTTAGATGTTTTTTTCTTATTAACGGGGGTGTTTTTTGAGATATTTGTCATAATTAAAACCTTACGGGTTAATAACGTTTTCAATTGACACCCTTATAAGGTGCCAGGCGTTGAAAACACGGCCGTAAGTCCGTTGTTATGCTTTTCCCATAAATGGGTATTGTATGGCATAACCACGCCCGACAAAATTCTCATATACTAACAAAAGCATAAAAGATAGCCAGTATTTTAAAGACATGGGAGAGGTTGTTTCGTAACCTATCCGCTAATCGTTAAGTGTTTCTATCACTTAATTATTTATATAGCAAAATACGTATTTATTGTCAAATAATATTTTATCTTTTTTGATATTTTTTTAAATACGTTATGTATTGATAATATCTTATGCCTATTAATTGCTTCTTTTATATTTATATGATTTTAAAGCTATATTACGGGCTTTGTGAAACGATTGCGTATTTTCTGAATCTATACATTTATAATATTTAGAAACGCTCTCATCATGCATATTTTAAACTTTATAACCTATCAATTTTATCACTAAATGGCTTTTAATTTTTTTGTGAATTTCTTTTAATAACACATTTTAGACTTAACAGCCTTTTATAGGGACTGTCTTTATAAACAAATTCTTTCATTTGCATATGAGTATTCAAGTTTACTGTTTTTACGCATTCTCTATAGCTGTTATGTTCTTTATAGCCATGGCATCATTTTTCATTGTCATAAAAGAAACGATAAATAGGATAATTGCGATTTATTGTCTGTTATGAAAATATCTCAATAGAAACTGATCATTATAGAGATCAGTAAAATCCCTTTTAATAGACCGTGTCAGTGTTGTCAGTTTTGTCAGTTCTTTTTAGAGCCTATATTATTTTTTTTAAATGAGAGAAAATTAAAAACATTATATTTCAATAGGTTATAATTTTAATGATGCAACCTTTATTAAAAGACAACCCATAAATTCAATTCATAATATATATTTGTCAGTTATGTGTCAGTAAATTGAACTGACAAAATAGATTATTTTAGTGAGTGATTAAAACGTGCTTTATGAAAAGCATATGCTCCTTTAAAGCCTTTCAAAAGATAGTTTGTAACGCATAAGGAGTGCTATCAAGATCATTATAGCTATGAGTTTAGAGGGTTTTGAAGGTTCCTTTTACCCCCCTTTATATATTATTTTTCAATCAAAAATAAAAATTATTATATTTCAATATGTTAATGTTTTAAAGGAACAACCTATATTACACACAACACGTAAATACAATCTGTAATATATATAAAAAGGGGTTTTGAAGGTATTTTGAGGGCTTGAGAAACCTTCAAAACCTATAAGTAATATAAGAAAATGAATATACATAATTCTGTTTAAACAAAGCTTTTGATAACAATAAAGCTATCATTTTAGATTACGGTATAACCTCTTAAAGGCAATGTAAAAAAATCTAATTCTATTTAAGAGTGGATTTCTTAAAAGTTTTAAAGCAATCCAAATAAGAGTATCTAAAAGTGCAAGTTTCTTCTTTTTAGAATAACGCATGATAAATTATCTTTTTAAAGATTGTATGTAAGCAATGTATAAAGGGGTATAGGAACCTATAGCTATAAGACCTTATACCCCTTATGAGTTTATCATACCCATTATGTGAGCATGCTTTTAAGTTATTCAGTTTCTCTTAATACCAAATTTGGTAAGTTCTTAACGATTTTCATGGTTTCTAAACTTACGGTAATAACCCTCTGAAATAACTCTAGAGGATAAGCAGGGTTGCCAACGGTTTCAACAGCATAGCGATTGGCATCATTGACAATATCACTCTTTTTATCAGTCTTAACGCATTGACGCCCCATAACCCATTCAAGAGCGGGTTTACCATTAACGATATACTCATAAGCTTCAAGAGGGATATCTGTCATGATGATATTGCTATTATAAATAACAGTGGTTTTATCCTTTTTCTTACTATCCTTAATTTTTGCGAATTTCATTTCAGTTACATAATAGAATTTTTCGGGATTAGAGATCTCTGTCTGTTTTGGATTACCCTTTTTAAAGGTTACTGGATAAGGTTTTACATCTTCATAATTCACATGCAAATGACCCAATTCACGCCCTGCTGTTACAAATTTCCAAAAATCATCAGCACTCTTTACACAAGGGATACGAGGTAATTCTTTGCATAAATTATCAGCATAACGAGAGCGATAATCTTCTGAATGAAGCAAACCGTAAACATAATAGAATAGATCATCTTTTGTTATGGTTTCATTCGGATAAGCCATTTTAAAATATGCTAGTCCTTCATCAGTTATGGTATCACGCCTTTGTAAACCAGCTGTTGTGTTTTTCTCTGTAGAATTTGTAAATAAATGGGATTGTTTTTCACTTTTATTTTTTGAAACTAGAGTGTCTTCGTAAATATAGCGTGAAAAGCATTGACCTTTATCTATTGCGTCATGGTTAGGTAAATTCTTAGTCATTAAGACAGAAAATCCTTTCAGTGCTCCTATACCTGCAATTTGTATTACTTTGTTTTGACCAATTCTTCCTATAGGAAACATATATGGTATTTGATAGAGAGATTCATTAAAAGTGCGATTATAATAAAGCCACTGTTTCGTAAAAGGACGATATGAACTCTGAGTGAGACATGTCTCTTCAAATTCAAAAATTTTTCCTCTAATTAACTGTTGCTTAATACTATAGCTCCAACTGATTTTACTTTCATCGGAATTAACAAAATTGTCTACATCCTTTGCACGTGCTTTATTGTCGGCATGTGGATAAGCGTCATCAAAACGTTTCACTTCGCTATTATAGAAAGCAATCATATTATACATATTCTTTGCCACTATTTCATGGCTTGAGTTATATGCCCATGCATCACGATTGGTTTTTAGACCACAAGAATAAATCTCAAAGAGCTTTTTATTATGTCCTTTTTTAGCACCCTTAGCACCCATGGCTAAAAAAGCGTTGAAATTGTCATCACGTTGACCAAGCCAATCATTATGCCTATCCGGTTTTATTATTCGCCAACCTTGTTTACTCTGTGTAATGCCATCAATACTACCAAAGGACTTAATTATTTTAAGCTTGTCCTCTCTTGTGTTGTAATCTCCAATAGCATGGAAATATATTTTCCCATACTCTTGTGCATTTGGATTTTTTACAAGAATAGAGATAGCTATGGGAGCTCTTGATCCAGAACCAAAGATTTTACCTCCTTCTTTTCGCGAAAGTTCTCCAGACGTTCGTTGATTGCCACGTAAATGGAAAATATAAAGACTGCTAAATTCCTTAATGAGGCACTTGCGTAAACCGTTCAGAGAATGACCACTAATAAAACTCGCATTTGTCACAAAACCAATCACACCACGGTCTTTTATACGATCACTTGCCCAACGAATAGCACGGATATAGCTATCATAAAGTGCTTGCACACAAGTTGTTTTGGATTGAGCAGCATAAGTCTCACGAATACGTTTATCTAATATTGGATAAGGAATATTCTTTGCATTATCATTTTCGCTTTTTTGTCCTACCGAATAAGGAGGGTTACCAAAGATAACTTTGATATTTAGATTTTTCTGATACTCTAAATATTCACTGTTTTCTTTAAATAATTCCTGTAGCAGGTTCTTTTCTTCAAGCATGCGGAAAGTATCGGTCAAACCAATATGCTTGAAAGGAATATACTCACCTTTCATGATACTATGATAGGTCGATTCAATGTTAATCGCTGCTATGTAATAGGCAAGCAAGACAATCTCATTGGCATGGATATCATGACGGAACTTATATTCCATATCCTCTGGTTTGATGAGATCTGATTGTAAAAGCCGTGTAATAAAGGTTCCAGTTCCCGTAAAAGGGTCGAGAATGGAGACACCCCGTGACCCCAAGCTTTTTCCAAACTCATTCCGCAACACATCATCAACAGAATGAATGATAAAATCAACAACCTCAACGGGCGTATAAACAATCCCAAGCCTATCCGTGGTTTTCTTAAATGCCTTGGAAAAGAAATCCTCGTAGAGTTTGATAATAAGGTTTTGTCTTGCTTGGGGTTCAGTAATCCCAGAGGCGCGGAATTTTACACTGTTATAAAACCCTTGTAATTCCAAAGACTCTTGCTTGATATCGGTTTTATCCAACTCAGCTAAAATCCTTTCCATCGCTTGTGAGATGCTATTGTTCTGGACAAATTCATTGCCCTCAAACAAAGCTTCAAACACGGGACGCGTTACAAGATGTTGTCCTAACATCTCAAGGGCTTCCTCTTGCGTAATACTGTCGTTTAAATTGCTCTTTAATTCCTTATGAAACGCATCAAAAGCACACCGCGCTTTGCCTTTCTCATCAGAAAGAATATCTTTAAGATGATTGATATGGTTTTGAGCAATCTCAGCAACATTGTTCGCCCAAATGCCCCAATAATCAGAAAGGGTCGATCTTTTAACTAGAACCGTTCTAAGTGCATTAGGAAATGCTGCTACAAAATTGAAGCTTGTTTGTCCATGATGCGTGGAAAGCGATTGACGGATTGGAGAGACATTGCTTGCACTTGCATGCTCTGTTTTTGCTTGAAGAGGGATATCGTCAACAACCGTGGTGACATTCTCTAAATCCATATTTTGAGAAACCGTTATAATCTCTAAAATAGGGCTTACATCTTGTCCTAAATTCATCTGATTAAGCGTTTTACTAAAATTCTCATCATGAGCAAGCAGGGCATCGAGAACTTGCCAAACAACACTGTATTTTGGATTGTTCTTTAAAGCTTTTTCGGGGTCAATCCCAGCCGGCACCCCAACGGGTAAAATGATATAGCCTCTTTTCTTGCCTGGAGCGCGCCGCATCACACGTCCTACCGCCTGTATCACATCGACTTGGCTTTTACGCGGGTGTAAAAACATCACCGCATCCAACGTAGGCACATCCACTCCCTCAGACAAACATCGTACATTGGTAAGTACACGGCAGTGATTTTCCCCCACATTTTCTTCCAACCAATCCAGTTTTCTTGTCCGTTCCTTGGCGCCATCCTTCCCATCAATATGATCAACTTCACAGATCAGACGGGGCGTATCGGGGTGGTTTTGATAAAGTCTATTGAAAATCCGCTTAACCCCTTTTCCTTGAAAGGTATCACGGATATTTTTAGAGGTCTTGATATCTTTACAAAAAGCCAAAGCCCGACGCATGGGGCTCGTATCATCTCCAAGATCGGCTTTCAGATCCAGTTTGGTTAAGGCTTGATAACAGCCAACAATTTTTGTTCTATAATCAAGAAGAAGTTCATAATCTTTACTTGTGGTAGGCATCTCCATGGTTTTACTGATTTCCCCCTCATCAACCCCCAAAACAATAATCTTATAAGGGGTTAACAGTTCATTCTTGACCGCATCGGTAAAACTGTAGGTATAAAGCACTTTTCCATAAATGGCTTCATTATCCATAGAGGCTAAAACAGCATCAACCTCATCAGCACGCCTTTTGGCATGGTCACTAAAGATACGAGGCGTTGCTGTCATATAGAGACGTTTCTTGCCTCGAATAAGACTGTTATCATGAACCTTGATAAAATCAGATTCATTGTCGTCAGTTCCTAATGAAGCCCCCGTTGTTCTATGCGCCTCATCACAAATAATCAAATCAAAGGCTGCTAAACCATGATCCTTTTGCGCATCAACAATGACTTGTATTGATTGATAGGTAGCAAAAATAACACTCATCGCATGGGGAGAAGAGTTGCCTACTTTCTCGACAAGCCTAGAGGCATCTGTGGTAGCAGGGAGGGCTAAATCCGATGCCGATAATTCCCCATCATCTTCTTGGTTTTTACGACGCTTGCCAATTTGCTTATCCGAACACACCGCAAAGCAACGCAAGGGCACTTGTGCATCGGCTGTCCATTCACGAATGCTTTGTGACATCAAGGCAAGAGAGGGGACCAAAAATAAGACATGCTTGCCTTGACCTGCTATGGTTTCTGCTATCTTCAAACTGGTGAAAGTCTTGCCCGTTCCACATGCCATAATGAGCTTGCCACGGTCTGCTTCTTTCAAACCTTCACAAACCGCTTTCAGCGCTTCTTTCTGATGATCTAAAAGCTTTTTCTTTGTTTGCTCGTAAAGAACAATGTTGCCTGTCTGATCAAAAATACCCCAATCGATTTGACTATTTTCCATATCAAACAGATTAATTCGATAAACCGGAACCGCTTGCCCTTCAATCATGGTATTAGCATTTTCGCTTAAGTCTTTTTCCGTACTATCAATGAGCAGACGGTATTTAAATCTCTTTTTACCAGAAATAGCGATAAAGCTTTCAATATCATCTTGAGTAATCTGATGATTGGTCTCATAAAATTGACAGCGAATAGCAACATAATCGTCTTGATCACGAATTTTAGCTACCAAATCAATATCAGTGTCTCTATCGCTTCCTTTCCACCCCTTTTCGTCAGCAACCTCTCTATAAGTTTGAACCTTTTCGTATTCTTGGCATTGAAGCGGGTCTTGCGTCAAATAAGCAATGACAAACTTTTCAAAAGCGGCTTGCTTATCTTGCTCTGATATCGCTTGTTCACGATAAGATTGTAAGAGCGCGCGTAAAGAGACGCGTTTATTATCAGAATAAAGAGGGTGAGACATAAAGAACAGACTCCATAACAATATATTCTACAGATCGATTCTCTTCAAAAGATTCGAAATGAGGCCAATTAAATCCATTTAGGATAAATAGCGAGTGTCAGATGAGGTGAAATTCTTGCAAAACCAGAATTTTTTTTCAAAAGGGATTTTTAAAGGTTATTTATCCACAGCCTATGACATGGGATAAGATCAGCAAAATAGTGAAATTTGCTGTTTATTTGATGTGTTAATCAAGATAAATGCACTATGTGCTTTAAAATATCAGAATGAGTATTTTGATGCATTTTATAGATAGGTTTTGAAGGTTTCTTACACCCTCAAAATACCTTCAAAAATATACCGCGGGTTGTATTTATAGGTTGTGTTTTAATATAGATTGTATCTCTAAAATGCTAATATATTGAAATATAATGACTTTTATTTTTCGATTGAAAAAAAATATATAAAGGGGGGTAAAAAGAACCCTCAAAATATTCAAAATACTCAAAACTCATAGATAAGGCATTCTTTGAAGGTTCACTCTATGAATGCAAGGGGATATGGTTGAGCAAATTTATCCTTTATATTTATGGGGATATTGATGTATTAACCATTGACGGGCTAAACAGTTTTGTTTAGAGGTTTCTTTATATAAATGTGGGGGAGAGATCTTCAGCAGTTAAAATAAAGCAGTTTTG
>NZ_JBHINK010000031.1:0-7677 GCF_042194905.1 Bartonella sp. CL63NXGY
CCTTGGCAGCATCCGAGAGCTTTTCCTGTGTAAAAAAACTCTTCAACCATTGCCAAAAGTTGGAAAAGCTTTGTTTAACGCCCTCCCACAAATTGCCAAACCACTCGACAACAGCGCTAAGCTCTTGTTTAAACTTTTGCCAAGTTTGAGAGAAATCAAAAGCAGCAGCAATGATATTTTTCCATTTGGTGATGGTGGTGGTATCAGCACCAAAAAAGCGCATGACGGCTTCAAAGGCACGCCCCCAAGCCCGAGATACCCCCCGTGCAAAACCTTTGACAAAAGAAGAAAAACGATCCCAATATTTCCACAAAGCAAAACCAGCAGCAAGGATGACAGCCACAACAGCAGCAATGACCGCCCCGATCGGGGTAAAAATACCCCCCACAACAGAGGAAAGACTTGCCCCAACCACTTCGATCACTGTCCCCATCCAACCAAAAGAGGCAGCAAATGCACTTCCTGAGACAGCAATCCCCCGTAAAGCCCCTACCAGTAAAGTCATGGGGCGAAGAAGACGCAGCGCACTTCCACCAAAGCTTGCTGCTATTAAACCCAGCGAGCGCCCTGCGGCTGCTAAGCCCCGCCAGCTTGCAGCAACACCACGACTAACAGCACCCATCTTGATAAAAGAGCCCATCAATTGAAGAAGCCCAAGGCGTGTCCCAGCAAGAGTAAAGCGCAACACGCGCAGAGCAATATTAAAAGCCATGAGGGCGGCAATGGTTTTGATAATGGCGCTTGTTAAAGTTGGGTGCGCATTCGCCCACGCCATCAACCCATTGGTAAAATTACCAACAGTTTCCATGAGACTGTTGAGAGGAGGCAGAAGCACTTCACCAATGGTGATGCCCAGAGCCACAATACGGTTTTGTAAGAGTTCAAATTGCCGCATGGCACCGGTTGCTTGTTTGTCTGCTTCTTGTTCTACCGAACCTTTAAAGACTTGTGGATCTTTCACATACTCTAAAGCTTGCCCTAACAATTCGGGGTTACCCACCAATTTGGCAAAATCACCAGTAAAATCGCGCCCAGCAATGGCAATCAGCGAGCGCATGCCCTGTTCGGATTTACCCAACACATTAAAAAAGCGTACCAAGGTGCCGGTGGCATCTTTGTCCAGATCTTGCATAAATTTTTCGCGGGAAAGCCCGATATTGGCAAAAGCATCTTCAATATGTTTGCCTCCTGCCTGAATACGCGCACTCATGGCATTAAAACCACGCGCGGCACTCTCTGGAACAATCCCAGCAGAAATCATCGCCGTACCAAATGCTGCTGTTTCCCGCGCTGTCAACTTAAACATGGTTGCCGCACCGGTGGCACGATTGGTAAAATCAGACACTTCACTGGCCTTTGCCGCCATGTGGTTCGAGAGATGATTGATAGCATCGCCTAGATCTTCAATACCTACCTGATTAAGCTTAAAGACATTGCGCAATTTGGCAAAGCGCTCCCCAATCTGATCTCCCGTCATATCAAAAGCTACAGCTGCTTTAGCGGCATAAATGCTAAAAGCTTCTAGATCTTGTTCGCCAATCCCTGCTTGGCTGGCACTGGTCATCAGTTCCAAAACTTCACGCGCCGCTAGCGGAATCTTGGTGGAGGTTTCAAGCGCAAAACGGCGCAATTCCTTTAAGCGATCAAGGGGGGCATCGAGAACCTTTTCCAAGCCCTTCATCGATTGATCAAATTGCATGGCTTTATAGAGCGGTGCAATTAAGGTTGCTGTTTGCGCAAGCGCACCCACCATACGCCCCCGCGCATGGTTAAAAGCATTTTCCGCATTCTTTGTCGCATCCTCAAGATGCTCAGGGTCAAACCACCCTTTAAAATGCTGCCTTGTCTTGTTTTGGAAATGTGCAACATCTGAACTAAAGGCTGCAAGATCCCGCTTGGCAGAAGCTATCCCCTCTTGCAGATGATTGACAAAACGCACAACAAGGGAAACATCCATGACGATTCTTTATCCTAACTGATGGCTTTCATATTTTTGAGCTTTCAGGCGCGCGAGTTCTTCTCGATAGGCAATCACATCCAGCCAATCCATCTGGTTAATCTCTGAAGGCGCCCAGTGATAATAAAGGGCTAGTTCTGCCCCAAATTGTCTGGCAGAGAGGATTGGCGTTGCGTAAAAAAAGCAAAAAAAGCCTTCAATATTGCGACAATATCCATCACATCAACTCGATCAATCAATTCAATAGATTCACGTGACATATCAGCCAAAAGTGCTGTGATGCCTTCTGTTGCCTCACTTGTGAACAAAACTTGAGAAAGCTTCGTGATAAGCACATCATTGCTCAAAGTTGTTTTTTGCTCTCCAAACTCAGGAAGCAGCAGCTCTGTCAATTGTGGTCCAATGAGCACCGCTAATTGCTTGGCATGCTTAAAAGTGGGGCGATAAAAGGTCAGTTTCTTGCAGAGAGATTCTTTGCCACCTTTATCTTGATAAGGAAGCGGAACCTGCAACTCTACATCAATGCTGGTTTGTAAACTTGTCATGATCAATTCCTATAAATTGAGAATAGAGCGGCGGCGAGAACCGATCTCTTGCCCATTGCGGACAAGCCAGCCGCCCCGTTTAAAAGAAAAGCGGTGCAAAACAGAACCATCCCAAAATTCCGTATAGTCCCAAACATTTTTGATCTCGCAATCATAGCCTGTCGCTTTTCCAGCTGTTAAGCCTTCGCTATCGACTTTGACCAACCGCCCTGTCACATCAATGGAATGTTCATGCTCGCGTCCATCTTCTTCAGAGATCACATGTTTTTTGCCAGTAAATTTATGACGAAGACCAGGAGGACCACCAAAGATGCCGATAATTTCTGGTGTGTGGCTGCGGATTTTCATTTGTAAACTCAAAGCTTTCACACCAAGACCGCTCACATCAATTTGCATATCAGAGCCGCCCGGTTGATAGGTTTCGGTGATTTCTTCTAACGTAGGTAATTTGAGGGTTTCAAGATCAAGATGGAGATTCACATCATCATCAACAATCAAGGTAAAACCGCGTACAATGCGTAAAGTCATGCTTTAACTCCTTGCTGCTTTGCGATAAGTTTCAAGCGTATCGCCAAATTGATAAGTCATTTTCTTTTGGATATCTTGCGCCAGCCGATCAAAATAAGCGCTATTGCGCCGGCTGCCGAAACTCAAATCTTCTAAAGGTGGCACTTCTTCTGCATCAAACTCGACCCGCAATTTTCCCAATTGCAAAGTGCTGTTGGAATTTAAATCACGATCAAACCAAACCCGGCCACCCAAAAGCGCACCCCGCGCAATCAGATCATCAAGAAACTGTGTAAGGCTGCGGGTAATGGCAATAACATGTTGACCAGTAAGGTTTTCATCATTGGCCCAAGGGCGGAAATTGTTAATGATCGTTTTTTCCAAGGCTGCACGGGTGCGCACCACATTGACAAAGCGCCAAAGTGGATCACTGGAGGTGGTATGATTTCCCCATAAAATGCGCCCATTGGAAGCTACTTCTCCCTGCGCATTTTGGCTAAGCCGTGCTGGAATAAAGGTCGCAATATCGGCTTGGTTAAGGCGATTTGCCTCATGATCAATTTCGCCATCAAAATAGCTAATGGGGCGTGCTGTCCCTAAAATGCCATGCACATCTTGGTTGGAAGGAGACCAAAAAACACCGCCCCTTTGCTTGTCACGTTTGATAAACATGGCTGCTGCAAAAGGACTTGCCGGTTTAACACTAACACCCCCCTCACGATTTGCCACCCGTACAAAGGGGTCAATCAAATAACAAAAGCGTGAGGAAAAATCTGCACGATAGGCAAGACTTTCTTCCGTGTTTTTACCCCCCGTATCGAACACAGCAATGGCTTGCAACTTTTCTGCCACTTGTTCTAAAGCATCTGCCACGGGGTTTTTACCATTATCAATCCGCCCTGCACTATAAGCCGGTGCTAAGAGAATTCCAGGTTCCACCCCCAAATGCCCCCGCGCATGCGCTAAGGCATGCACACCGGTCAAGTGAGTATTGGATCCCACCATTTCGGTTTGTGTCTCAGCAATGGTTGATTTTTCTTCCACACGCACAAGGATAATTTGTGCCTCAATCCCCTGCGCGCACACGGCTTTAATCACATCAAGAGCTGTGCCTCTTGCCCCAAGCTTTTGGATTTTCTCTGTCTCATGGGTGAAGACCAACACGGGCTCGTCGAGGGGAAAAACTTGGTTGTCAGCATCAGGGGCTGTAACAACCGCTCCAATGGCGGTCTGATCAAATGTTGCTAAAGGACGGGAATCCTCACCAGCCTCTACAATGCGAATCCCATGATTAAATTCTATTGCCATTTTGCTCTCCAAATCAATGAAGAGACCATAACAACAAGAGCTCCCTTTCATAAGTCTGACACTGTCAGTCAAAAAGCCCTTTTAAAGGGCTTTAAAGGGGACTTAAAGACGGAAGAGCATACAAGCCTTTAAACGCTTATACAAAGATCTTTAATTTAACTGCGCCATCACCACCCCGTCCAGCACCATTTACTGTTCCATCTTCACCATCTCGATAACCGCCACCGCCACCGCCGCCATATCCTTTTTCAGCTCCGCTTCCTCCATTGCCACCATACTGGCTTTTTCCTCCCTTACCTCCATTATTAGCTATACCACTACCACCACTCCCACCACTCCCACCTCCACCTGCTCCACCATAGGTACTATCCCCTCCATCACCGCCACAACTATCATTAAAGCCACCACCACCTCCTCCGCCTCCATGCCAAGGATGTTCTTTTCCCGCATAACCATTATTATTACTACCACTTGCAGTTCCATAACCACCTGAAACTCCACCACCACTATTTCCACCAATATAACCGTTATTCCCCTTACCACCCCGTGCTGTAAGAATAGAACCAACTAGCGTATTACCACCATTAACACCATTTCCATATCCGCCTTTTCCAATAGCCACTACATCATTATTCTGTAATTGGCGTTTTTGAATCTTTAAAGAAATACATTCACCCCCACCTCCTCCTCCACGTTGGCCACCGCTCCCGCCACCTCCCCAAGCCATGATTTCAATATCAGTGTCATCTGTCACCCCATCAGGCCAAGGAATATTACCACTCTGCAACATAACGATTTCAATGTACTCTTCTTTACGCTTTTTGATTAAAGCATCCAAAAGAGCATCCACTTGCACCTTGGTATAAACAGCTTCACCATCAACTCTCAAAGGTCCTTTCAAGGTACTTCCATTTGTGCTTAAACTTGTCACCGTTTCACCATTATGAATAAGGCTAAACGACGAATTGCCCAAAAGCTCTAAGGCACCACTCATAGTCACTTTGCTGGTAAATTTATTGTAATTTTTCCATTCATTTGGACTTGTGAGGCGACCATAGCTTGTGAGATCTTCGTTGATTTTGGCTCTAAAATCATCAAGCCCCACAATATCTTCGGTTTTATGTTGATGCGCGCCTAACAATGATATTGCACTGCCAAAAGTGAAGTTATTATTGCTTGATTTATAGAGAACATAATTGTTGGCAGCATCTTTTGCGCCTTCGATATCGCTTAAATCAGCAAATGAGAAAGTTTTATCCGCTGCCATTTTGCCATTGAGAGCGCTTTCTAAATTTGTGATTTCGCTTATGGTATGCGTGTGTTGTAAAGGTGCTTTTTCGTTTATCTTTTCCTCAACAGCCAAAAGAGCTTGATCAATTTTGGTCAAGTTTTCCCGCAAGATTGGGAATTCAGAACTGATAAAGCGACCTTCTTTAGGCAATTCCATGTCGAGTTTTTTGGTTTTTGTCATCTCTCATTTTCCCCTCATAATATGCCGGCGCCAAAATCACGCACCATTGACCGTGCCGCCGGTCCACCGGTAAGCGTGAGTTTCAAGCGCGCTTGTTTGGCGCCTTTATCACTGCTGGTAAATTTTCGTTCTGTCCAAAGCGGTTCAGCGAGTTGTTCTGTTTCGTCAAGTTTCAAAGGGGTGAAAGCACCATCATCCAGTTGCATCTCCAGTGAAAAGGTTGCACCACCTGGTAAAAAGGTTTTGATATAGCTGGTCAATCTTGCTTTTTCCCCAAAGGCAAAAGCACGCGTGACATAGGTAGCTTCCTTATGGATCTTTCCCGCAATCAATTGAACAGGCGCAAACAAGACGGGTGAGAGCTTTTCGGTGCCTTTGAGAATAGCGCGAAGCTTTATCTTTTCACTGATATACTCAGTAAGGCTTAGCAATTGAAAGGGAAGAAGTTGATAAACCGTGCCATTGTTTCGTTCAATTTCAAAGATGACAGAACAATCGCTTGAAGGCAATTCAATGGCTGCGCGTATTTGCAAATCAGAGCAGTCAACAAGGTCAAAAGTGCCAAGATCAATGGTTTTTTCTGTTTGTGTATAGCGTGCCGCCAGCACTCGAAAGGCTAAAGCCTCATCTTGATGGGCGGTCCAGCTCCTAGCATTGACAGAAGAAAAGCGTGGACCGGTCACGTAAGGGTGGCTCGAGACGTATCTCTGGTGTTCTGCATCAAAATCCCCAAGCTTTGCCAGTGAAACAGAATGATCAGCATCATCGGTTTTAATGACAAAAGCAGTGAGACGGTCATTAGGGACTAACAAAGGGACATCATAGCGTGCCTCTGCCCAACCTAGCTTTGCGCCCTTCATAGAATAAAAGCTTTGTGCTTGAATATCGGCGGTCGGATAACCGTTTTCTGTAGTGACCAAATCAATCACCAAATCATGGTTCTCATTACCGATTTTGCAAAGATGAAAGTCAATACCGGTGATTTGCCGTGTTTCATCGGGGGTAAAGACTTGCGCTTGTGGGTCAAATTGCATCCATATTTTCACAGTGGTGGTGCGCCGCATCACTTTCACATCAATTACACCTTGCCCTGTAAAAAGCCCCGTTGCAATGGTTCCACCTTTCCCCCGTGCCACAACATTTTTTGTGCCAGAGGTGATGTTTTGTGGAATTTTAAAAGTTCCTTCAAGGGTGCCCTTGCTATCGGCAACAAGGCGGCTCGCTGGCAAAACATTCACACCATCAAAGATGAGGCTTTCTAATTGTTCTAACTTGCCAAAGCCTTCAATTTTAAAGTGAAGGGTAATTTGTCTTAAAAAGTCGGTTTGTTCTTGATGTGCATTGACCAAGTCATCACGCACTTCTGTGTTACGGATAGTTCTGCCGCGATGTTTTCCCATAATGATTTGATTGGTGATACCCGAGAGCCAATCTGTGCGCTGTTCATGCCAAAAGTCTGTCGCGGGTTCAAGGGTTACTGTACCAGGTAAGGTCGCAAAATTTTGATAAGGATTGATTTTTTCGCAAGCCGTTGTCAACTCTTGCGCAATGATCACTTCATTTGTCCAGTCAAGCGTAACAGGCGCGTTCAGATGAGCGGTGTAAAAGGTTGGATCAATGGCGAGCTGTAAAATGCCATTGCCTACAGCCCCCGTTTGTTGAAAGCCTTCATCTCTGTAACTATCATCAAGAAAAGGGTCTGCAAACATGCCCTTTTTGGCAACAGGTTCTTTAGAGTCAACATTGCTTTTAATACGCTCTAATTGCATCAATCGATCAAGCGAAAGCACTCGTTGAAAATAGCGCCACATCTCATCATAGGGGGCAACCCGTGTGCCATCATTGACCACAACCGGCGTTTCAAGCCAATTGTTGGTAATGGTTGCAAG
>NZ_JBHINK010000032.1:0-6823 GCF_042194905.1 Bartonella sp. CL63NXGY
GCTAGATTATTCGTAACAGTGGTAACATTCTGATTAGTAACAAAAAGTTGTGAACCATTTACCGCATCGGTTGAATTAGCAGAAATGTCTCCATTGGCAAGAAATTTAATTTTGCTATTTTCTTTGTCTGCTCCATGCTGTGCTACAAATGCCTGCTCATTATTACTCCACAACAGAGAATCTTTAGAGACACCATCAATTTTCTGAGTAAACTCATTGGCTACATGTGTTAAGCGGCTATTCACATTGTTGATATTGTCATCAAGCCCTGTCAAAGCATCACCAACATTATTATGGTCCTTAGTTATTGCTACACCATCTTCAGAAATTTGCGATAAATGATAGTGCGGACCAAACAAAATACCTTCGCTAAATTCCGCATCACCACCAAAAATGACTGCTACATCTCGGGATATTTTTTCAATCTGGCTACCATTAATTGCATCATGCGATCCTTGCGCAATCATGCCATCTTTAACATTATGGAGAGCAACCGGTGCCGTAGTCTTATCACCACCTAAAGACACACTATTATAATTAACGGCTCCATCTGCTTTTTTATCGTAGAGAACTGCAAAAGCACCCACTTTCTGAATATTGAACACCTCTTCACCAAGATCAGTAACCGTAGCTGATATGTTAGTAACCTTATCGTTAATATGGATAATATCCTTTTCAGCACCTGCAACACGATCATTCGTCTTCCAAAGCTGACTACCATTGATTGCATCATGCGAATTTTCAATAATTTTCCCATCTTTAACATTACGGAGAGCAACCGGTGCTGTAGTCTTATCACCACCTAAAGACACACTATTATAATTAACGGCTCCATCTGCTTTTTTATCGTAGAGAACTGCAAAAGCACTTCCCTCTTCAATGTTATTAATACTGTTACTAATATCTGCTATACGCCCATCCAGTTGTTCTTTATTAACAGCGTCATTAGCATTTACAGCTGCCTTCACACCGGAAATTATCCTATTTTCACCAGATTTGTTTGCAACATTGATTTCAGTACCACCTGTTGACTCACCAATGGTGATAGCACTTTCATTTTCCTCCTGCTTAACGAGGCTGTTTTTTGCCACATTCGCAATCTGATTTTGTATATTCGTGATAGAAGTATCAACAGCATTAAAAGTAGATTCAAAACCATTATGTGGTTTGCCCTGAATAATGTAACTGGGCGCCTTACCGTTAAATACATCCGCTCCACCACCAAAATATTGTGATATATTATGAGTTACACCTTCAACTGTATTCTCAATCTTCCCTAACTGCGCAAAATTCACTGCATCCTCAGGTTCTTCCCCAGCTGCCACTCCTGTAATCTGCTTATTGCCAGCATTAATACCATCCACAGTTATACCAGCCCCATTAGCAAACAGAATGCCATCATCACTTATAGAGCTTCTTCCAGCGGTAACTCGTTCCACTGTAATATTCTTAGCTAGATCAAATTTTACATTATTGTCTTCCTCACCTTTTATAATCGTAAGGTTGCCACTTGCCGCTGACAAATCTACAGTATCTTTTATACCAACGGCTTTAGCATTTTCACCCCCAACGGATAGGTTCCAACCTTGATCTACGTATTTTTGTAATGATTTTAACTGCGCAACATTCACAGCATCAGTATCATAAGTACCAGCTGCCACCCCTTCAAGCTGGCGCGTCATCTGATTTACATCATTACCAATAGTTGCTGGACCCGCATTACTTTTCCATACTTCATTCTCTAGCTTTGACGGGCTTTTAGTGAGAAAATCGAAACCGTAAGCACCCGGACCCGCCTTACTCGAAGAACCGTCCCCAAGAATAACCTTTCCATACGCCCGCGTTTCAGGCCCAGACCCTATAGCAACAGTTTCATCACCATCAGCCCTCACTCGTAAAGAATAAGCATTTACGAATGCATCTCTATTATCATCTTGGTTATTATATCCGGCATCTATCGCGATATTACCTAGTCCTAAAGCGTGCGCTGTAGAGTCTATAGCTACACTTTTCCCCTTTTCCGTATATTCCTCTGGATCTAAAATAACAGCGCCACCCACTGTAAAGATATTTTGTGCATCTTTCCATACAAACCTTCCGTCGACTGTTAAAACATTTATGACAGAATTTTCCCCCCCCATACCACTTGTATAATCATTATAAGCAGGAAGAGTACTTTGCGGATAAACCACGGCAGCATTCTTCACATTTTCAAGAGATGCTTTTGTTAAATCGAGATTTGCTGAAAAAACAGGAGAAGCATTCGATAAAAACAATGCCACCGCAGTTCCTAACGAAGCTACTTTAAACAATGATGATCGACGATGTGAACGAGAAAAACTCAAATCACGCAGATTTTGTGTAGTATATAATTTTTTCATAATACCCCCTTCATAATAATAGATTAAAAACACAAAAAAGGTATGCTCTAGAACTCTAAAGCTTTCTTATTTCCTTTGCGTGTTCCTGCTTTTACAGCGTGTTTTAGGTCATAAATAAAATTAAGACATAAGCTGTTGTTTCTACAGCGTCTTTAGAAGGGTAATTAGGGGAAGGTTCGTGAAAATCAATTTGAGGAAGGTAAAAAAATACTTAATATTAGAATAGATTTCATTTTTCTACCAAAGGTTGTGTGTCGTTTTTAGCTTTGATCTCTTTGAAAGAGGTATAATTTTTGTTGTGCCTATTGATCATCCGCTAGGCATCAGTTTATTTTTCGTGAATAAGATTTTTTATTTCATTAGAGGATTTATGAAAGCTTTTTACTAAAATGCCCCATCTATATCCTTACTAATGGTAATGTGTCTCGTTGCTGTATCCTGTTTTACAAAAATACTCACTGCTACTTGTTCTTTTATTCCCTTCAGTTGTGAAAAATTCATTGCACTATCTAGCACCCATATCTTTAGCTGCCTCATCAGAAATAGACAGTTTCCAACCTTTTTTCTTACGACTTCTTCTAAATCTTGCAACTGTCTAAGGTTCACTGCATCGGCAGATTTTCTATCAGCTGCTACGCCAGCTGCTACGCCTATAATTTGTCGCGTTATGTTCTTACTAGGAACACCAATACTTACTGCAACTTTCGTACTTTTCCATTGAGATTAGATGTTTTTAACCGGTCCTTGCAGAACAGACGTATCTCCAAAAACGCCAGCAGCTCTACCAGACACAGAGTTGTTCCCGATAGCTCTCCCATCAACCATCACTTTCTTTAGAATAGGAACCTAAAGCGATACTTCCACCCCCTTTTGCTTTTGAATAGAAGCCCATAGAAATAGCTTATTGAGCAAATGCATATGCACGGAGTGACCAAGAGCAATCGAACCATATTCTAAAGCTTTAGAAACAGCTCCTACTACTGTTGAATAATCACTCTTCGAAAGAGTATAATCATTTTCCCCGTGTTCGCTCTTCTTATTATATTCACCACCTACTGCGACACTGCTTTTCTCTAAAGCATGAGCCATATTGCCTACAGCAACGCTCCATTCTTTTTCCGTTTGCGCTCCACTACCCTAAAGCAATACTTGTGTTTGGAGTACATTGCATATCCTGTAGATCGTTGCATTATAAAGCATACGTTTAAAACTATACGAAAATAAAAGCTAAAACTGTCTTCTTTTAATAAAGGGTATATTCGTATTTACATTGCTTGAAGCATTTTAATAAATCAAAATAATAGCAATCAATTTTTTGAATCTTTACCACTAAGCTCTTTTATTCTCAACAAAAGTTGTAATAAGCTTTTTATATTCGGATTTTATATAATTACGGGAGTTTTATACATTTAGAATAGCTTTAGAGAGTTCTGGAAGAAAGTAAAAAATTTGCCCTTTTCTTAAATAAGAAAAAGGCAAATCAATTTTATGGATTTAGTCGTTTATTAGTTGAGTATCACATTAACCCCTGTACTTATACCCCAGTGACCTCCAGAAGTGGTAATTGACAAGTTGGAACCAATATCACCGTTCTCTGAAGTATAACCTGCACCAAAAGCAAAAGCAGATTGACTACGCCATAAACCACTACCAAATGCGATTGTTAATTTTCCAGGAATATCACTATAGCGTAAACCAGCTACCGCTAAACCAACAGCTGCTGCTTGTCTTGCCTCTTTTCGAACATCCTCAACAGCATAACTTAATGTCGAAAACTTCATATCCGTATACGAATTAGCCCCACTAACTCCATCTTTTACAAGATGAGAAATTTGCTCATCCGTATACTTATTGGCACTTTCAAGCACAAAATCCATCTTATCTTTTAATTGACCGCCATTAACCGCTTCTTTCGAATCCTTTTCAATCTTTCCATCGGCTACATTGGCTATTAATACTGGAGAACTTTCATCTCCACCAACTAAGCTAACTTTATTGGTCTTTTTTCCCGTTTCTTTATCTTTATCGTATTGTACAGATCCCTCCGTAACTCTATTTTCAATATCCTTGACCTGATCTGTAATCATCTGCTGAGTTTCCCAAAGCTGTCCTCCATTCACTGCTTCTTTTGAATCTCTGTCTACCTTACCATTCGCTACATTGATAATCTTACTTGGACTCTTAACACCCTGAGAATCCACATGAGATGCATCATAACTTCCTTTTTCTTCATTCCAATTCAGACTATTCAAAGAGGTACCCTTTTCAACTTCTTTTATACGATCGTTGATAGTGCTCATGCTGTCATTAACAACATCAAATGCTTCAGAGACATTATTACGCTCCTCTTTATCACCTTTCGTACCATCCTTATTAAAGACCTGAACAGTGAATTTTGGTCCTTGCCAGTTTCCTTCCTTATCATAACCAGCTCCTCCACCAAAATATGAGGCAAATGTCTGTTGAAGTGTATAAATCTGACCACCATTAATCGCATCCGTCGAATCTTCTGATATCTTTCCTTTCGCAAGGAACGTGATCTTGCTGTTTTCCTTGTTACCTTCTTTCTCATGCTGTGCTACAAACGCACCTGCATCATCACTCCACAACAACGCATTTTGCTCAATGTTGTCTGAAATCTCATTATGAAGATTCTTGAAAACCTTATTTACACCGGCAAACGCGGCTGCAATGCTATCATAATTCTCCTCTTCAAAGCTTCCATCTTCTTGGAAAGTCATTATCTTGAAACCTGGAAGCGCCCAGCCATCACCATCATACTTAGCATCACCACCAAAATACTTTGCTAGCGACTGATTCAGATCATAAATCTGTCCGCCATTAACCGCATCACTCGAGTCTGATACTATAGAGCCAGCCGCAAGTGATGTGATCTTGCTTGCTTTTCTGTCATCACCTTTCCCATGCAGAGCGATAAAAGCTTTGTCACCATCGCTCCAAGATAAAGAATCTTGTGCAACTCCCTCTGAGACCTCCTTAATGCGAGCGTTCACATTCTTGATATTGTCATCAAGTCCTTTAAAGGCAGAACCAACATCGGTATGCGGTTTATCTGTTACTTCGCCACCTTTATCAATACTGGATAAATTATAAGTTGGCCCTTTAAAAGCACCACCCTTAAATTCAGCATCTCCACCCAACAATTTTGCTATATCCATTGAAAGAATGTGAACCTGTCCTCCATTGATAACATCCGTTGAGTTTTCCGCAATCGATCCGGCGGCTACATTATGGAGCGCAACAGGTGTAGCATCCTTCCCTTTCCCAAAAGTTACATTTGTATAATCAGTTTGATTATCTGTTGTTTTATCGTAAAGAACAACAGAAGAACTATCAGACAGAAGGGTATCAGAAAGATCCTTCAAACCTTTATCAAATTGTTCTTTGTTCACAGCTTCATTGGCTTTTTCTGCTGCCTTCACACCAGAAAGGGTTCTATCCTTACCACTCTTGTTTGCGATATTGATTTCACTACCTTCTACTCCTTTACCAATGTTGATAACATCTTCATTTTTCGTAACAAGCAAATTACTGATTACATCGCTGATCGCAGTTTGAACCTTTGTGAAAAGTTTACCCACACCTGAAAATGCATCTGATACATTCTTATAGCTTGATTCAGCTTCAGTGCCATCATCATTGATAATTTTGAGCTTAAAATCAGGAACTTTCAATTCCCCATCCTTATATTCAGCGTCATCAGAAAAATATTTTGCAACCTTATCGCCCAGTGAATAAAGTTGAGAACCATTTACGGCATCCATCGATTCTTTCGTAATATCTCCTACAGCAAGCGATGTGATTTTACTTGCCTTTCTGTCATCACCTTCCCCATGCTGGGCGACAAAAGCTTTGTCAGCATCGCTCCAAGATAAAGAATCTTGTGCAACTCCTTCTGAGACTTCCTTAATGCGAGCATTCACATTCTTGATATTATCATCAAGTCCTTTAAAGGCAGAACCAACATCGGTATGCGGTTTATCTGTTACAACACCTTTTTCATCAATATTCGATAATTTATACCCTGGTCCTTTAAAGTTTTTGCCATCAAAGGATACATCGCCACCTAAAATCTTTGAGAAATCATCTGTGATGATATGAAGCTGTCCACCCGTGACTGCATCATATGAACCCTTGGCAATCTGACCATCAGCAACATTGTGAAGTGCTACAGCAGCAGAATTTGCACCTTTTCCTAAAGTCACACTCGCATAATTTATAGTGTTATTATCACCCTCTTTTTTATCATAGTGAACAACAGCCGAGTCATCTGATTGAAGACTGTTAGAAAGCTTCTTTAAACTTTCATCAAGCTGACCTTTATTAACCGCTTCATTATTTTGTGTTGCTGCCTTCACACCAGAAAGAGTTCGATCTGCTTTGCTACTATTAGCGATATTGATTTCACTGCCTTCTACTTC
>NZ_JBHINK010000033.1:0-6662 GCF_042194905.1 Bartonella sp. CL63NXGY
TATATCAGCGCTACCTGCATCAGCGTCATTTGGATTTATAGACAAATTGACGCGTATGTTTACAAGTGTAGATACTATAGAGAAGTATAATCAACTTTACGACAAATACGCGAGTAAAGAATATACTGGCTTTACGCATTTTAATAAGCTAAGCCAAGCACAAGAATTTGTATACAGCCGTGGCCATCATAAGATGCCTTCCAAATTTGATCCTGTATTGCATCGTCACGTATTCGTTATTTTATGTGGACGCTTTGTGAATTTATTGCGGGGTGAGTATAATGAAGAAATGTCATGGGCAATGCTACCCAATGTAATAAGTCGTTTACGTTATGAACATAATTGGAGTGAAAGAGATTTTATGTGGGCATACAACGAATCCAATAACAGCAAAAATCCAATGATTTATTATGCAAAAAAATTTCTTAGTAATTCAACTGGAACTGGCATTAGCCCCAAAACACAAATGATAGTTGTAGTATCTGACGTGAGCACCGGTGATTATGAAAACACTAAACAAGTCGCTAGATTTTGCAGAGACTTACCAACGATATATGATATAATGAAACCGTAATAGAGATTGTCATTTACGATCAAAATGTTTCTGAAGCACGTTAAGAGCAACACGCAGCGAATTCACAAGATGTGGTAGCATTTGATCTTCTATAACGAGATACTGTAACGCTGCATAAAGGTTATATTGTCTATAGAGGCATTGGGCTTCTTTTAGTGCCTCTTGCGTGTTTATAAACTGCTCTGTTGCAAATTCTACCCATTTATCTCTTGCCTTATCATCAGATGATGATGGCATTTCGTCATAAATTGCATTAGGCAAGCCTTTTGCACAAAGATAATTATTTCTTATCTGTAGATATTGCTGGGCGGCGTCGTATTGCTCTTGAGTAAGCACGCCTTGCAAGCAAAGCCGCCCTATGTAAGACCCAGAAAGTGGATTTTTTGCCTCCTGTAGCGTTAAACCGAAGCGCTTTGCACGCATTTCTATTGCCAATTTATCAACGGCTTCACGCGGTGTTTTTGCACGTGATATACGTCCGTTTGGTTCTCTTACCTGCCCTTTAATTTTAGGGCGTCCCCTTTTTTTATTTTTTTTCATAACACCGCCTTTTATTTAAAAAGGAACACTGTCATTCATAACGGTATGGGGCGTATCAAGAGGTCTGTAAATGCTTCTGTCATAAGCAGATGACTGATCTTGATTATCATCATTTTTGCCATCTAAAAGCTTTAATTCGCCTTTGTACTGAGGCAATATGACTTCTGTTACATAGCGATCAACACCGTTTTTATCTTGCCATTTACGGGTTTGTAGTCGCCCCTCGATTGCCCTTATTCAGATACTGGAGAGCTATTTTTGCAAGATGTGGATTAAACACCACAATGGAATGCCATTCGGTTTTGTCTATTCTATTATTGGTTGCCTTGTCTGTATAGCTCTCAGACGTTGCCATTCGAAAATTGACCACCTCGATGCCAGATGACATTGTTTTGCTTTCTGGATTGGCACCTAAATGACCAATTAAAATCACTTTATTAAGCATTTGCTTTCTGTCCTTTAATGGAAAATAGTACTTAGAACAAAACATAACTCACAACTGATGGTAGTATAACACATTATGGTGTATTTTTACAAACAGAATTTATCATAACACACTGAATCTACAGTATGAATCCCATTTTTATTTTACTTAACAGCTTGCGTTTTGATACGTTTTGTGCAATAAAGAGATGTTCTTTTATATTTCGATTGGTTATTTTAATCGTTTATTTGGATCGCTAGCTGTTTTGATAATAAAAGCCGTGTCTTAAAGGACGCGGCTTTTATTATGTAAATTCTAAGCAACATAAATAAGGGGCGGAGGGTATCTTCTGGTCGTATAGACTTTTCAAAGCTTAGAAGAAATGTATCTATTCAAGCTTACACCATTTTCGGCAGCTTGTATTGCAAGTTTTCTATGGAGTTCTGGTGGGATTCTTAATTGAAACTTACCACTATATTTACCATGCGACAAAGGCACAGGAACTTCTTCTCCGTTATGTTGCATGTCCTCAACAACTTCTGAAACAAGATCCATAATGCCCTTTAAAGCCTTCTCTGCTTGAGATGCTAACCATGAAAGGGATGGGAATTCTGCACACAATCCGACATATTCCTGATCTTCTTGCGACCACAAAACACGATATGTATAATGATTACTGTTCATGTTTTATCCTTTCTATCGCTTGCAATACTTGTTTGACTTGGTAGGCTTTTGCCTTATTGCCAGAATCTTTTTGAATATTCACACGCGGGTCACCAAGCCACGGGGTTTTAAACACAAAGTGACTCGTACCACTGTTCCGTGGTTCTCCAAAAAAATGTACACACACAGCCAACAAATCTGAAAACTTAATGTTCCTTGGTGATGCTTGCATCAAGCTGATTATTTTTTCAACTTTATTGTTCATAACCAATAATAGTATCACTATTAATCCTAGTCAATCATTTTATAAACCTTCCCAGTTAATCATTTTAAACCTTCCTAGTTAATCATTTTAAATCTATTGAATAGAGGCTTTTATGTATACAAGAAAAACTATCAGAAAAAGTTTTGTTGCGTTAAACAAAAAAAGAAAGCCGTGTCTTAAAGGACGCGGCTTTTTTGCTATAAAGCAGCCCCCCGCGCCGTTATTTACGCTGCTTTATTTTCAACAATCTTTACAACGGTATCGTTTTCATAAATTTCACAATCCTCTGGAATCCCATATGCATAGTAAATGTTTTGCTCAACATATGAATAATCATTTCTTTTTAATCTTGCATTGCCATGTACCAAACCTCTAATGGTGTGATAACCAGTCACTTTAGCATTGCCATAAACAGAACCATAGACCTTAACATACCCACCCACGCTAGCATTGCCATAAACCTTGCCATAAATTTTTGAAGAGCTACTTACAACAGCATGATCATAAACCTCAGCCTTGCTATAAATGCGTGCACTTCCTGTTAATTTTGCATTCCCATAAACCCTTGCATATTGATAAACCCACACCTTATCAGAAAGATGCGCATTATCATAAACATGAGCTCCAAAATACACGCGGGTTTTATCATATACATGCGCATTGCCATAAACAAAACCACCAATGACAGCGTTGCCATATACCCTTGCATTTTCATAAACACGACCAGATTTTACAACACAAGCATTATCATAAACCCAGCAATTGCCATCATGAGAAAGGTTATCTTCCTTTTCAATAAAGCCGCCTAAATCACCAGCTTTAACATCAGCAAAGTCTTTTAAAGCACGAATGCGGTATAAAGTAATCCCTTTAACGTGACTTTCATTTATAAGCTCATATTTTTTAGATACATTTTTAGTGGTCATAGGTAGCTCCCTAATCTAACATTTGAATAAATTTTTGAATGAAATGGTTATAAGGAGGCGCCCCCGCCGCGCCCGCGCCGTTATTTAAGCTGTTTTCCTATGAGGACGACACATAACAAAGCAAATTTCACCAGCAGGAGAAAGGCGTTCTGTATAAACATTATTCATTGTGTCACCACAAATATTCTTAGTAACAATAGCCATGCCACATGCATTGGCATTTTCATAAACATGCACTTTACTTACAATTTTTGCACTATCGAAAACATGGGCATTATCATACACATGGGCATTGGCAAAAACCTTTGCTGAATCGTAGACGCGAGCATTACCATATACAAAACCACCAACACCTGCATTGCCATAAACCTGCGCATTTTCGTAAACACGACCAGGGCTCACAACAATGGCCTGATCACCAACCCAGCAATTACCATCATGGGAAAGATTTTCTTCAGATTCAATATAGCCACCAAGTTGACCAGCTTTAACATCACCAAAATCTCTTAACGCCTTAATGCGATAAAGTTTTTTACCCTCACGAAGAATTGTTTGATTGGTGAGTTGATATTTTTTGACAGAATTCTGCATAATAATTACCTCGTATTTTAACATTTTCATTGACACCCCTAAGGGCGCCGGGCGCTGAAAAACACGGATACGAGACCGTCGTTACACTTTCCCCTATGAAGGGTATTGTATAGTATAACCACACCCGGCAAAATCGTTATATGCCAATAAGAGCACAAAAGAAAGCCAGTATATTTTAAAAACATGGGAAGAGGTCGTTTCGTAACCTATCCGCTCGTATTACAGTGTTTTTCAAGCACTTGCCGACCTTTCTAAACGAACCTTTCATTAATGTCAATACGTATTTTTTATTTTTTTCACTTTTTTTCATTTTGATACCTACCTAATTGAATATCAAGTGCTTTCTCTAGTTCACTGTCTATATCATCATAAGTTTTCACTGCTTTCACTGTACGTTTTTTGATTTCCCTATTCACCTCGTCTATCAATGCTTCGCAACTCAATACGCTTCTTGGCAAATCACCACCGTATATCCAAGCTTTCACTTGCGCCTTGGTACTGTAATCAACATTCTCAGGCACCTCATGATACTGACCACCGTCAAATTCTTCGTATTCTCTTGTGCCATCATCATATTCGTAAAGGTTATAAAAATACTCTGCTACCCCTAATCCCCATGGTGCATGCCCCACCGCCGTTGCAACCCACTTTTTTTGCCCTTTCTGTTTACGTTTTTTTAAAAACATCTGGTTTAATATCCCCTATCTAAATCCATAACTTTACCAATGGGTTTATTTGCCTCAAAATGGACCGTACAGAAGCGTTTTTAATTTCAATGTGGTTTTTATCACAAAATCTTTAAATCGCTCTGTACGGTGCCTTTCTGTCAATTTAAACGCATCTCTATTCTCAAAATCATCAGCAAATTTCACTACTTTGCTGTTTATCCTTCAATGCCTTTTAAAACCTCTTCAAGTTCTTTTTGAATCTTTTCTATGCGTTCTGATGGCATCGCTGCCTTTTGATTTGTTCCCTTTTCAGGCTTTTCAAGGCTCCTAAGAATGTGCTTTGCATGAAAACGAATATCGCTTTCAAGCTTCTCGCAGTAACGATAAAAATCTGCTGTCGATGGCATAAAGGTTGCATTTAATCCCTCTGCTTTGCCTTTCAAAGCGTTCTTTGTTGCCGTTTGCAATACCCAGCTGCTTATGCCTTCAAGAGCGTAAAGATACGCAAGCGCTGTCGCTTTCTCATCTGATCCCATGGGGCTCTTAAGTCCATTTGAAAGGACAAGATACGTTGTTTGAATTTCTTCTTCAGTCGCTTTCTTTTCAAGCTTTTGCAATGCATCATGGACTAATGAGGTAATTCTCTCCGCTTCTGCAATCAATGGTTTTTGCCCTGTCTTCCAATGGAATGGTGGTTCGGTTGTCATCCTCGAATAAAAATTTGTACACACTATCTGAATTTTTGATATTGGACATGTGCTGTGCAACGCGATAACTCCATCCACGCTGCTGTTCTGTTGTTTCAGTGCTTGGCTTTCCATAGTTTTTTCCTTTTTGTAAATCTTCAATTGCCTTGCGTACCCAGTTGCGCCATGTTGCTTGCCAATCCGTTTTGCATGCGTCCTTACCTGCCTTGGCATTCCAATAATCTCGAAATTTTGCGATTTCGACTTTTACACGCTCTGGAGGCAAGCCCTCTCTAATCGCAAAATCGTAATCGGGCTCAAAATCCGTAGGCAATCGACAGCCTCTATCGGTTTTAACCCGCTTGGCTTTCTTAGGAACGCTTTCTTGCTCGTGAATGATTGATTGGTTGGTTTGCTCTGATTGGCTTTCAACATCACACTCGATTGGCTCGTCAACCAAATCGATTGTTTCTAAATCTTCAAAATCAATTTCTTTTTTTGATAAAATAATATTTTTATTTTTTTTGTTATTGTTATTGTTAATGTTTAATGTGTTGTCGTGATGAACTCATCATGTTCTCTTGATGAATGATCTTTCTGCTTATTTCTCTTAGTATTCGCAGCTTTTATAGCTTTTTCTGAGAGTCTATTTAAATTCTCATTAGAGTTATTGAGTTCTTCCTCAACATCTAAATTCCACAAGCGACCATCTGCTAAACGAATGAAATATCCTTCTTCAAGCAAAACATTCAGTGCCGCTTCAAACTTCTTCACTGAATAACCCGTGTAATTAGATAAAACTTTAATATTATAAAAAAGAGGTTCACCAGTATGCAACATACGTAACCGTAATCGCATATAGATATTGCCCTCTACAGCAGGCAAATAATCAACAACTATTGCCCACTTGTCTGCAAAAAGCCTCGTCCATGGCAACTTAGTTGACATACTTCACCTCCCTTTCTTTATTATTATTGCAAGTGAAATTATCTAGCTCTTCAGTAACGTTATTGAGTTCTTTTTCAACTTCTGAATTCCACAACCCACCATTGTCTAAACGTATGATGAATCCACCTTCAATCAAGGAATTCAAAGCTGCTTCAAACTCTTCTACTGGATAACCAACCCAAAAAGCTAATACCCTTAAGTTGTTTAAAATAGGCTCACCAGTACGGAGCATTAGAAGTCGCAACATGACATAGATACATTTCTCGGTCGGCGACAAACAACCAAGAGTAACAAGCCATCTGTCTGCAAAAAGCCTCGTCCATGGTAATTTACTGGACATACCCCAATTCCCTTTCTTTAACTAAATATAAAATTGC
>NZ_JBHINK010000034.1:0-5922 GCF_042194905.1 Bartonella sp. CL63NXGY
GCAATTTTATATTTAGTTAAAGAAAGGGAATTGGGGTATGTCCAGTAAATTACCATGGACGAGGCTTTTTGCAGACAAGTGGCTACTTGATCTTGCATATTTGCCAGCTTTTGAAGGTTTCATATATGTTAAGTTGCGCTTTCAAATGCTTCGCACAGGAGAGCCGCTTACGAATAATTTTAAAGTGTTATCTTTATTGGCTGGCTGCTCAGTAAAAAAATTTCAGAAGGCATTAGATCTTTTATTAGAAACTGGACATATCATTTGTTTAGAAGATGGTCGGTTGTGGAACCCAGATGTTGAATTAGAATTAAATGATAGCAAAGAGAAATCAGAAGCAGCAACAAAAGCAGCTCATTCTAGATGGCATAAAACAAAAGGTAAAAATGACAATAATCATATAAAAGAAAACGCATATGCGGATTGCATGCAGAGCGCATACGATGCGCATAGTGTTGCGCAATGCGAACGCAATGCCATTAACAATAACATTAACATATATAAAAAAAATAAAACTAACGTTTTATTAAAAAAAGAAATTGATTTTGAAGATTTAGAAACAATCGATTTGGTTGACGAGCCAATCGAGTGTGATGTTGAAAGCCAATCAGAGCAAACCAACCAACCTCCCATTCACGAGCAGACAAGCGTTCCTAAGAAAGCCAAGCGGGTTAAAACCGATAGAGGCTGTCGATTGCCTACGGATTTTGAACCCGATTACGATTTTGCGATTAGAGAGGGCTTGCCTCCAGAGCGTGTGAAAGTCGAAATCGCAAAATTTCGAGATTATTGGAATGCCAAGGCAGGTAAGGACGCTAGTAAGCGTGATTGGCAAGCAACGTGGCGCAACTGGGTAAGAAATTCAAAAGATCATAAAGTCAATAAACAAGGTGGTAATTATGGAAATTACAATCAAAAGCAAAAAAGCATTGGGGAGCGTATCGCAGACAGTCTCCTTGATATCGGAAATCGAGGGTATTTTGAAACACATTCATGCGATGATACCTCCGAGCGGTCCGTTTGTTTTGAAGGATGGCAGCCAATTAACGAAACAGCAGGAATCGATTGCTTTAGAGGCTTATGATCAATTGCAAGAGCTCTTTGCAGTGAAAGCTGGGAAAGAGGATATAGCAAAGGCAATTCGGATGCTGTCGTGTGGTTTGAAAATAGCACAACAATCAGACCATGAGGGAATGGCACTTACCTACGGAATGGTTTTGGAGAATGTATCAGTGTGGTCACTGATGACAGTGGTCAAACGGATTTTATGTGATGAAATAAATTGTTTATCCGATACGTTTTTTCCGAGCACGCGTGAACTTGTCAGGTTGTGTCGTGATTTGGAAAACGATCTTTTGAGAAAAGCCAATCTTGTACGCAATGCTGTTTTGAGATTCCGTGAAAAGGAGTTGAAAGAACAAGCAGCGAAAGAGCATTCAATACCTATAACGCTTGTTGAAGGACATTATAAACAAAAACACAATAAAGTCAATAGTTTGCTTGCAATTATTTTATATGAATCCACTCAAGAATCCACACTTTTATGCATGATTCATTTGACCATTTTTTATATAAGATTGCCATGTATGAATAGACCCAAAAAAGCTAATCATAAAGAAGTTTAAGAAGAAAAAACAACTTCAAAATGTCCTTCAAGCGTTTTAACTTCTTTCGGATTAACAATAATCTTTATATCGTTTCCCAATTTTGCCAAACACTCAAGCATTTTCATTTCACTAATTCCCCGAAATTCTCCACTTAAGAGTTTAGACAGTTTTGGTTGAGTCATTTTCAAAAGTTGACTAGCCTGTTTTTGTGTTAAGTTCTTTTCTTTCAGAATTTGACTAATCTTATGAGCAAGTTGCGCTTTGATAAGCATCTCTCTGGAATCTGAAAAGCCAAGATCCGCATAAACATTGGAACTACCGTGAAAAACATTGATCATTTTAATTCCCTTCTAATTGTTCTGCTAACTTGAGACGTTCTTTAATCAGATTAATGTCTGGTTTTGGTGTTGCAATGCCACGGGTCGATTTTTTCTGAAAACAATGCAACACATAAAGAGATTTTTTATATTGTATCGTATAAACAGCGCGATAAGTTCCTTGAATATCGCGTTCAATAATTTCTAGAACATTGGCAGATCCAAACCCCTTGAGAACCTTAACATTTTCTCCTCTATCTCCTATCTGAGCAAGATAAAGAGCATAACCAATCCTTTGTTGAATAAGATCAGGAAGACTTTTTATATCTTTGAGTGAAGAACCAAGCCATATGATACGTTTTATTTTACTCATGATTATTAATATACCCATATGGGTATATTTTCAAGTGGTTATTCTAATTTTGTGATTTTTTAATAACTATTATTAATAAAATTGACTTGATAAAAATGGTAACAAAAAACCATAATTGTTTATTTGTTTTATGAAAAGCTGCTTTTAAAAACCAACGCTTGCAAGCTAAAAAGAACGTTTTTTACAAGACATTCACTTAATATGCATTTGCTTTTGATTGGATTGTTAAAGCTACCGAGCATTTTGATTTGTTTGATACGTTTGATAGCCATAACAAGCGTTTATAGGCTCTGTAATTCATATGTTTACGGTTTGCTTCATTCAGAAGATTATCGCTCTCGTTATGCTGATAATTTATGCAAAGAATTACCTCGTATCCCTTGTGTAAAGAGTGCTGATGATTTTTGGAAATTTGTAACAGCAGGGCGTGAATTGGGTCATTTGCATGTGAATTATGAAGATGTAAAACCTTATCCAGTAACCTTTAAAAAGGGTAATCCAAAACAGACAGAGATCTCTAATCCCGAAAAATTCTATTATGTAACTGAAATGAAATTCGCAAAAGCAGGTAAAGAGAAAGATAAATCAACTGTTATTTATAATAACAATATCACAATAACAGATATCCCTCTTGAAGCTTATGAGTATATTGTCAATGGCAAGCCTGCTCTTGAATGGGTTATGGGGCGTCAATGCGTTAAGACTGATAAAAAGAGTGGCATTGTTAATGATGCCAATCGCTATGCTGTTGAAACCGTTGGCAACCCTGCTTATCCATTAGAGTTATTTCAAAGGGTTATTACTGTAAGTTTAGAGACAATCAAAATTGTTAAGAACCTACCAAAATTAGAAATTAGAGAAACTGAATAACTTATAAAGCATGCTCACATAATGGGCATGCCAATCTTATTAAAGCCGCTTATGTATTAGTTTAAATAAAAGTTTATTTTATCATCTGTTATGAGATAACTAAGATAGGAAAGAATTACGTTATCAGAAATCCTTTAATGGACTTTTGTAAATTTTGTAAACGTATCATCTTGTGAATTGATTACCTATAATCTTTAAAAGGAGTGTTTATATGCGTTATTCTAAAAAGAAATCATTTGCACTTTTAGATACTCTTATTTGGATTGCCTTTAAGAGATTATACCGTATTTAAAATGATAGCTTTATCCTTTTCAAAAGCTTTGTTTAAACAGAGTTATGTATATTCACTTTTCTTATATTACTTATAGGTTTTGTCTGTTTTTAAAACCCCCAAAACACCTACAAAACCCTCTTAGATATATATTAAAAATTGTATTTATGTGTTATGTTTAATATAGGTTGTTTATTTGAAAGATTAACATATTGAAATATAATAACTTTTATTTTGGATTAAAAAATATATATAAAGGGGGGGGTAAAAAGACCCCCCAAAACCCCCATACCCCCCTAAACTCATAACCATAATAGTCTTAATAGCATTTTTATGATCATAAACCGTTTCTTTTGAAAGGCTTTAAAGGATCACATGTTTTTTTAAGACGTGGTTTAATCACTCACTAAAATCATAAGGTTATCTATTCAAAAGAACTGATTAAAATTCATAAAGGGGATTTTGATAACGTAATCAGTTTTTACTTTCATACGCTTTTCATAAGACATGTTTTAATGACACACTAAAATAATCACTTTTGTCAGTTCAATTTACTGACAGATAACTGACAAATATATATTATTAATTGTATTTAAGGTTGTGTTATCTATATAAGTTGTATCTTAAAAAGACTAACATATTGAAATATAATGCTTTTAATTTTTTATCATTTTAAAAAAATAGTATAGGGTCTAAAAAGAACTGACAAAACTGACACAACTGACAAAGTCTATTAAAAGGGATTTTGCTAATCTCTATAATTATCAATCTCTCTTTAGATATTTTCATAACAGGCAATAAATCACAATTATCCTATTTATCGTTTCTCTTATGAAAATGAAAAATGATGCCATGGCTATAAAGAACATAACAGCTATAAAGAATGCGTAAAAACAGTAAACTTGAATACTCATATGCAAATGAAAGCATTTGTTTATAAAGACAGTCCCTATAAAGGCTGTTAAGTCTAAAATGTGTTATTAAAAGAAATTAACAGAAATCTTAAAAGCCATTTAGTGACAAAATTGATAGGTTATAAAGTTTAAAATACGCATTATGAGAGCGTTTCTAAATATTATAAATGTATAGATTCAGAAAATAACGCAATCTTTTAAGAAAGCCAATAATATAGCTTTAAAAGCACATAAATATAAAAGAAGCAAATAATAGGCATAAGATATTATCAATACACAACGTATTTAAAAAAAATACAAAAAAATATCAAAAAAGATAAAATATCGTTTGACAATAAATACGTATTTTGTTATATGAATATTCAAGTGATTAAGAAACACTAAACAGATAGCGAAGAGGTTACGATAAACCTAATCCTATTATAAAAACTGACTATCTTTTATGCTTTAATTAGCATATATGATGATTTTGTCGGGTGTCGTTACGCCATACAATACTCTTTATGAGAAAAGCGTAACAACGGACTATCTGCCGTGTTTCTTAGCGCCCGGCGCCCATTAGGGTGTCAATAAGAAACTTTTAAACAGATAGGTTTTAAATATGACAAATATCTCAAAAAACACCCCCGTTCTCTCTAACATTGCAAATGAAACTGCATCTGTTAATAAACAAGAGCCTGCAAAAAAATATGAACTTACTAATGAAAACCGCGTTGTTAACGGTGTGACTTTACACCGCATTAAAGCTTTAAGAGATTTTGATGATGTAAAAGCTGGGAACCTCGGCGGCTTTATCGAAAATGAAAGCGATCTATCCCATGATGGCAATTGCTGGGTTTATGATGATGCTATGGTTATCCAAGCAAGCGTTTCCGAAAATGCAAAAATACGCAATAATGCCTGTGTTGTGAATTATGCTAAGGTTTATGGTAATGCCGTGATTAGTGATAAGGCATGGGTTTTGAGTAATAAAGCACATGTTTATGACAATGCAATCATTAATGGCAATGCAAAAATTGGTGGCTATGTTTTTGGCAATGCCGTTGTGAGTGATAATGCCGTTATTACTGAAGGGGCTCTTATTTACGATAATGCCCGTGTATATGAAAATGCTCATGTGAGTGGGCTTGTGTTTAATGATGCCCATGTCTATGGGAAATCACGCCTTGCTGCGTGGTCAAAAGCTTATGGCAATGCTCATGTTTTTGATAAAGCTATAGTTTATGATGGGAGCAATATTTATGACAATGCCAAGGTTTTTGGCTCGGCGCGTGTTGGTCCTTTTGCAAAAATTCATGATAATGCTCATGTGAGTGGCAAAGCACAAATTTGCCAATTTACAACGATTTATGGCAATGCTGTGCTTAAAGAAAATAAGAAATTTTCTGAAGATATCTGTGGTGCTGATCAGAATATAAATAACGCTGCGTGAATAACGTGCGGGCGCGGCGGGGGCGCCCCCTTTTAACATTTCATTTAAAAATTTAAATCTCTTTATAAAGGAATTGTGCTATGCAAAAAAAGTTTGCACTCACAAATGAAACGCGTGTAATTAATAATCATACCCTTT
>NZ_JBHINK010000035.1:0-5653 GCF_042194905.1 Bartonella sp. CL63NXGY
TAAATTGAGAGAGAATGGGCGGCATTAAAAGTTAAACGCGCATGGCGAGGCTTGAGATTGATTAGTTCAAAATCCTTTTTTGAGCGGCCGTGCGCTGCACCTTTCTTGTTTCTTAACTTTATAGTACCGCGCACAATTTGATACAGACCGGATGCGATCATTTTTAAGTCATTTTCATCTAGATCTTGATTTTTTAAGTTTTCTTGCTTCATATCTTCGGGATGGATCTTAGCTTTCTTAACGACTTCTTCCCATAAAGCGGGCAGATTATTACGGGCGTTTTCTGCATATGGGATAGAATGGTGGTCGAGATAAGCTTTGCAAGAGGCTTCCAACAGATTTGCTGCAAATAGAACTGCCTCCCTAGGATCTTTTTCTATATTTTCTAATGCTCTATTTATTTCGATCTCTACTGCTGAAAGTTCTTTCTCTGCAATAAGTTTTTTTAGCTCTTCCATCGAGAGGAGACCAGCTTTTTGCAATTCTTGTGTGAAGGTCACCTCATTCTTGATAATATATCCTCCACGCTGATATTCCAATCCATCTTTCTTTAACGTTTCTAAAATTTTACGTTGATCTTCTTTAAGCTCTTGTAGCATTTGATCTTCTGGTATGTCTTGAAATATGAATCCGACTAACTTATGAAACTCGCTGTCCAAAAAATCACCAAGCAGGGGACCAAGGACTTCAAGCGGTTCATTGCATTTTACATTGATTGTGTCTAGTCGTTTCTTAATCGTGACTTCTTTATCATCACTTAGGTACTCATGAGGAGCAGATGGTGTATAAAAGAATAAGGCATCCAAATTCTCTGGCCAATAGTACTTTGGTAATATTTGAGAGAGTGCCCTAATTGTTGCAGGAGGGATTTTGTTTTTCTGAGATATTGTTTGCGGAGACGATAGTTGCATTTTGTATCTTTGTAATATCAAAAAGTGGTATGTTGAGTGGTTTTTAGAGTATGATTTTATTGTCTGACCTTGCTTAGAAAGTCGCGCAACAATTTTGTGGCTTATATAAGATTTGTGAAAGAGAAATGCCATATTGTGTTTTAATTTTTTTCTCCTTTCATTGTTATAACAGTGAAGCAGTGAAGGGGGTGAATAATGCGTGATAATTGGAAAAATATAGAATGAGAACAGAAGTATAATTTTGTATTATCGTAACTGCAATAGCATTCTTTATTGGCAGATTGTTTATTAGAGAGAAGGAAGCAGGCAATGCGCATAATCCCTGAACGGAAGGTCTTGTGACAAGAATTTCAATAATGGCATGTTACTAAATGTTGTGTGTGTTCTTTGCTTGTCAGAAAAAGTAGATGGGGCTCTTTATTTGCATAACCGGTATAGAGTAATGAGTAATGCGGGAGGCTAGTTTAAAATCTCGTTTATTCCGTTAAAGCTTACGGTTTTCTATAAAAAGACTGTTTTCATTATATCCGCTGTGAAGCTCGCATACTTGGTAGATGGAAATATACGCGTTTATCGTGTCTGTAAGGGAGCTTGAAGCAATGAAGTTATGTGTAAAAGAGTTCTGAAAAGCTTCTTTTGTCCGTAAATTTTATAAGGAAAATCTAAAGGCAGGAAAATGTTAGAGAAATCTCAGAGCACACTGTAAAAGTAAAAAAACAGCCTTTTTAGAGATGGTTTGCTGTCTGTCATTGTGCATCATGATTTTCAATGTTTTTAAAATTTCCCTCTCAATGAGAGAGGGCTTTTTTATTAAAGTGGGGGAGATTTCTTATAACAGTTAACAATGAAATGGAGAGAAGATGCTGCTTTACCAGCTGTTTTTGTCGCTTCAGTTTCATTTGGACCTATTGCTGTTATGAAAGCATAGTGATTCAATGACTTTGAAAAGGGGTGAATAACATTATCAAGTTTGTAATACAGTACGATTTTTCACATCGCGGTGTGTGGTAAAAGATGATTAGCATTTATAGGGGCGTGCGCGGGGGCGGGTTCTATATTCTATGCTGGTGCGGTAGGGCGTCTGTTAGCGCATTTATGGAACTATTCCGCATTGAAATGCGTGCTTAATTTCGTGGATCTTTGCAAAGGTCTGATCAGAAAATCCCATATTTCAAGAGGTTTTTAGAGGGATCTAAAAGCACAGAGGTATCATAAAATTACAAACACCGTACGTTACTGGAGGTGATCAATTTTAGAGCTTAAGGAGCTTATCGGTTTAGTGTTCTTTCATAAAAATGATGAAGGCTGTGGTCAAGGTCTCAGTGTGTTGGTTTCTCGAAAAGTGGTAAATGCTGTATGATTTTATATGCCATTGCCAATGTTATGGATAGGGTGTTCAAATAAAGCATATCATAAATCGGAATTCTTCTCTTTACGCGATAAGAGGAGGGCTAGGCAAAACAGTAAAAATGCAGCGATAGAGAATATGAAGAATACGATATATGTTTGGTTTAAGGACAAGTATTCTTCTGTCAGAGAATGGATCAAAAAGCCAGCGAATATACCCCCTAAGGCACCACCTATTTGCTGTAATATGCGTGTGATAACGGCTGTATCTTTGACGTATAAACTGTTGACATATTGGATGGGGGCGGAAAGGCAGACAATGGTGGCGATGCCAAGTCCTATGCCTCTTAGCAAGAATCCAAGTCCATCCATGCTTATATTATAGCCGAAGCATAATAACCCAAGGCTTGATATCACTAAACCAATTCCTATCATGAAAAAGGGAGATTTTTCTTTCCATTTTTGGTAAATAAATTTCCTTCCGATCCATGCTCCTACCCCTTGCAGAGCTAGGACCGCACCGATGATGAGAAGGCTATTTTCATGGGCTTGTTCCATGGCAATGGCTAGTGGGAAATAAACGAGGAAGCTATAAAAAAGAAATGAAGCAACAAGCCCCATGATCATGAGTAATGTATAGCGCGCATTTTGAAATCCGCTAAAGACGATTAATTTGTTTTTTGCTTTCTGATTAGAAACAATGAATAATATGAGAGATATCACCGCTATAAGTGCTAGGATATATAAGTGGTTTTTGTTATTGATGTTTCTGGCTTCTGTGAGGTAAAAAAACGAAAGAAGCGATGTGGAAAACGCTAAAAATGCAAATAAGTTAAATTTTGTTTTTGTTGTTTCGTTGTTCTTTAAATGTTTTGCTCCAAGGGTGAGTGCCAATAAAATAAGCGGAATATTAATAAAAAATAACAAACGCCAAGAGACATACTGAGCAAGTGAGGCGCCCACCAGCGGACCAAAGGCAGGAGCGAAAACTGTTGGTACGGCTATGGTGCCCATGGCTTGGCGCACTCGTGTCTGTCCAAATTGTAAGGCAATGATGGTTTGGCTAAGGGGTAGCAAAAGACCGGTCCCAAAACCTTGAACGATACGGGCAGATATAATAGTTGGAAAACTATAGCTTAATCCTACCCCCAGTGATCCAAGCATAAAAATGAAGCTTGCAAGAAACCAAGTGCTTTTGATACCTATTCTTCCTTGCACAAAAGCTGCCATCAGTAGTCCTGGCACGGTGGCTAGAAAATAGGATGTTACAATCCATTGTATATTATTTCCTTCCACGGAAAAATAATGCGCAAGGTTAGGAAGGATGACATTAACAATGCTTCCGTCCAGCAGAGGAAGTATGCTGGAAATAATGACGGTATATATGACATACCGTTCTGTTTTTGTATAGGAATCTACCTTTTGCATGATCATGCTCCCTACAGATGTTCTTTAAAACATTGGTTGCGCCCCATTCACAGACTTTTAAAAATTAACACGTGTTTGTGATGTCTGCGGTTTTGATATTGGAATGAATGTGATTGGAAGTGCTGATGGTCCCCAAATGCTTCTCTTGTGTACAAACTCCTCTTCCTCCAAAATGAAGCCATCAGTTAAGCTGATTTTGATGAGTTTATCGAGGAGTTTGTTTTCTGTCAATTCACTTTGCATGAGAGCAAAAGCAGAACCTACACGAGACGTGCATGCCTGCTCCATTTGCATTTATTATTTAACATGGAAAATGTAAAAATCTTTATAAATCAAATTATTGACTTAAAAATCCAATGTTTGTTTATATATCATTTTTTATGCTTAAATGATTGTTTGGGTGTCAAATGTATTCTCAATAGTTTATAATTTTCTTTTCTTAAATGTGCAGCCCTTTCTGGAAAATATTCGACAATCTCTTGATTGTTTAATAAAAATTAAAATCGGTTATAAGGAAGGGCTTGTAAATTATAGAGTAGGAAAAAGGTGCATTTTATAAACAACAGGGGAGGGTTGTTTCCATAGCCCAAACATTTTTTCAAGTTGTTATGGTATCTTTTTGAAGTGCTTGATCGATAAAAGTTTCATAATTATCAGAAACAATATATTGGGTATTTTCTCCCAAAGCTTTGAAATGTTCATGACCGCAATGGATTTTTGCTTTTTCCAGATCGCGCAACATGTCTTCGAAAATACTACCTTTGCTTCCCACAACAAAATACAGTTTTTCTTGCCCATCTTGCTCGAATAATACAGCCCAATCGGGAGTATATGATCCAAGAGGTGTATCAATTTTAAACCATTTAGGCAGTTGCGCATAAACTTTAATCTCATCATTTTTTTCAAACGATTGTGCAAAACTAAACTCAATATCTGAATCATAAATACATGATCATAAGTTGATTTATGGTTTTTTACATATTCTTTTATAAAACAATTTGCTTTTATATTTATTAAAATGCATTTTCTATTTTATTTTTTCGTATAATTAGCCAATGAAGATTTTGCTCTAATATTGCAATTTGTAAAAAACTATTTTGGTCATTCAATATGAAACTTTTTATGTCGGTTTCTTGTATTGAAAGCAATGGTACGATTTTTGATATCTGATAAAAATATTTATAAAAGAATTAATAACGCATGATTATAGAATTTTGTCCTTTGTTTGAAGCATGTAAAGTTAAACCATTGTTTATTCATAGATTTTATGTTCATTATTTATTTGATACATTTAATCTAGAATGTAAATTGTGTTCGTATCCTCAAACTAAAATACTGGTATTGAAGTGGTGAGAGTGTTGCTTTGTTGAGAATAGATAATTTGGTAGGTTGGTATTCCCTTTGTATCAGAGAATTCAACTTATTCTCTCATATTGTGTGTGGATGAAATGTTAACCGCATAATGCTCCCTCTTACATGAGATGTAAGATTGATATGTTTTCCACATTGAGAAAAGTTGTTGATCGTAGAGAAATATTTTTTTGCGAAATTCGTTTGGCTTAAATGGAAAAAATAGAGCAAGAGCCGCATATTTGTTATGCTGTAATGGCATATATATAATCGATGGAGTCAACACTTCATTTAAGAAGTTTTTTAAAGGAAAAACATAAAAAAATAGAATTATTGAAAAAAATCTTTTATTTTGAAGCTTGTTTCTCACGATTATAAAAGCTTCACGTGGATTTCGAAAATTCTTGTTGTGTTGAAAAGCATGAAAAATCAAGAAGATTTTGCAAAAAAGCTGCACTATACGTGCAGCTTTTTATGTATTTGTTTTAAAGGTAGACGTTTTAAAGCATGAAAGTGTCCTTACGGCTTCTATAACCGTAGTAGCCAAAAACACTGGAAATAATGGCGCCTACCAGACTGCCTAAAAAGCCCCACCACCCCATATTGGAGGCTGTTTT
>NZ_JBHINK010000036.1:2500-5258 GCF_042194905.1 Bartonella sp. CL63NXGY
GTTTTCCGGTTTATCCCGGAGGGCTTGTAGCTCAGTTGGTTAGAGCGCGCGCTTGATAAGCGTGAGGTCGGAGGTTCAAGTCCTCCCAGGCCCACCAATTTATGCTCGTTTTTTGCTTATCCAAGAGTATGAAGCTTTAGTGTATTAAAGACTTTTCGATCTTTGTTTATTTTTAAGGATTTTATTTTATCATCCAAAGATTATTTGTTAAATTTATCCTATTAAGCTTTCAAAGAGGCTTTTAAAATCCCTTAGTGGTACAGGTAAATTTAAATGATACAAATCAAAATAGTACAGGTAATTCAAGTTGATAAATCTGGTTAAGGTTGATTTGAAAGAGCATTATTTAGGGGCCGTAGCTCAGCTGGGAGAGCACCTGCTTTGCAAGCAGGGGGTCGTCGGTTCGATCCCGTCCGGCTCCACCATTAGGTCATCATCATGTTGTAAGAACAGTCTTTGTAAAAGGTCCAGTGATCTTTTGCTTGTTCTATTGAAATTGTGAAGAGAAGATATATTCAGACATGTTCCTTTTTTAAGGTTCCTTCTGAGGCACAAGTTTTTAGCTTAAGAAAAATACTTTCTTGGGAAAATGCTTGTTGTCAAAAAAAGGTTTTTGAAAACAGATCTTTAAAAAAGATCCTGAAAGAAAAGCCTTTCTTCCGAAGAGGAAATCTTAATTTAAAAAGAGAGACATTGTGTCGCAAGGGAATGCTCAAAGCCCTTGCTTATGATTGGAAGCTTAACCGCGCCATTGAATATATCTCGAGAAGCTGGTCTTTTCTGCTGATATTTGGTTTGTTTTGCGCTTTATTTTGCACAAGATAAAGAGAAGCAGACAAACCGTGAATGAATATTGGCAATGAGAACGATCAAGTGTCTTAAGGGCATTTGGTGGATGCCTTGGCATGCACAGGCGATGAAGGACGTGATACGCTGCGATAAGCTACGGGGAGGTGCGAATACCCTTTGATCCGTAGATTTCCGAATGGGGCAACCCACCTTTGGTGGCTAGAAAAATTAAGCTGTTTTTGTAAAAGGACAGTTTAGTTTTCTAGTCATCTCATAAAGGTATCTACACCTGAATAAAATAGGGTGTAAGAAGCAAACGCAGGGAACTGAAACATCTAAGTACCTGTAGGAAAGGACATCAAACGAGACTCCGTTAGTAGTGGCGAGCGAACGCGGACCAGGCCAGTGGCTTGAATTAAGAAAAGTAGAAACGACTGGAAAGTCGTACCAAAGTGGGTGATAGTCCCGTATACGTAAATCTGATTTAAGTCCTAGAGTAGGGCGGGACACGTGAAATCCTGTCTGAACATGGGTCGACCACGATCCAAGCCTAAGTACTCGTGCATGACCGATAGCGCACCAGTACCGTGAGGGAAAGGTGAAAAGTACCCCGACAAGGGGAGTGAAATAGTACCTGAAACCGAATGCCTACAAACAGTCGGAGCCCAAGATTCGTTCTGGGTGACGGCGTACCTTTTGTATAATGGGTCAGCGACTTAGTCTAACGAGCAAGCTTAAGCCGGTAGGTGTAGGCGTAGCGAAAGCGAGTCTGAATAGGGCGTTCAGTTCGTTGGATTAGACCCGAAACCGAGTGATCTAGCCATGAGCAGGCTGAAGGTAAGGTAACACTTACTGAAGGGCCGAACCCGTATCTGTTGCAATAGATTGGGATGACTTGTGGCTAGGGGTGAAAGGCCAATCAAACTCGGAAATAGCTGGTTCTCCGCGAAATCTATTTAGGTAGAGCGTTAGTCGAATTCTCCAGGGGGTAGAGCACTGGATGGGCTAGGGGTCCTCACCGGATTACCAAACCTAACCAAACTCCGAATACCTGGAAGAACTAACTAGCAGACACACGGCGGGTGCTAACGTCCGTCGTGGAGAGGGAAACAACCCTGACCACCATCTAAGGTCCCCAAGTTATGGCTAAGTGGGAAAGGATGTGAGGATCCCAAAACAACCAGGATGTTGGCTTAGAAGCAGCCACCATTTAAAGAAAGCGTAACAGCTCACTGGTCTAAATAAGGGTCCCTGCGCCGAAAATGTAACGGGGCTAAAGCCATACACCGAAGATGTGGATTTACTCCTTATGGAGTAAGTGGTAGCGGAGCGTTCCGTAAGCCTGTGAAGGGAGACTCGTGAGAGCTCCTGGAGGTATCGGAAGTGAGAATGCTGACATGAGTAACGATAAAGGGAGTGAGAGACTCCCTCGCCGAAAGTCCAAGGGTTCCTGCTTAAAGTTAATCTGAGCAGGGTGAGTCGGCCCCTAAGGCGAGGCCGAAAGGCGTAGTCGATGGGAACCACGTTAATATTCGTGGACCTGTGGGTAGTGACGGATTGCGTATATTGTAAGATCTTATTGGATTGATCTTGCAGTGAAGCAGTTCCAGGAAATAGCTCCCACATATAGACCGTACCCCAAACCGACACAGGTGGACTGGTAGAGAATACTAAGGCGCTTGAGAGAACTACGTTGAAGGAACTCGGCAAATTGCACGCGTAACTTCGGAAGAAGCGTGACCCTTTAGCGGGCAACCGTTAGAGGGTGGCACAGACCAGGGGGTAGCGACTGTTTACCAAAAACACAGGGCTCTGCGAAGTCGCAAGACGACGTATAGGGTCTGACGCCTGCCCGGTGCTGGAAGGTTAAGAGGAGATGTGCAAGCATTGAATTGAAGCCCCAGTAAACGGCGGCCGTAACTATAACGGTCCTAAGGTAGCGAAATTCCTTGTCGGGTAAGTTCCGACC
>NZ_JBHINK010000037.1:0-3981 GCF_042194905.1 Bartonella sp. CL63NXGY
AAAACCAATGAGGGTCTTTCGTCCACAGCGAGAAATCTGGAAACGGCTATGGCGAATACATCAAAATATTTTGGTGGTAAAACTGATGTACTAAAGGGTATGCCACCTAGCTATGCTGTTCAGAATCAGACGTATGAAAATATAACAGATGCTTTTGTGGCGGTTGATAGTTCTTTTAATAAAATGAAAGATAATATTAACAAACAGGTTGCTGATGTAAGAGACAGTATTCTTGTTAAGAAAAATGAAAAGACAGGTCTTATTACTATTGGTAAGGATCTATTGGAACCATTTGGCATTGATTTCAGCGACATTAAAGCCAGCCCTCGGACTCTTTCTGGTGTAGCTGCTGGTACTAAAGAAACTGATGCGGTGAATTTTTCGCAATTAAAAGATGTCAAAGAACAAGTAGCAGCCAGTAGCTTCGTTAAACAGGATGCAGAAACGAGACACATCAGTATTGGAAAAGAAACAGATGGTGATAAAATTGATATTGCCAACAAAAAAAATGAAAAGCGTACCCTTACAGGTATAAAGGATGGTGCGCTCACAGAAGCTTCAAATGAAGCAGTAAATGGTTCCCAGCTTTTTGAAACAAATAAAAATGTTACGACTGTAACAAGTGATCTCAAAACAGCATCTGAGAATGTAGTCAAATATTTTGGTGGTGGTGCTAATTATAAAGATGGCGCTTGGACCGCTCCTACATTCAAGCTTAAAACCTTCACAGCTGATGGTAAAGAAGATGGTTCAAAAGACTATACCGATGTAGGCTCTGCTTTTGCAGGAATTGATACGAACTTCATAAATGTAAACAAACATCTGAATACTGTTGTTAATAATTTTAATGACAAATTAAACGATATTAATAAAGAATTTCAAGGCGATGCCTTATTGTGGAGCAAAACTGATGGAGCCTTTAGTGCTATGCACGGAGAGGGGAAAGACAGAAGTTCAGGTAAAATTAAATATCTTACAGGTGGAGATTTAACACAAAACTCAGAAGAAGCCGTGAATGGTGGACAGCTGTATATAGTGGGTACCCATTTAGCTAATTATCTTGGTGGCGGTGCTGACTTTGGAAATGGAAACTCAGAAGGTCCTACTTTTAAGATTAAAACTTTCGATACTGATGGAGAGGAAAAAAGTGAGACTTATCAGAATGTAGCTGATGCGTTTGAGGGTGTTAATACGGCTCTCACGACTGTTCAGAATAAATTGACTGAACAGGTTAACAATGTGATTACTAAAGTGGAAAGTGAGAGCTTTGTTCAGCAAGATAAGACAACGCATCGTCTCACTATTGGTGCAAAAGTAGGTGGCGCAGAAATCAATATTGCAAATGAAAGCGGTGCTGATCGGATAATTTCTGGTGTTGGGGAAGCAAAGAACAATAATGACGCTGTTAACAAAAGCCAGCTTGATAGCAATATCAAGAATGTCAATGATAATGTAACAAATAAGTTTAGCGAACTTACTAAAAACATAACGAATATTACTCAGCAAGTTAAAGGTGATGCTTTGTTATGGAACGATAAAGCTAATGCCTTTGTAGCACGTCATGAAAAGAGCAAAGAAGAAAAAGGCAGAGCTGTAAGGACACAAGAAAACAGTAGAATTACGTTTCTTTTAGATGGTGTTGTTTCTAAAGATTCAACGGATGCTGTCACGGGTGGTCAGCTTTATTCGCTGAACGAACAACTTGCAACCTATTTTGGTGGTGGCGCTGGCTATGATGAGCAAGGACAATGGAAAGCTCCAAGTTTTAAGGTTACGACAGTTAAGGATGATGGTAACTCTGAAGAGAAAACTTATAGCAATGTGGCGGATGCTTTGGCTGGAGTTGGTAATTCTTTCACAAATATTAGAAATGAGATCAGCAAAGAGATTAATAATGAGATTGCCAATGTGAAAGGTGATAGCCTTGTTAAGAAAGATCAAGCAACCAATCTTATCACTATTGGTAAAGAAGTAGAAGGCAGTGAAATCAATATCGCTAATAGTAGCAAAGCAGATCGAACTCTTTCTGGTGTGAAGGCAGCAACGAAGAATAATGAAGCGGTTAATAAAGGTCAGCTAGATAAAGGTTTAAAGGATCTTTCTACCAGCCTTCAGTCTGATGATTCAGCCGTTGTTCATTACGATAAACAGAAGGATGGTGCCCCTAATTATATGAGTATAACTTTGGGTGGTAAAGACAAGACACCTGTTGCACTCCATAATGTTGCTAAGGGTGTAATATCTTCAGAATCCTATGATGCAATTAATGGTCAGCAGATTAATAAAATAGGCGGTGATATTGCTAAGTTCTTAGGTGGGAATGCAGCTTTTAGTAATGGTGCTTTCAGTGAACCATCTTATGGGGTACATGACATTAGAAAAACTGGTGATGTAGATGTATCGCCAAATAGTCATCATAATGTTGGTTCAGCTCTTTCGGCGCTTGATTATAGCCTTGGGAATGTGAATACGCGTATAACGAATACGATCAATGATTTTAATAAAAAAATAACTGATAGTTCTCAACATATTGAGAAAGATGCTTTGTTATGGAATGATGAAGCCAATGCCTTTGTCGCACAGCATAAAACGGAAGAAGGTAAAAAGGAAAACAGCAAGATCACATCGCTGGCTGATGGTTCTATAGTATCAGGTTCGAGCGATGCTGTTACGGGTGGTCAGATTAATACCATAGCTGCAAGTTTATCAAAGATTTTAGGTGGCAAATCATCGTTTAGTGCTGATGGCACTTTTACAGTTCCCAGCTATGACTTATCGACAGTTTCTAAAGACGGTGAGGTAACAGATAAACCGTATGAAGGTGTTGAAAAAGCCTTTAAAGGACTTGATACAAATATCAAGACTGTTAACGCTCGCATTAAGGAAGTCTCAGAAGGAGTTGCACAAGATTCTTTATTATGGAGTAATGAGAGTAACGCCTTTGTCGCACAGCATAAAACGGAAGAAGGTAAAAAGGAAAACAGCAAGATCACATTTCTTTCCAATGGAGAGGTTTCTTCAAGCTCAAGTGATGCGATCAATGGTTCTCAGCTTTTTGAGACGAATAAGACTGTTGCAACTTATTTAGGTGGTGGCGCTGAATATACAGAAGGTAAATGGACGAATCCTAAATTCACGGTCAAGACCTTTGACGCTGATGGTGGATCTAAAGATCAGAATTATCCTGATGTAGCGAGTGCTTTAACAGGGGTTGGTAGTTCTATCACAAATGTTAAAAATGAGATTACAAAACAAATTAACAATGAAATTAACAATGTTAGAGGAGATAGCCTTGTTAAGAAAGATGCAGATACAAATCTTATCACTATTGGTAAAGAAGTAGAAGGCAGTGAAATCAATATAGCCAACAAGACTGGTACGGATCGGACTCTTTCAGGTGTTGGTGAAGCAACAAAGGATAATGAAGCTGTTAACAAAGGTCAGCTTGATGCAAGTCTGAAGGAACTTTCTACCAGCCTTCAGTCTGATGATTCAGCTGTTGTGCATTACGATAAAAAAGATGGTGATAATGGCGGCATTGATTACACGAGTGTGACTTTAGGTAAAGGTAAGGATGCAGGACCAGTTGCACTTCATAATGTCAAAGATGGTGCCATTGGTGAGAGTTCACATGATGCGATTAATGGTAGTCAGATCAACACGATTTCTCAGAATGTAGCTAAATTCCTTGGTGGTGATGCAAAATTTGTTGACGGTACGTTTACAGGACCAACCTACAAGTTATCGAAGGTTGATACGGATGGTTCGGTAGCAAGTGCTAGTTTTGAAAATGTTGGTAGCGCATTTATTGGTCTTGATGATAATATCAAGAATGTAAATGCACGGATTAAGGAAGTTTCTGAAGGGGTAGCGCAGGATTCTTTGAATTGGAGCAAGGAAGCCAATGCGTTTGTAGCGCGTCATGAGAAGAAGCAAGAAGAAAAAGGCAGAGCTGTAAGGACACAAGAAAACAGTAGAATT
>NZ_JBHINK010000004.1:0-155115 GCF_042194905.1 Bartonella sp. CL63NXGY
AGCAGGTACACAGTTGTTTTCAAAAGTGAATGCACGGGCTTTTGATACGGCTTTTATCGGATGGAATAATGATTCTGTGGATCCTCATACAATGGCTTCACGTCTTATTTTCAATCCAGATAATCGGTTTGAGGCTAGAAATACAGCCTATCCTAGTTGGAAGCATGGGTATTTTGATGCCAAGATGAATCAAAAAGTTGAAGAGGCGCTGTTTCAAAAAGATCCGCAAAAACGGGCACAACTCTATGCTGATTTACAACGTGAACTTATGCAAAAAGGGCCTTATGCGTTTATCTTTCAACAATATAGCGTTGTAGCGATGACGCCTGATGTCAAAAAGTGGGTTTGGAATAGTGCACCGCGTATTTTTTATAGTGCAATTGAAAAATAAGTGTGTCTTTTTAATGTTGTCAAAGCTAAAAAGAGCTTAATCATATAAAAAGAGCTTAATCATAATTGCATGATGAAAATATTCTCCCATATAAAAGCTCTTCAGTTTTTTAAGGATGAAATTGTGAGGGATGTTTGTGCAGTAGCAGTATATAATTAAGATCGTTTATAGGGAGCGATGAATATAGAAAGTTATATTGGGGAGGATCTTTGTTTATAGTTATAGATTCTCTGCATCCAGAATATAGACTGATGTATAAGAAAATTATTTTATAGATGCTTAGTTTGATGAAATGAAATTGATGTCTAATGCTATGCTATTTAAAAGATGAAAGAGCAAAATCAAAATCACTTTGTGTGAAAAGGTAGAAGAATACAAAAGGAAGAGATAAAATGGGAAAACAAAGAATATTGAAAAATTTTTCTATTTTATTAAGCTCAATCGTTTTTTTTAATGGGGCTGTAACATCGGCATTCAGTGCTTCATCTAAAGATATATTGGTAATGGCGTGGAATATTGATTCAATTAGTAGTTTTGATCCAGCGCAAACTGTTGAGGTTGTGACGAGTGAGTTATTGACGAATATTTGCAGCGCGTTAGTGCAATATGACGAGCATGATCCTACAAAAATTCGTCCTGCTATGGCAAAATCTTGGGATGTTTTAGATAATGGCAAAAGAATAGTTTTTCATCTTCGTGATGATTTAAAGTTTAATGACGGAAGGACGGCTACAGCGCAAGATCTGGTATGGTCGATGCGACGGATTATTAAATTAGGATTAAGCTATGCTCAATCTTTAATGGATTATGGGTTTACCAAAAACAATGTTGAAACAAATATTCAGGCACTTGATGATAAGACTTTACAATTAAAATTAGATAAACCCTATCCTATTCAGCTCATATTGACTGTTATTGGACAATCTTATGCTTCTGCTTTGCTTGATCGGGAAACAATTGAAGCACAGAGTATTAACGGTGATATGGGGAATAAATATTTAGCAACACATTCAGCTTGTGTTGGACCTTATAAATTGGTGAGCTGGTCTCCAGGAGATAAAGTTGTATTAGAGGCGACACAGCATTATTGGGGCGATGTGCCTAAAATTAAGCAGATTGTTGTGCAGCATGTAGCGGATTCATCAAGTCAAAGACTTCTTTTGGAAAAAGGTGATGTGGATATAGTGCGTGATCTTTCTTCAGAGGATATTTTAGATCTTGAAAAAAAGGGAGGCTCAGTCAAAATTAGTCGTGTTTTGCGTCCGCAGATTATTTACCTATCGTTAAATAATAAGAATGCAATTTTTGCGAATGAAAAGGTCAGACTGGCACTTCGTTATTTGGTTGATTATGAAGGTCTTGGAAACACTGTTTTGAAAGGAATTGCTATTCCTAGGGCAACTTATATGTCTTTAGGTGTTCCAGGTGCTTTAGATGAAAAAGAAGGTTTGCCTTTTCAGTTGGATTTGAAAAAAGCAAAACAACTGATTACTGAAGCTGGTTATCCTAATGGGTTTAAAGCTAATCTTTTAGTTGGAAGCCTTAGTTATATGTCGTCTGTTGCACAGTCTATTCAAGCCAATGCACGCAAAATTGGTGTTGAGCTTACAATTGAAAAAATGGCACAAAATCAATTGTTGAGCCGTGTACGTGGTGGAAATTATGATACTGCACTTATGGGGTGGGGGAGTGCTGATCCTGATGGACATCCTGCTTCATTAAATCACGTGTTTAACCCTGATCCAACATTTACAAAAAAGCACAATATGTATTTAGCTTGGCGCGCTGGGTATTATGATGAAAATATTAATAACATGGTGATGGATGCTTTGTTTGAGCAAGACCCCAATAAGCGCATTGTGCAATATCGTACTTTACAGCATTATGTGTTAGAGCATGGTCCTATGGTTTATTTATTTCAGACATATTATACCGTTGGTATGGGACCTGATGTCAAAAAATGGATTTGGAACAGTTATAGACTTTATTACAATGAAGCAGAAAAATAAAAGAAGCATGTTATAGAGAAGGATTGTAGAACATGCTTCATAAGAGGTTGTTTCGTTATATAAAAAGAGGTGTTTGCTTTATGTTTTGTCGCTACAGAGGGGATTTTTATAATGGTTTTGCCACTTTCAGAGACTGAAAGAGCTGTATCAGAAAAGCAGAAAAAATTATTTTTATGGGATTTTTTATGCAAAGGATTGAAACTTCTTATTTCAGTTTTTATCACATTGCTTGGGTTGGTGACGATCACTTTTTTTCTTGGTCATCTTCTTCCTCTAGATCCGGTTCTGTCTATTCTTGGTGATAATATCAGTCAGGAAGCTTATGATGCAATGTATTATAAGCTGGGTCTTGATAAGCCGTTGATTGTCCAATATTGGAAGTATCTTCATAATGTATTTTTGTTTGACTTTGGAGATGCTTTAACTTCTGGGCGACCTGTTCTAGCCGATATTATGCGTGTATTTCCTGCAACATTAGAGCTTGCAACCGTTGCTATTGTTATTGGCACAACTCTTGGAATTCCATTTGGTGTTTTTGCAGCAATGTATCGCGATTCATTTATTGATTATGTTGTCCGTGTTTTTACACTTGTAAGTTATTCTACTCCAACGTTTTGGCTCGGATTAATGGCGTTGTTAATATTTTACGCCAAGCTTGGCTGGGTTGGTGGCCCAGGACGTATTGATTTTCTTTATGAATATTCTTTTGAACCAAAAACAGGATTTTTCCTTTGGGATACGGCAAGCCAAGGACAATGGGAGGCTTTTGGTAATGTTTTTAGTCACGTTATTATGCCTGCTTTGATCTTGGCTTTCGGTGCTATGGCTTATATTAGCCGTATGACTCGTGGGTTTATGATTGAGCAGCTTAATCAGGAATATATCATTACTGCACGTGTAAAGGGATTATCGTGGGCGCGAACCGTTTGGGGGCATGCCTTTCGAAATGCTGCTGTTCAAATTATTACTGTTGTTGCGCTTTCTTATGCTTTTTTATTAGAAGGGGCTGTTTTAACGGAGACAGTTTTTGCTTGGCCTGGTTTTGGACATTATTTGACAAATGCTCTTTTAGCCGGAGATATGAATGCAGTTGTAGGATGTACTTTACTTGTAGGATTTATCTTTGTCGCCATTAATTTATTTTCTGATTTGCTTTATCGCATTTTTGATCCAAGGACACGTTGAATATGACAGTAAGTAATCATCATAAATCGCAATCATCATCTTCTTTGGGTAGTTGGTTAAACGATCCTGTTCCAAACTCCATAATTCAAGCGAACATACAAAGAATTTATCACGCACTGGCTAAGTTTTTTCATAACTTTTCGGCTGTATTCGGTCTGCTTATTATTTGTATTATTATTATATGTGCATTTTTTGCTCCTTGGATTGCTACGCATGATTTTCTTAGCAATGATCTAGGGCATCGGTTGCAGCCACCCTCTATGGCGCATTATTTTGGAACAGATGAATTGGGACGTGACATTTTTAGTCGCCTTGTTTTTGGTTCCCGTATTACTCTTTATGTTGTTTTTCTTACAACAGTTATTGTAGGTCCAATAGGGCTTATTGTAGGAACTGTATCTGGTTATATGGGCGGATGGGTTGATACTGTGCTCATGCGTATTGTCGATATTTTTCTTGCTTTTCCAGGTTTGATTTTAGCTCTTGCATTTTCAGCCGCATTGGGACCGGGGATTGAAAATGCTTCTATTGCAATTTCAATTGCAGCATGGCCGCCAATTGCACGTTTAGCACGTGCTGAGACTTTGACAATACGTTCTTCTGATTATGTTTCTGTAGTTCGTTTGCAAGGGGCCTCTGCTTGGCGAATTATTTTGTTTCATGTTGCGCCCATGTGTATTCCTTCAGTGATTGTACGATTAACTTTGGATATGTCTGGAATTATTTTAACGGCTGCTGGTCTTGGTTTTTTAGGGTTGGGAGCTCAACTTCCAAGTCCTGAATGGGGTGCGATGCTTTCTTCAGGGCGGGAATTTATGATGACAAATTGGTGGTTGGCGGCAATACCAGGCTGTGCAATATTATTTGCAAGTCTTGCTTTCAACCTTTTAGGTGATGGTCTTCGTGATGTATTGGATCCACGCAATGGGTAATAAATTATTAGAAGTAGAAGATTTACGTATTTCTTTTCCTACAACGCGCGGCATTTCAGAAGTTGTGCGTGGCGTTAGTTTTTCTGTTGGAAAAGAAAAAATTGGAATTGTTGGTGAATCCGGATCTGGAAAATCGATGACTGGGCGCGCAATACTAAGGTTAAGTCCAAAAGCAGCCATTGTTAAAGCTAAAAAAATGCGCTTTGAGGATGTTGATTTATTGGCCGCAAGTGAACCTCAGATGCGAAAAATCCGTGGGAAACGTATTTCAATGATTTTACAGGACCCCAAATATTCACTTAATCCATTAATACGGATCGGGGAACAGATTATGGAGGCTTACCGTATTCATTATCGTGTTTCAAAAGCTGAAGCGCGGGAGCGCACCATATCTATGTTAGAATCTGTTCATATTCGTGATCCTGAACATGTGATGCGTCTCTTTCCTCATGAAATATCTGGGGGGATGGGGCAGCGTGTGATGATTGCAATGATGCTCATTCCAAAACCTGATTTAATTATTGCCGATGAACCAACATCTGCGCTTGATATTACGGTCAGACGGCAAGTTTTATCCGTATTAGATGAACTTGTTACAAAGTCTGGAACGGGACTTATTTTCATTAGTCATGATTTAAATATGATTGCTGATTTTTGTGATCGTATTTTAGTGATGTATGCGGGCCGTGTGCTAGAAGAGTTGCCTGCTTCTGATTTGTCTCACGCTTGTCATCCTTATACAAAGGCGTTGCTCGCGAGTTTGCCACGGCTTGATAATCCAGTTGATATTTTGGCTGTACCTGAGCGTGATCCTGATTGGTTGTATAATCCTACGATTGTTAATGGTGTTGAGGAGGTTCCTCATGACAAATTGTGAGAATATTATTGATGTTTCTAATTTATCTGTAACTTTTGGTCATAGGCATAAGGCAGTAACAGTTGTTAAAAATGTTAATTTTCATATTAAGCGTGGTGAAGCTTATGGTTTGATTGGTGAATCCGGATGTGGAAAGTCAACTATTTTGAATACATTGGTGGGGCTTATTCCAGATTATAGTGGAAAGTTTCTTTTTGCTGGACAAGAAGTTGAAAAGAAAAGAAGTAAGGATTTTTTACGCTGTATTCAAATGGTTTTTCAAGATCCTTATGCTTCGCTGCATCCAAGAAAAATGGTCCATACGGTTCTTTCTGAATCGCTCAAAATCCATGGGATGGATAATCAAAGAGAGCGGGTAGAGGATGCTTTAGATTCCGTTGGTTTAGATTCTTCATTTCTTTATCGTTATCCTCATGAGTTGTCTGGAGGGCAGCGTCAGCGTATTGCTCTTGCACGTGCTTTAATTATTGAGCCAGAGGTGTTATTGCTTGATGAGCCAACATCTGCATTGGATGTGTCGGTACAGGCTGAAATTTTAAACTTGTTGAAATCATTGCGCGTGAGAAAAAAGCTTACTTATTTAATGGTATCCCATGATCTTGCTGTTGTTGCACATATTTGTGAACGTGTTGGAATTATGCATAAAGGGATTATTCTTGAAGAGCTTAGCAATGATGAATTGCGTAATCTACGTGCGCAACACGATTATACAAAGGAGTTTTTTGAAGCAAGTATAGAGCCTATTGTCCATAGAGAGCAAAGAGCATGATCCATTTTACAGAAGAGAAAATGCAATTTTATTTGTTTTGAAGTTTCTGGTGATGTTTGGCGGTATTGTTAAGAGGGAAGGGCATAATAGGATTTTTCCAGTATGAATTTGCTGGGCAGTGTTTGAGCTATAATATTTTAAATCCTACTAGAACTCCCATTTTGAAATATACGAGTGACTTATAACATACATCCCTTTGTTTAATATTGTTACATTATTTTTACTTATCATTTTATGTTCAAAAGTTTTATTTTGGCATTTAAAGCATTAAATTTGTGAGAAATAACAAAAGATAGTAATACTGTATTTTCTAGAAAATCTTCACATTATTTTTCAATATTATTTTGTTTTTGGTTGTTCTCTTTTTACAGTTTTATTCTTTATAAAAAGAATTTTTTGTAAAAAACATTCAATGGTCAATGACAGTCTTCAAATATTTCGCTGTTCTCTATTTAAAAAAGCGCTTAAAAACAGCTTATAATAAGCCAAAAAGGCAGCAATATGCTGCCTTTTTGTTAAATTGAATGGGCTGTTTTTTACAGTCGTTATTTAAAACTGATAGCGTATTCTTCCTGAAAAGCTTGCACCACTTATACCAGTTTTTGAAGCTTTTGTTGATAGCTGACATCACCATGAAGGGAGAGGTTAGCGGACAATTGTGGCCCACCTTCAACGAAACTTCCCGAGGGGCACGTTTATAATTCTTATCGATATGGAGTGTCTGATCATCACCAAAGGTTTTGATCAAGTTTACTTTTCCATAGAAAGACATAGGACGGCTGTTTTCAGTGGCAATGGTTTTTTTCAAACGTCCACCAACACGGATTATCCATTGAGAAGGATTTTGCATGTCAATGGTCAGATTATCAGCATCTTTAATGGTATCAAACATCAAATGTTGATAGGCAAGTTGTGCCTGCGGTTCGAATGCTACGCCTTGGATACCCGTTGCAAATTGTTTGCCAACAGTTGTGGAGATCGCCAACATTTTTGCATTTTTCAATTTTGCGGTTGTACTAATGAGGGCATTGTGATCTTTCCCTTTAGGAAGCCATAGGATAACAGCGTATCAAGATAGAAACCACTGTCACGCTATTTACTGCCTTAGGCGGTGAGTTGAAATGACCATTTATTCAATATGCTCTTACTTGCTGTCTTGCATATTCTTTGGAGTGAAGGAGAGTTGCCCGTAGGTTCCGAAAAGACCAAAATGTATTGTAGATATTTTTCCTTTCTGCGCGACAAGGTTAACAGCTCCTTGTAGAGCAGCATAGCGAAGATGAGCACTGCTATAACCATATTTACTAGGAGCACTACTTATCAGAAAATAAGCTTCCTGTTTTCCATAGACGTATAAGAAGAAGCCATTCCGTTTGTCTTATTCTTTCCTTAAGACATCTGTTTTTTCAACTAACACACCAGAAGAACTGTGAAAAGAATCCGATAGTTTATATTTATTGGTGTAAACTCTGATGCGTATATCCATATTTTATCTCACAGCCAGAAAAAAAATCCCGTATCATATTTAACTGAAATGTATTCTCGTACTTTTTTCTATTTTCAAAATTAACTAAAATGAACTCGGGAGTAGCGATACATATTAGAGCTAACACTTCTGCCAAATCGAATCTCTCCGATAAAGTAATCGTCACACTATATGGTACGCTATCTTTTTTCATACACTCTATGTTATGCACCCACTTTTGTTTATATTTTTTACTGTCTAGATTTCTTATCTCTGAAATAACATCTGTGCCTATTTGTATCCCTAAAAAGAACGGATTACTCTTTAATAGCTTCAAATATGGTTGAATATAGATGTGCCCCCCTGTTGCAATCCGAAAATATTTTTTACAAATGAGACACATACAAGTATATTTATGAAGTAAATCATAATCGAGCTCAAAAGGCTCTCCACCAGAAAGAATAATAAAATCAGATTTTATGTCATTTATTGTATATAAAGATTCAGGCAACGCATCATCTCTCACCATACATTCCATCGAATACGGACAATGATTGCAGCCCGCACTGCAATTTTTATTACAAATTACAATATTATCGCCCATGAAATTTCTTATTCAAGTTCATATAATCCAATACTAATTGTTTCATGAAAATATTTTGGTATAGACAAAGATCAGAAATTTTTTTAGCCACAAACGCTTTTATCATTGGTAAAGCTTCATCCTTTGATATAGACAGCAAATGAGAAATATAGTCTATCCGTTCTTCTAAATTGAGAGATAATCTTGGACTGGTGAAAAATGTTAAGATATCCAATTCCGGACTGGCTTCTTGACATAAATCCCAATCCACTACCATAAAAGAACTATCAGGAGTAACAATGATATTATCAGGATGTAAATCTCCATGTGATAAGATTATATTCTTGCTTAATCGATCTTGAAAGATCTTATTGATTTGATCAATAATCGCCTTTTGATGTAGCAAATCCATTTGGCTCAATACAGTACCCCGGATAAACTCCCATTCGACTACTTCATCGCAAAGTGTTATCAAATTTGGTGCAGGATAGAGACTTTGTCGAAAAGAGCCATCCTTGATGTTTTCATTAATGCACGATGCTTCCGGATAAATTTGCCCATAGCAAAACTCTTGATGCTTGCGTTTCAAGAAATGTTGTTTTGACGATTGTGCATTTTCAGGCTGTAACCAAATGATTTCTTGTTTTCTGACAAAAATAATTAAAGCAGACACCCCAAAAATCACAGCCATAATCACTGCCAACCACAAATTAGCTTGCCAGAATGTTGAAAAAACATGACCGTATAAAAAACTGAATGCAAAGGATACAACAGCTGTAATAATGGCTGTGAATGATAAAACAGTCGCGATAGCTTTGGGATCAATCAGTGAATTTATAAGAAGAGACGACAGATAAGATCGATAAGCAGATTTAAAAACACATAGCAGTAAAAATCCTAATATAAGAGCCGCAATGATTTGAAATGACATGAGAAAAAAAGCAATGGTTACCATACAACCAATCATTAAGACGGGGAAAATAGGATTTTGAAACTTTGAAAAATACTTCTGAAACAATATATTGGAACTTGCTGAAAAAAAATTCCCAATGATAAAAATAATCGAAACCAAAATAGCAGGTTGAAATGGCAAAAAATCAGAAAATGCGATAGAAACAGTTCGATTATTAACCAAAATAGCAAAAGCTGAAACTGCACTTAAAAAAATAAGAGTGAAGCGATAAGGATTTTTGACTTCTTTACGGCTGGCGCACATAACTGTGAAAATATTCGGATGAGCGTTGATATGAAAACTATCTAATCCCTTCGTCAGTTTTGAAAACATAAAAATAGCAAAAATTAATGAAAGGACTTGAAAAATCACAGGCAATGCAGGATGCACATAATAAAGTATTCCTCCTAAAAAAATAAGTACCGTTGTCACACTATAGGTAACAGCAGCCACTTCGGACTTAACGGAAAACAGTGTGCGATGCTTTGGTACTACAGAAAAGAGTAAACTATCTTCCGCACCTGAGAAACAAGCGGCTGCTAATGTGATACACAACAAATAAGTGGCGTAAGCAAAATATGCATAATTCATAAAAAGAGCTAAAAAACCGCAAAGAAAGAAAAACAGCCCAGTATAAATAATGCGTTTACTTCCATAAACATCTGATAATAAACCCAAGGGGACTTCTAAGATCAAAGGAAGCAATAAAAAATAACTACCGATTAAAACAATATCCGCTTGTGACAAATGCAATTTTTCCGACAAAAAAAGTGGTAAAACAGCAACCACTAGAGCAGTAGACTTGCTAACACTATAAATCTTAAATTGCTTAACCTTATCCACAAAACACCTTCCCACGACATCCGCTACATGCGCCAGATTCTTTCAAAGATTTTAAAACGCTCTGAGCAGACCAATCTATTGCCTCATAATTTTGTAGATTCCAAAAAGCTTCTGAATAAAAGCAATTTTTTAAATCTCCATTATAGTCCAATACCAAGGATGAAAATGGAAATAAACACATTAACGGCGACGAAACGTACATAGAATTTTCGCCTAAGTAATAATTAATACAATTTACAAAATTTTGTGACGTCCATGAGATTTTCCTTTCTTGGAACTTTTTATCTATATAAATCTGGAGGGGGGATTCTTTCCTTGATAATTCATCTCTCAAATGAAAAAGTGAAGTGTTTGGCGGAAGAGTTTTGTTTCTTAAAGCCTTAGATCGATCCTTTGTATTATTTTTTCTAGAAAAACTAAATGACGACGTATCGAGCGGGCTGAAGCCGATATAATCGACATCTTTGCTTATACAAAAATCGATAAAATTAATAATATTTTCTAGAATCTCTTTGGTAACTGTCGCTCTTATTCCTATACTTTGCAGAGGTTGAAGATTCTTAACGGTTTCAATGTTTTTCCACAAGCGATCAAATTTATTCGCCCCCGTATATCATAATATCCTTGGACACTAGTCGAATCCATAGAAATAACAATACTTTATTCAGGAATCTCTCATCTTTAAAAAATATATGAAGAATCAATAACTGAATAGGAATGTAAAGCTATATGGTGGGCGATGAGAGACTCGAACTCCCGACATCCTCGGTGTAAACGAGGCGCTCTACCAGCTGAGCTAATCGCCCAATGCAATGATCAGCAATTGAATGGAGACTCTTTAAGGAAAAATTTTTCTAAACGCAAGAATAAAGATGGTATTTGATAATTTTTTTTAAAAATGCATAATCCTTCTTGACATAAACGCGTGAACCCCTTACACGACCGCTTGTACCAAATTAAATTGGTTCGAAAAAAAATGCGCGGGTGTAGCTCAGTTGGTTAGAGTGCTGGCCTGTCACGCCGGAGGTCGCGGGTTCGAGCCCCGTCACTCGCGCCATTTCTTGATTCCTTATGAAATTTCCTTTTTTTAAGTATCCATATGCTATAAGTGAGGTGGTGGAGTATTTGATTGGGGGATAAATATGTTTTTTCTTTCTTTTTATATGGTTTATAAGAATAGGGCTTGCGTCTTTCTTTGCTCTGCGTTACCTATGCCGATAAGAAAAGTATCGCTCTGTATGCCTTTGAAGCAGTATGAATAGAGTTAATAGAGCGATTGTTAAATTTGTCTGTTTAGTCTCGCAATATTGAATCATTGTGTTAAACTCAGGCATTTCGTTACGATGGAAGAGGGTTATGGCTTATTTATTGAGCTCTTACTTACCAGTCTTGATTTTCATTATTGTGTCAGCGGTTATTGCTGGAGTTTTGTTGATTACACCTTACATTGTAGCATATCGTTCCCCCGATCCTGAAAAGTTATCGGCTTATGAATGTGGGTTTAATTCATTTAGTGATGCACGCATGAAGTTTGATATTCGTTTCTATTTGGTATCAATTTTATTTATTATTTTTGATCTTGAAGTTGCTTTTCTTTTTCCTTGGGCTGTTTCATTCGAATCAATAGGTATGTTTGGCTTTTGGTCGATGATTGTGTTTTTAGCGATTTTGACTATTGGATTTATATATGAATGGAAAAAAGGAGCCCTTGAATGGAATTAAAATCTAATAATTCAACGATTACAGCTCCAAAACCAAAAGGAATCATTGATCCAAATACTGGTGGGCTGATAGGATCTGATGATAAGTTTTTTCGTGATATCAATGCTGAATTATCAGATAAGGGTTTTTTAGTTACCTCGGCAGATGCTTTGATTACTTGGGCACGTACCGGTTCTTTAATGTGGATGAGTTTTGGTTTGGCTTGTTGTGCTATCGAAATGATGCAATGCTCAATGCCTCATTATGATAATGAGCGTTTTGGATATGCACCACGAGCTTCACCCCGCCAGTCCGATGTGATGGTGGTTGCTGGTACGCTCACAAATAAGATGGCGCCTGCTTTAAGGAAGGTTTATGATCAGATGCCTGAGCCACGTTATGTGATTTCTATGGGGTCATGTGCAAACGGTGGGGGATATTATCATTATTCCTATTCAGTAGTGCGGGGATGTGATCGTATCGTGCCTGTCGATATATATGTTCCAGGGTGTCCACCTACAGCAGAGGCATTATTATACGGCATATTGTTGTTACAGAAAAAAATCCGTCGTACCGGATCCATAGAGCGATAGAGAGTTTTCTTGTCATGGTGGATGAAACATTGGTTGAACTTGCTGCTTATTTGGAAAACAAGTTAAAAAATAAGCTTGAAGAGACTGTTCTTGCTTTTGGTGAATTGACCATTGTGGCACGTCTTGATGCAATTATCGATGTCTTAATGTTTGTTCGAGATGATTCTCGCTGTCAATTTATTAATCTTACAGACATTAGTGGTGTGGATTATCCTTCTCGCGATAAGCGCTTTGATGTTTCTTACCAATTGTTATCTCCTCGTGAGAATTTACGCTTACGTGTAAAGGTTCGTACTGATGAAAATACTCCTGTTGCTTCAGCTTGTACGGTTTATCCTGGTGCAGAGTGGTATGAACGAGAAACGTATGATATGTATGGGATTTTATTTTCAGGACATCCGGATTTGAGACGGATTTTAACAGATTATGGGTTTGAAGGATATCCTTTACGCAAAGACTTTCCTGTGACAGGATTTGTTGAATGCCGTTATGATAATGAAGCAAAGAGGGTGATTTATGAGCCTGTTGTTTTGCGCCAAGAGATGCGTAATTTTGATTTTCTGTCTCCTTGGGAAGGAGGACAGTATACTTTGCCACGTGATGGAAAAGCAGATGAAAAAAAATAATATTGGTTTTGATAAGGCATTATATTAGAGTACTGTATTTCTTAAATAATTAAATATTTTTTAGCGTGATAGATTTTTTTGATATTTGATATGAAGTTTTTTAAAAAGCAAGGGGTTGATTGTGGCTGAGGTCAATGTTCGAAACTTTAATATCAATTTTGGTCCGCAGCATCCTGCCGCGCATGGGGTTTTGCGCATGGTTCTGGAGTTGGACGGTGAAGTTGTTGAGCGTGTAGATCCACATATTGGGTTGTTGCATCGCGGTACTGAAAAATTAATGGAAACAAAGACTTATCTTCAAGCGGGTCCTTATCTGGATCGTTTGGATTATGTTGCTCCTATGAATCAGGAACATGCCTTTGTTCTTGCTATTGAAAAGTTATTAGATATTAAAGTTCCTAAAAGAGGGCAATTAATACGTGTTTTGTTTTCTGAAATTGGGCGTATTCTTAATCATTTGCTTAATGTAACGACACAGGCAATGGATGTTGGCGCTTTAACACCACCGCTTTGGGGGTTTGAGCAACGTGAAAGGTTGATGATTTTTTATGAGCGTGCCTGCGGTGCTCGTCTTCATGCAAATTATTTTCGTCCCGGTGGCGTGCATCAAGATTTACCAGAATCTTTAGTTGAAGATATTGGTGATTTTATTGATCCATTTCTTGTTTCTCTCGGAAAACTTGATGCGCTTGTGACCCCAAATCGGATTTTTAAGCAGCGTAATGTGGATATTGGCGTTGTAAGTATTGATGAAGCTTGGGCACGCGGTTTTTCTGGGGTTATGATTCGTGGAGCTGGTGTTCCGTGGGATTTGCGTAAAAGTCAGCCTTATGAATGTTACGATGAAATGGAATTCGATATTCCTGTAGGTAAAAATAGCGATTGTTATGATCGCTATCTTATTCGTATGGAAGAAATGCGTCAATCAGCGAAAATCATGCGCCAATGTGTGGAGCGTTTACTGAGTACTGAAAAAAATGGACCGGTTTCGAGCTTGGATCGCAAAATCGTACCACCGACGCGGAGTGAAATGAAAAGCTCGATGGAAGCACTGATTCATCACTTTAAACTCTATACGGAAGGTTTTCATACACCTCCTGGAGAAGTATATGTTGCTGTGGAAGCTCCGAAGGGTGAGTTTGGTGTTTATCTTGTTTCTGATGGGACCAATAAGCCTTATCGTGTCAAGTTGCGTGCTCCTGGGTTTGCTCATCTCCAAGCTATGGATTTTTTAACCAGAGGTCATATGTTGGCAGATGCTACAGCTATTTTGGGTTCGATTGATATTGTTTTTGGGGAGGTTGATCGCTAATGTCCGTACGCCGTCTTGCAGATGATGTTTATCAGCCGGCTGAGTTTTCTTTTACAAAAGAAAATCAGATATGGGTACAAAATACCATAAAAAAATATCCTGTAGGGCGTCAGCAGTCTGCTGTAATTCCATTATTAATGCGCGCTCAAGAGCAAGATGGTTGGGTGACACGTGCTGCGATTGAGCATATTGCTCAGATTCTTTCCATGGCTTATATCCGTGTCTTAGAAGTTGCTACTTTTTATACTCAGTTTCAGCTTAAGCCTGTTGGAACAAAAGCGCATATTCAAGTTTGTGGTACAACGCCTTGTATGTTACGTGGTTCTGATGAATTGATTAAAGTTTGTCAGAAAAAAATTCATCATGAACCTTTTGCGACCAATCAGGATGGAACCTTATCATGGGAAGAGGTAGAGTGTCTTGGTGCTTGTGTTAATGCTCCGATGGTTATGATTTTTAAAGATACTTATGAAGATCTTACAGCTGAACGCCTTGAAGAAATTATTGATGCATTTGAAGCAGGTGAAAGTTCTGAGATAGCGGTTGGTCCACAAAATAGTCGTAAATCGTCGGAACCGATTAGTGGTTTAACTTCTCTTATTGATGATGAGAAAGAAAAAAAGATCTCTCAAGTCTTCACCAAAAAAGGATAAGGAAAGAATGGGAACATAATTAAGTATTTTTCTTGAAAAAATATTTTATTATTCTACCCATGATGGCAACATTTAACGAAAAGTAAGAAGTCTTGAAAAGATATTTAAAAATTGCATTTGAGGAAAAGCGGAAAATGCTATGGGTAATAGAAAAAAGGTGAGGTATGCTAGCTGATAAAGATCGTATCTTCACCAATATTTATGGCTTAAAAGACAAATCATTAAAGTCTGCGATGTTGCGTGGGCATTGGAATGGTCTGAAAGAGATGATTGACAAAGGTCGTGATTGGATCATTGACGAAGTGAAGGCATCGGGTTTACGCGGTCGTGGTGGTGCTGGTTTTCCTACTGGAATGAAGTGGTCCTTTATGCCAAAGCAGAATGATGGGCGTCCTCATTATTTGGTTGTCAATGCCGATGAATCTGAACCTGGAACTTGTAAAGACCGTGATATTTTACGTCATGACCCCCATACTTTGATTGAAGGATGTGTAATCGCTACTTTTGCTATGGGAGCCAATGTTGCTTTTATTTATATTCGTGGTGAATATATTCGTGAACGTGAAGCGCTTCAAGCTGCCGTTGATGAGTGCTATGATGCGGGGTTACTTGGCAAAAAAACGAAATATGGGCATGCTTGTGATATTGTTATTCATCATGGAGCTGGTGCTTATATTTGTGGTGAAGAAACGGCTCTTCTTGAAAGTCTTGAAGGAAAAAAGGGGCAACCTCGGCTTAAGCCACCATTTCCTGCCAATATGGGGGTTTATGGCTGTCCAACAACAGTAAATAATGTAGAGTCTATTGCCGTTGTTCCAACGATTTTGCGGCGGGGTGCTTCGTGGTTTTCATCAATTGGACGAGCAAATAATGTTGGAACAAAATTATTTATGGTTTCAGGGCATGTTAATGCACCTTGTACATTTGAAGACGCTCTTGGTGTTTCATTCCGTGAATTAATTGAAAAACATACGGGTGGTGTTCGTGGTGGATGGAATAATCTTTTAGCGGTTATTCCAGGGGGGGCTTCTTGTCCAGTCGTTCGTGGTGAGGATATGATCGATGCGATCATGGATTTTGATGGGATGAGAGATGTCGGGTCTTCTTTTGGCACAGGGGGAATGATTGTTATGGATAAATCAACCGATATTATCAAGGCAATTTGGCGTATAGCTGCTTTTTTCAAGCACGAGAGTTGTGGTCAGTGTACACCGTGTCGTGAGGGGACGGGGTGGATGATGCGTCTTTTAGGGCGTATGGTTGAAGGAAGAGCGCAAAAACGCGAGATTGATCTTTTGTTTGAAGTGTCTAAACAGGTTGAAGGACACACTATTTGTGCGCTTGGTGATGCTGCCGCATGGCCTGTACAGGGGTTGATACGTAATTTTCGTCCGGAAATCGAGCGTAGAATTGATGAATACACGCGAAATGTAGTCCAAAGCAAAAATATTGCTTTAGAAGCGGTTTAATAACGGATTTTGTTCTAAGAGCAACCGAATGCAAATTTTAAGTGGGTTATCCGCAGGTTGGATGGGTGATGATAAATATCAAAGTTGATGGCAAAGAGATTGAAGTTCCTGATTACTACACGTTGCTTCAGGCTGCTGAGGCGGCGGGTGTTGAAGTGCCACGTTTTTGTTTTCATGAATCTTTATCAATTGCTGGAAATTGTCGTATGTGTTTAGTTGAGGTTAAGGGTGGTCCTCCAAAACCTCAGGCTTCTTGTGCTATGGGGGTTCGTGATTTACGAGTAGGGCCTAACGGTGAAGCACCTGAAATTTTTACCAATACGGCGATGGTAAAAAAAGCACGTGAAGGTGTTATGGAATTTCTTCTCATTAATCATCCTTTGGATTGTCCAGTGTGTGATCAAGGGGGAGAGTGTGATCTTCAAGATCAAGCAATGCTTTATGGACGAGATTGTTCTCGTTATACAGAAAATAAACGTGCTGTAGAAGATAAATATATTGGACCTCTTGTCAAAACTGTTATGACACGATGTATTCATTGTACACGGTGTGTTCGTTTTACAACGGAAGTTGCAGGTATTTCTGAGCTTGGTTTGATCGGTCGTGGTGAAGATGCTGAAATTACGACGTATCTTGAAAAAGCTATGACATCTGAATTACAGGGAAATGTTATTGATCTTTGTCCAGTGGGAGCTTTAACTTCAAAACCTTATGCGTTTCATGCCCGTCCGTGGGAATTGGTAAAAACGGAATCGATTGATGTGATGGATGCGCTTGGTAGTGCTATCCGTATTGATAGCCGCGGCCGTGAAGTTATGCGGATTATGCCGCGTACGAATGAAGATGTAAATGAGGAATGGATCTCTGATAAAACGCGTTTTATTTGGGATGGATTACGGACTCAGCGGCTTGATAAGCCATATGTACGCAAAGATGGAAAGCTTCAACCTGTCAGTTGGACAGAAGCTTTTGCAAAAATTAAAATGGTGATCTCTAAAATTTTTCCAGAAAAAATTGGAGCCATTGCTGGAGATCTTGCTTCTGTTGAAGAAATGTATGCCCTTAAAACATTATTGAGCTCTTTGGGCTCAACGCTTTTTGATTGTCGTCAAAGAGGGGGGGCTTTATCGCCAGAGTTTGGACGCTCGAGTTATATTTTTAATCCTACAATTGTAGGTATTGAACAGGCTGATGCACTGCTTATTGTGGGATCTAATCCACGTCATGAAGCAGCTGTTTTAAATGCGCGTATTTTAAAGCGCCAACGGATGGGCAATTTTCCTATTGCATTAATTGGAGAGAAAATCGATTTACGTTATCCTTATTCTTACCTTGGATCTGGGAGTGATACATTAACGACACTTATTCGTGGAGAGGATGTTTTTTTTAATGTCTTAAAAGAAGCGAAGAGGCCCCTTATTCTTATCGGAGAGGGGGCTGTTTCAGGAAATGAAGGTTTATCTGTTTTAAAAAGTCTTGCTAAATTAGCTGATAATATTGGTGCTCTTAGTGAGACATGGAATGGGTTTGGGGTTCTTCATAATGCAGCATCGATTGTTGGAGGGTTAGACATAGGCTTTACTTCTAAGCTTGGGGTTGCAAATATACTTAAAACCTGTGAAGTTCTATTTTTGCTTGGTGCTGATGAAGTAGAATTAGCCAATACAAAAGCTTTTACAGTTTATATTGGGAGCCATGGTGATAATGGTGCACATGCTGCTGATGTTATTTTGCCTGCATCTGCTTACACTGAAAAATCAGGGCTTTATGTGAATACAGAAGGACGTGTTCAAATGACAAATCGGGCTGGTTTTGCTCCAGGTGAAGCAAAAGAAGATTGGGCTATTTTGCGTGCTTTATCGGATATTTTAGGACAAAAACTCCCTTTTGATTCTCTTCCTCAATTAAGGCAATGCTTGTTTAATGATTATCCACACCTTTGTGCTGTTGATGATATAGTGCCTTCTGATATAAGTGGTCTTAAGGCGCTTGGTTCAAAAATGGTTTCTCTCGAGAGTCAAACATTTACTTCTATGGTTAAAGACTTTTATTTAACAAATCCGATAGCACGTGCTTCTGCTGTTATGGCTAAATGTTCATCTCTTGCAAAAAATCGTTCTACGCAAACTGTACTGTAAAGTAAGGGCAAAGGAAAAAGAATAATGATGTATGATTTCTTTATGACTTGGCTGTTGCCATTACTCATTATAATCGGAAAAACACTTCTTCTTTTGGTCGTTCTTTTGGTCTTAGTTGCTTACCTTCTTTACGCAGATAGAAAAATTTGGGCTGCGGTACAATTGCGTCGTGGACCAAACGTTGTTGGTCCATGGGGATTGTTACAGTCTTTTGCAGATTTAATTAAATTTGTTGTGAAAGAACCTATTATCCCAGCAGGTGCAAATAAGGGGGTTTTTCTTTTGGCTCCTTTTGTTTCAGCGACACTTGCTTTATCAACTTGGGCTGTTATTCCTGTCAATGAGGGTTGGGAGGTTGCGAAGATTAATGTTGGCTTGCTTTATATTTTAGCCATTTCATCTCTTGAAGTTTATGGTGTTATTATGGGGGGATGGGCATCAAATTCAAAATATCCTTTCTTAGGAGCTCTTCGTTCGGCGGCACAAATGGTTTCTTATGAAGTTTCCATTGGTTTTGTGCTTGTGACCGTTATTTTAGTGAGTGGTTCGTTGGATCTTACAACAATTGTTCTTAAACAAAGTCATGGTTTTGGTACAACTCTTGGTCTTCCTTTTAACAGTTTTCTCGATTGGAATTGGTTGGTCCTTTTTCCAATGTTTATTATATTTTTTATTTCTGCGCTTGCAGAGACAAACCGTCCTCCATTCGATTTGGTGGAAGCAGAATCTGAACTTGTTGCTGGTCATATGGTAGAATATTCTTCAACGCCTTACATGCTCTTCTTTTTAGGTGAATATGTTGCGATTGTTTTAATGTGCGCATTAACAACCATTCTATTTTTAGGCGGTTGGCTGCCTCCTTTAGATGTTTGGTGGCTTAATTGGGTTCCTGGTATCATTTGGTTTGTTTTAAAAGTCTGTTTTGTATTTTTTTGGTTTGCTATGGTTAAAGCATTTGTTCCACGTTATCGCTATGATCAGCTCATGCGGCTTGGTTGGAAGGTTTTTCTTCCTCTCTCACTAGCAATGGTTGTGATAACTGCTGCTTTTTTAAAGTTTACGGATTTCGTTTAAGAGGAGATTTTACGATGTCAGGTTTCATTCAGGCGGCAAAGTCACTTCTTCTATTGGAATTTGTGAGTGCTTTTTTCTTAGCTATGCGCCAATTTTTTTCACCAAAGCCCACGATTAATTATCCTTATGAAAAAGGTTTTGTATCTCAGCGTTTTCGCGGTGAGCATGCATTGCGTCGCTATCCAAATGGTGAAGAACGGTGTATTGCTTGTAAATTATGTGAAGCGATTTGTCCTGCTCAAGCGATTACAATTGAAGCTGGGCCACGGCGCAATGATGGTACACGTAGAACTGTCCGTTATGATATCGATATGGTTAAATGTATTTACTGTGGTTTTTGTCAAGAAGCTTGTCCGGTTGAGGCTATTGTCGAAGGTCCAAATTTTGAGTTTGCGACGGAAACACGTGAAGAACTTTATTATGATAAAGAAAAGCTTTTATTGAATGGAGATCGCTGGGAGCGAGAAATTGCTCGAAATATATTGATGGATGCGCCTTATCGTTAAGTGTATCGTTAAATGAGGTGTCGGATATTTTTCCGATAAATTGTAATCTGGTATGAAGTTTATACCAATTGTTTGAATAATTAAGGAGAAGCCTATGCTAACAGATCTAGCGGCGGCATTTTTCTATTTGTTTGCTTTTATTATGCTAACAAGTGCAGTTATTGTTATTACAGCACGCAATCCAGTGCATTCTGTTTTGTTTTTAATCCTCGCATTTTTTAATGCAGCAGCTTTGTTTTTACTTGCAGGGGCAGAGTTTTTAGGGCTTATTCTGCTTGTTGTGTATGTTGGAGCTGTCGCTGTTTTATTTTTATTTGTCGTTATGATGCTTGACGTTGATTTTGCTGAGTTAAAGAGTGGAACTCTTCGGTATGCTCCTATTGGAGCTCTTATTGGTGTTATTATCGCTGTAGAATTGATTGTTGTTTTTATGAGTAGCTATTTTTCTCCAATCTTGAGAACGCATGTTACGCAACCAATGCCAGATTTAGCCCAGCGAACAAATACACAAGCATTAGGTGATATTCTCTATACGGATTATGTTTTCTATTTTCAAATTGCTGGAATGATTTTATTGGTTGCAATGATTGGAGCTATTGTTCTAACACTTCGTCATAAATTAGGAGTAAAGCGGCAATCTATTGCGGAGCAAGTTTCTAGAACGGTAGAAAGTGCTATTGAAATCAAACAAGTTGAATCAGGCAAAGGTATATAAGGGGGCTATGTAGATGTATATTGATATTACACATTATCTCACTGTTTCTGCTTTGATGTTTACAATTGGTATTGCTGGAATTTTTCTCAACAGAAAAAACGTGATTATTATCTTGATGTCCATTGAGCTTATATTGCTTTCAGTTAATCTCAATTTTGTTGCATTTTCAGCATTTCTTCATGATCTCGTTGGTCAGGTATTTGCTTTATTTGTCTTAACCGTAGCAGCTGCTGAAGCTGCCATTGGTTTAGCAATTCTGGTCGTTTTTTTCCGTAATCGTGGTTCCATTGCGGTTGAAGATGTTAATGTAATGAAAGGCTAACCAGTGATGTATTATACGATTGTCTTTCTTCCGCTTTTGGGTTTTTTAATTGCTGCACTAGGTGGAAAAACGATAGGAGATCGTGCGAGTGAATTGATAACATGTAGCTTTATGGTTGTTGTTGCCATATTATCGTGGATAGCATTTTTCAGTACTGCACTTGGTCATATTCCAGCGATTGATGTATCGGTATTACATTGGATGACTGTTGGTGACTTAAGCTTTAATTGGGCTTTACATGTTGATGCATTAACAGCTGTCATGCTTATTGTTGTAAACAGTGTTTCGGCATTGGTGCATATTTATTCAATTGGTTATATGCATCATGATCCTTCAAGGTCTCGTTTTTTTTCTTATCTTTCTTTATTTACATTTATGATGCTTATGTTGGTCACATCCAATAATTTGATTCAGATGTTTTTTGGATGGGAAGGTGTCGGACTTGCTTCTTATTTACTCATCGGTTTTTGGTTTCAGCGCGATTCTGCTAATAAGGCCGCAATGAAAGCTTTTGTAGTTAACCGTGTTGGAGACTTTGGTTTTCTCTTAGGAATCTTTAGTATTTTTGTTTTGTTCCAATCGGTTGATTTTGCCTCTATTTTTGCAAAAGCTGCCGACAAGAGCTTTATACAAAATGTGACATTTTTAGATTGGCAATTTGATGGGCAGACGGCAATTACCATTACATGTCTTTTATTATTTATTGGTGCGATGGGAAAATCCGCACAATTTCTTTTACATACTTGGCTGCCTGATGCAATGGAAGGACCAACCCCTGTATCAGCGCTTATTCATGCTGCTACAATGGTAACGGCTGGTGTTTTTATGGTTGCGCGTATGTCGCCAATTTTTGAACTTTCTTCGACTGCTTTGACCGTGATTATTATTGTTGGTGCAACAACAGCGTTTTTTGCAGCAACTGTGGGGTTGGTGCAGAATGATATTAAGCGTGTTATTGCTTATTCTACATGCTCTCAACTTGGTTATATGTTTGTGGCATTAGGTGTTGGAGCTTATGGCGCTGCTGTCTTTCATCTTTTTACGCATGCTTTTTTTAAAGCCTTATTGTTTCTTGGTGCAGGTTCTGTGATTCATGCTGTATCTGATGAACAAGATATGCGAAAAATGGGTGGGTTACGCAAACATATAAAGGTCACCTATTGGATGATGATGGTCGGGACCATTGCCTTGACCGGTGTTGGAATTCCAGGAACACTTTTCGGGACTGCAGGTTTTTTCTCAAAAGATGCGATTATAGAGTCTGCTTTTGCATCTCATAATATTGCTTCAGGATATGCTTTTTATCTTCTTGTTTTTGCTGCCTTTTTAACAAGTTTCTATTCATGGCGGCTTATCTTTATGACATTCCATGGTAAACCACGGGCAACAGTTGATGTGATGCATCATGTTCATGAATCGCCTCCAGTTATGTTGATTCCACTCTTTCTTTTATCTATTGGAGCAATATTTTCTGGTGTCGTTTTCCAACCTTACTTTTTTGGTGAGTTGTATAATGCTTTTTGGAAGGGAGCATTATTTACAAGCAGCCATAATCACATTCTTCATGATGCCCACCATGTCTTTAATTGGGTAAAATGGTCGCCATTTATAGCGATGCTTCTTGGGTTTATCTTAGCTTATTTATTTTATGTTTCTATTCCATCTCTTCCTAAGAAAATGGTTCGTATTATGCCAAGAACATATAACTTTCTTTACCAAAAATGGTATTTCGATCAATTATATAACTTTTTGTTTGTTCGTCCTACCTTTAGAATTGGTTCTTTTCTTTGGAAAGTGGGAGACGGTAAGATTATTGATGGTCTAGGTCCTAATGGTATTGCAGCGCGTGTTGTTGATATTACAAATAGAGTTGTTCGAATGCAAACAGGCTATCTTTACCACTATGCATTTGCAATGCTTATCGGCGTTGCATTGCTCATTACATGGATGATGATCGGGGGCGTAAACTAATGACCGATTGGCCTATTCTTTCTACGGTTACATTTTTGCCGCTTGTTGGTGTGCTTCTGATTTTGTTTATCAAAGATGATAGTGAAGTAGCACGCCATAATATACGTAATGTCGCATTTTTTACGACTCTATTTGTTTTTATTATTTCTTTAATTATTTGGATAGGATTTGATTCTAGCAACCAAAATTTTCAAATGGTTGAAAAATCCAGTTGGTTAGGGGGGGGTATTAGCTATCATATGGGGGTTGATGGTATTTCTATTCTTTTTGTTGTTCTCTCGGCTTTTCTTTTGCCTTTCTGTATTTTAGCAAGTTGGGAGAATGTTAAAGAGAGATTAAAGGCTTATATGATTGCGTTTCTTCTTCTAGAAGTTGCGATTATTGGCGTTTTTTGTGCTCTTGATGCAATGCTATTCTATGTTTTTTTTGAAGGCAGCCTTATTCCAATGTTTATCATTATAGGTGTATGGGGAGGAGCACGTCGTGTTTATGCAAGTATAAAGTTTTTCTTATATACTTTACTTGGTTCAGTGCTTATGCTGGTTGCTCTTATGGTTATGTATTGGGAGGCTGGGACACTTGATATACCAACTTTACTCAATTATCAGTTTCCTGCTCATATGCAAATATGGCTATGGCTTGCATTTTTTGCTTCTTTCGCAGTTAAAATGCCAATGTGGCCAGTTCATACATGGCTCCCTGATGCTCACGTAGAAGCACCGACAGCGGGTTCCGTTATTTTAGCTGGTGTCTTACTCAAATTAGGTGGGTATGGTTTTCTTCGTTTTTCTTTGCCTATGTTTCCTATCGCTTCAGCAGATTTTGCGCCTTTTGTTTTCACATTATCGCTTATCGCTATTATTTATACATCACTGGTTGCACTTGTTCAAAGTGACATCAAAAAACTTATTGCTTATTCTTCAATAGCGCATATGGGGTATGTGACAATGGGTATTTTTGCTGCAAATGAACAGGGGATACAAGGGGCTATTTATCAGATGCTATCCCATGGAATTGTTTCAGCAGCATTGTTTCTTTGTGTTGGGGTTATCTATGATCGCTTGCATACACGTGAAATTTCAGCGTTTGGTGGTTTAGTGAATAATATGCCTAAATATGCTGTTGTTTTCTTAATTTTCACTATGGCAAATGTTGGTTTGCCTGGAAGCTCAGGATTTTTGGGTGAGTTTTTAACCTTAATAGGTGTTTTTCAAGTAAATAAATTGGTTGTTGTTTTAGCAACAACAGGTGTTATCTTATCGGCAGCCTATGCCCTTTATCTTTATCGGCGTGTGGTTTTTGGTTCCTTGGATAAAGAGAATTTAAAAGTATTAATAGATCTTTCTTTAAGAGAAAAATTCCTCCTTTATCCAATGGTTATTCTTACAATATTCTTTGGTATCTATCCAACGCCTATTCTTAAGGCAACGGCGTTTTCCGTAGAAACCCTCATCAATAAACTGCACTAGATAAGGGAAGAATGCACATGCAAACTGAAATAATAGCGCAATTAGTCTTAATTCTTCCGGAGCTTTTAATCGCATTAGGAGCTGTCGTGCTACTTATGATTGGTGTTTATTCCAATACACGTGCTTCTTTAACAGTGACAGGTTTAGCCATGGCACTTCTTGTGGCAACCATTATTATTCTTATAGTTTTTCCGAAAAATGGTTCATTTCAAACCAATGCGCTCGTTATCGATTCCTTTAGTCGTTATATGAAAATTTTAATGCTTATTGGCGCACTCTTTTCTCTTATTATGTCTGTTGGTTTTGCCAATGCACAAAAGTTTAATATATTTGAGTTTCCAGTGCTTGTTCTTTTAGCAACCCTTGGAATGATGTTTATGATTTCAGCGGGTAATATGCTGTCGCTTTATATGGGGTTAGAACTGCAATCTTTAGCTTTATATGTTTTAGCAGCGATTAATCGTAATAATGTAAAATCTTCTGAAGCCGGTATAAAATACTTTGTTTTAGGAGCATTATCTTCAGGGTTGCTTCTTTATGGTATTTCTTTACTTTATGGTTTTACCGGTCAAATTGGTTTTCACGAAATTGCTCTTGCTTTAAAAGGTAAGAATGTACAATTGGGGGTCATTTTTGGAATTGTCTTTATTTTAGCTGGTTTGGCTTTCAAAATTTCTGCTGTTCCATTTCATATGTGGACACCTGATGTTTATGAAGGAGCGCCCACACCGATTACAGCATTTTTTGCTGGTGCCCCTAAAGTTGCTGCAATGGCTTTAATCATCCGTATTATTGTGACGACCTTTATTCCCCTAGGGCGTGTTGATAACGTGATGCCTGCATGGCAACAAATTTTGGTGTTCATGGCGATTGCATCAATGATACTGGGTGCTTTTGCTGCAATTGGTCAAAATAATATTAAGCGCTTAATGGCTTATTCGTCGATCAGTCATATGGGCTATGCACTTGTTGGTTTATCTGCTGGAGATATGCTAGGAGTAAAAAGTGTTATTCTTTATATGACGATTTATCTTGGAATGACGATTGGTTCATTTGCCTTTATTCTTGGAATGCGCTCTCAGAATGGCAATGTTGAAAATATTTATGATCTTTCAGGGTTAGCAAAGACGAATCCTTTTATGGCTGTTGTGATGACAATACAGCTTTTTTCTTTAGCAAGCATACCTCCTATGGCTGGTTTTTTTGGAAAGTGGTATACATTTTCTGCGGCTGTCCACGCTGGACTTACTCCACTTGCTGTCGTGGGGATGATAGCGTCTGTCGTTGGGGCTTTTTACTATTTGAGAGTCATTAAAATTATGTGGTTTGATGATGCAAAAGCGCATTTTGTTGCTTTATCGAATGAGCTTCAGTTTTGTCTTAGTCTTTCTGTATTCTTTATTTTATTTTACGCGCTTTTTGGAGTTTGGTTCGCTGAGCTAGCAGAAAAAGCAGCAACAGCATTGTTTTAATGAATATGGTTTATACTTTATCAGATTTTGCACAAAAACAGGGATATACTGTTGAAGCGTACGATAGTGTTGATTCAACAAATCTCATTGCGCAACGAAAAGCGAAAACTGGTCATCAAGGTAATCTTTGGATTGTTGCACAAGAACAATCACAGGGAAGAGCAAGAAGAGGGAGGACTTGGTCTAGTCCAAAAGGGAACCTTTATTCTAGTCTTTTATTAATTGATGATATTGTTCATCAAACTGCGGCTCAACTTGGCTTTGTTGCTGGAGTAAGTGTGGCAGAGGCAATAAAACAATTGATAAAAGAGGAAAAGCAGACAAACAATATTGTGAGCTTAAAATGGCCAAACGATATTTTGCTCAAAGGAGAAAAAAGCTCTGGAGTTTTGCTTGAGATTTTAAAATTGTCATCACAACAATATGCCTTGGTTATTGGTATTGGAATAAATGTGAAATATAATTATGAAGATGCACCTTATTCCACTTCAAGCTTAAAGAATATCGGTTTGCATATTGATGCAGAACAATTATTTACGGTTTTGACGGAGTGTTTTTCTAAAAATTATCTTCTTTGGAAACAACCAAAAGGATGTGAAATAATCCGAAAAAAATGGCTTTTATATTCCGCTCACCTTGGAAAACATGTCAAAGTGGTGAATGATGAAAAAGTCATTGAGGGTATTTTTGATGGTCTTGATAGTGATTTTAACTGCATCATAAAGCAAAAAGACGGTCAGACAGCCATTATAACAGCTGGAGATGTTCATTTTGGTTCCGCTGATTCTATTAATGCAGGTCGTTATTGAAAAATTATTTTACCATCAGATACCTTAATGATTTGGGAGATGTTTATGGTTGCAGCCAATAAGAATGAATTTGTTTTTTTACCTCTGGGAGGTGTAGGTGAGATAGGGATGAATTTAGCTGCTTACGGATTTGGTCCCCAAAGTCTTCGTGAATGGCTGCTGGTTGATATGGGGGTTAGTTTTGCTGGTTCTGAATTACCAGGTGTCGATCTTGTTTTGCCTGATATTCGTTTCCTAGAAAGTGAAAAACATAATATACGGGGTCTTGTTTTAACACATGCACATGAAGATCATTATGGGGCCGTTCTTGATTTATGTCCAAAGTTACAAGTGCCAATTTACTGTACGCCTTTTACGGCAGGGTTATTGGAAACTAAAAAACAATTAGATTTTGAATCTCAAAAAATTTTACTCAATATTTTTCAAGCTGGTGATTGTTTTCAGGTAGGTTCCTTTGCTGTAGAGGCTATAGCCGTTAACCATTCAATACCAGAATCTGTATCTTTAGCAATTACAACCTCTTTGGGGACTGTGATTCATACTGGTGATTGGAAAATTGATCATACCCCTTCACTCGGGGCTGTAACCGATGAAAAAAGATTTCGTGCTTTAGGCAAAAAAGGTGTTTTAGCATTACTTTGTGATTCCACAAATGCATGTCGGGATGGTATATCTCCATCAGAGCAGCAAGTTCAAGCCAGTCTTTCTGAGATTATTTCCAAAGCTGAAGGGCGCGTTGCGATAGCAACTTTTTCTTCTAATATTGGTCGGATACGTTCTATTGCTCTTGCAGCTGAAGCTGCTGGACGTAAGGTGCTTGTCATTGGGCGTTCCCTTAAGCGAAGTATTATGGTTGCACAAGAGCTTGGTTATATGAATGGTTTAGCGCCATTTGTAACGGAAGATGATTATGGCTATATCTCGCGAAAAGATCTTGTTTTAATTGTCACTGGGAGCCAAGGTGAGCCATGTGCAGCTTTGGCTAAACTGTCACGTGATGGAATGAAAAATATTGCACTTTCCGCTGGTGATACCGTTATTTATTCATCACGAAGTATTCCAGGAAACGAAAAAGCGATTATTGAGGTACAAAATCGTTTCATTGATTTGGGTATTGAAATTATTACGAATGAAGATGCGCTTGTTCATGTTTCAGGTCATCCACGTCGTTCAGAACTTTTACAGATGTATGATTGGATAAAGCCACAAATACTTGTCCCTGTACATGGGGAAGCAATGCATCTTAAGGCTCAGGCAACTTTAGCACGTCAAGCAGGTATTAAAACTGTTACGGATATCAGAAATGGACATATTTTACGCCTTGCACCAAAGCCTGTAGAAGTTATTGATCAAGTTCCTGTTGGCCGCATCTATAAGGATGGTTGCTTAATTGGAGATGAAGATGAATTAGGGATTCGTGAGCGCCGCAAACTAAGTTATGCTGGTCATGTTACTATTTCTCTCCATATAAATAGTAAGCATGAATTATTAGGGGATATAGGTCTAACAATATTAGGGTTACCTGAAAGTAATGGAAAGGGGAAAAGTTTAAAAGATATTCTTTTAGATATCGTAGAAAATACAGTTTATAATATCCCACGCATGAAACAGAAAAATAATGAACTTATTCGAGAGGCAACACGACGTGCAGTGAGAGCGGCTGTTCATGAAATTTGGCAAAAAAAACCTATCTGTACAGTTTTTTTACATCGGTCAAAATAAAGAACTTTCATATTACGTTATTTAAAAAGAGAAGAGCATTTTTATTTTATTGCTAAATAAGAAAAATAGAGAATAAAGCACAATAAATTTTTAAATGATAAGATCGTTATATTTGCAAGTATTCAGAATGCGGCTATAGATGAATAGAGGGTGTGATAAATTGTTCCGATATGATAGATCTGATTAGGAGTTAATTATTTCAATGCGTCTTTCTCAATATTTCCTTCCACTTTTAAAAGAGAATCCTAAAGAAGCAGAAATTGTTTCTCATCGCTTCATGTTGCGCGCTGGAATGATTCGACAACAAACATCAGGGATTTATTCTTGGCTTCCTTTGGGAAAAAAAGTGCTTGATAAAGTTTGTAAAATTATTCGTGAAGAGCAAGAACGTGCGGGTGCAATAGAAATATTGATGCCTACAATTCAGTCTGCTGATCTTTGGCGTGAAAGCGGTCGTTATGATGATTATGGTTTGGAAATGCTCCGCATTAAAGATCGTCAAAAGCGTGATTTACTTTATGGTCCAACCAATGAAGAGATGGTAACAGATATTTTTCGCTCTTATGTTCGTTCTTATAAAGATCTTCCGCTGAATTTATATCATATTCAATGGAAATTTCGTGATGAAATTCGTCCACGTTTTGGTGTGATGCGAGCACGAGAATTTTTAATGAAAGATGCTTATTCTTTTGATCTTGATTATGAAGGCTCTAAAACATCTTATAATCGTATGTTTGTTGCTTATTTACGCACTTTTTCTCGCCTGGGATTAAAAGCAATTCCTATGCGTGCAGATACAGGTCCAATAGGGGGGGAACTCAGTCATGAATTTATCATTTTGGCTGAAACAGGAGAGAGTGCTATCTTCTGTGATAAACAATTTCTTGAACTTACCGTTCCAGATAGTTCAATCGATTTTAGTGATAAAGCTGTTTTAGATGATATTGTTAAGCAATGGACATCTTGTTATGCAGCAACGGAAGAAATGCATAATGAAGAGGAGTGGGCTAAAGTTTCTGATCATAATCGTCTTTCAGCGCGTGGTATTGAAGTAGGTCATATTTTCCACTTTGGTACTAAATATTCTGCTCCAATGGGAGCAAAAGTTATGGGACAAGATGGAAAAGAGCATGTGGTCTCTATGGGATCTTATGGTATTGGGCCTTCGCGTCTTGTTGCGGCCGCTATTGAAGCTTCTCATGATGAAAATGGTATTATTTGGCCAAAGTCGATGGCACCGTTTGATTTTGGGATTATCAATATGAAACCCGATGATGAAAAATGCACACAGGCATGTGAGTTTCTCTATCAGGGATTAAAGGAGGTTGGTTTTGATCCGTTATTAGATGATAGAAATGAACGTCCTGGATCAAAATTTGCAACAATGGATTTGATTGGTTTGCCAATGCAAGTCATTGTTGGCCCTAACAGCATTGCACAAAATGAAGTTGAAATTAAAGATCGAAAAACAGGAATAAAAAAATCTCTAAAGGTTGAAGATGTGCTCAGCCAACTTTCTATAATTTAATAGGAAATGTTATGAAGAGGCTGAAAAACAAATGCTTTTCATCTTATGAGTGGATGATCGCTTTTCGTTATATGATTCCCAATAAAAAACATGTCGTTGCATCTGTTATTTCAATTATTTCTCTTATTGGGATTATGTTGGGCGTATTTGCTCTGGTTGTTGTTATGGCGGTGATGAATGGCTTTCGTACAGAACTTCTCAATCGTATTCTTGGTATGAATGGGCATCTTATTATTCAAACAGTTGATTCTGGTTTTTCTGATTATAAGACTCTTATTTCTTCTTTAGAAACTACAAATGGTGTGAAGTTTGCTTTACCTGTTATTGAAGGTCAAGCGCTTGTTCAAGGTGAAGTTCAAGGTGGCTCTGGCGCGTTAGTTCGTGGTATGCGCAAACAAGATCTAGAAAAGCTTAAAACAGTCTCTCAAAACATTAAATTAGGATCGATTTCTCGGTTTGATCAAGAAGAAGGTGTTGCAATTGGAAGTGGCTTAGCAGAAAAATTAGGACTGACAGTTGGAAGAGATATTCGTATTATTACTCCAGATGGTGATGAGACTCCTTTTGGCGTTACCCCACGTGTGAAAGCTTATAAAGTCGTTGCTATTTTTGAAGTTGGTATGTCTGAATATGATTCAATATTTATCTTTATGCCTCTCCATGAAGCACAAATGTTTTTTAATTTGGGAGATAAGGTTCAGTCTTTGGAATTATTTCTAAATGATCCTGATGCTGTTGATCAAATAAAACCTGTTGTAGAAAAAGCAGTTGAACAACAGGTCTATTTAATTGATTGGCGTACACGCAATCAGGCTTTTTTTTCAGCCTTACAGATTGAACGAAATGTTATGTTTTTCATTCTTTCTCTGATCGTTCTTGTTGCTGCTTTAAATATTATTTCAGGGCTGATTATGCTTGTAAAAGATAAAAGTCATGATATTGCAATTTTACGCACGATGGGGGCTCAACAGAGTGCGATTTTGCGTATATTTATCATTACAGGAATGATGATTGGTTTTATTGGAACTATATTGGGTTTAGTTTTAGGTGTTATCGCGACCGCGAATATTAATCATATCCAAGATTTTATATCTTGGTTATTTAATGTCGATGTTTTTAATCCTCAACTTTATTTTTTAACAAAATTGCCTGCACAAATTGAGTGGAAACAGACCATCTTGGTTGCTATGATGGCTTTATTCTTGTCGTTTCTTGCTGCTCTCATTCCGGCATGGCGTGCTGCTAAGCTAGACCCCGTACAAGCTTTGAGGTATGAATAATGACAGCTATTTTAGAGCTTGTAGAGATTGAAAGACACTTTTTCGAGAGCCATAAGCCGCTCATTGTTTTAGATAAAGCGAATTTTATTCTTAATCGTGGAGAGCTTGTCGCACTTGTTGCACCATCTGGTGCTGGAAAATCAACACTTCTTCATATTGCTGGATTATTAGAAAAACCAACAGCTGGTGATGTGATGTTACGGGGTGTTTCTTGTGCAAAGCGCTCTGATAGTGAGCGAACAGCTATAAGACGGAATGATATTGGTTTTGTTTATCAATTTCATCATTTACTTCCAGAGTTTACGGCGTTAGAAAATGTCATGATACCGCAAATGATAGCAGGATTAAAAAAATCTATAGCAGAAGATCGTGCGCGCAAATTATTGACGTATCTGCGTGTTTCTCATCGTGCGAACCATCGTCCCTCAGAGTTATCGGGAGGAGAACAACAACGTGTTGCTATTGCACGTGCAGTAGCAAATGGCCCTTCGGTTCTTTTGGCTGATGAACCTACAGGAAATCTTGATCCAGTAACTTCAGCTTATGTCTTTCAAGCTTTATCTATCCTTGTTCGTCAGTCTGGTCTTTCTGCTCTTATTGCAACACATAATTACGCTTTGGCTAAGCAAATGCATCGTCGAATTACACTTAAAGAACAAAAGATTATAGAACTTCCTTAAAGCAAGGTACAAATTTTATACGACTAATTGAATAGTTTATATTACTTTATTCAAGGAGATTTTTTATGACAGTTTTTGTCGTTGACAAAAATCAATTAGATGCTCGTCGTCGTCGATTGATTTTTCGTGCATGGCATCGCGGTATTCGTGAAATGGATCTCATTTTTGGACATTATGTCGATGCTCATATTACTGGGATGAATGATAGAACGCTCTCTGAGCTTGAGTATATTATGTCTTTTGATGATCGTGATTTACTGACATGGATTACTGGAGAAATTTTGCCCCCCTCTGAGGTTGATAGTCCACTTTTTCGTGATATTGCCAATTATCGTACTTGCTTAAGTTATTAATCCCGATGCCTATATTTAAAAAAATTGTTATTCCCAAAAATAATTCTGTTCGTATGATTTTAGATGGCGTTACTGATGGATTTGAAGCCTTTGCGCTTGCTAAATTAAGTTCAGAAATTGCACAAGGTAAACCGCTCCTCTATGTTGTCCGTGACGGAACAAAAATTGTGCATTTACAACAAGTTTTAAATTTTATTGAGCCCAATTTACCCGTACTTCAATTTCCTGCATGGGATTGTTTGCCGTATGATCGTGTGTCACCAGGAATTGCTGTTATGGCTCGTCGACTATCAGCATTGGCACACATAGCAAATTTACGTAAAGATCCACATCCTGCAATTATATTAACAACAGCAAATGCGATTATGCAAAAGCTACCTCCTCGTGAAATGATAGAAGCTCAGCTTATTCACGCACGTGTTGGCCAGCGCAATAACATGGGAAATCTTATTCAATTTCTAGAAACCAATGGTTTTGAACGCGTTACGGTTGTCCGTGATGTTGGTGAGTTTGCTGTAAGAGGAGGAATACTTGATATCTTTTCTCCGATGGATGTTGAACCTTTACGTCTTGATTTTTTTGGAGATACCCTAGAAAGTATCCGCGTATTTGATCCAGAAAGTCAAAGGACAACAGGCCAAAAAACTGAACTTTTATTACAGGCAATGAGTGAGGTTGTTCTTACACCAGAATGCATCAGTCGTTTTAAAAGCAATTATACCCGTACATTTGGTGTATCACAAAAAAATAACATGCTTTATGAAGCAATTTCTCAAGGTCGGCGTTTTGCCGGTATGGAACATTGGCTTCCATTTTTTTATGAAAACCTTGATAGCTTTTTTGATCATTGTGGCAACTTACCGATAGTTTTTGAGCATCTCATAGAAGAAGTCTTCATTGAGCGCTATCGTCTTATTGAAGACTATTATAATGCGCGCAAAGAGCGCGAAAGTGATGAAAAAAATTCTACTTCTTATCATCCAATAGATCCTAGTCTTTTTTATTTAACGCCAGAGCGTGTTTTGGAAGGTGCGCAACAATCTTCACAGCGTATTGATTTTTCTCCTTTTAATGTTCCACAAAGTTTGGAACAAACTATTATTCACGCACATGTTAAACAGGGATATGATTTTGTAAAAGAGCGTAATGCGCAGGAAAAAAATGTTTTTTCAAGTGTTATTGATCATATCGCATCTTTACGCGCTGCTGGTAAAAAAGTGCTTTTAGCGTGTTGGAGTGAAGGATCTCTCAATCGTTTGTTACAAGTTCTCGATGAGCATGGATTGAAAAAAATAGATGTTGCAAAATCTTTGCAAACTGTCAAAGCAACACCTCGGGATCGCATATTAGCAGCTGTTATCATGATAGAACATGGTTTTGTGGCTGAAGATTTGGCTATTATAGCAGAGCAAGATATCCTTGGCGATCGTTTTATAAGATCGCCAAAGCGGCGTAAGAATAATACAAATTTTATTTCTGAAATTTCTGCTTTAAATTCTGGTGATATTATTGTGCATATCGACCACGGTATTGGCCAATTTGTTGGTCTTAAAACCATCAGAACCACTGGAATTTTACGAGACTGCCTTGAAATTAGATATGCTGGAGGTGATTTACTCTTTTTACCTGTTGAAAATATTGAGCTTCTCTCACGTTATGGCTCAGAAGGAACAGAGGTAACTTTAGATAAATTAGGAGGTGTTGCTTGGCAGGCACGTAAAGCTCGGCTTAAAAAACATTTATTGGAAATGGCAGGGCAATTAATCCGTATAGCTGCAGAGCGTATGACTCGTGCTGCGCCTGCTTTACTTCCACCAATTGGACCATTTGATGAGTTTGTTGCTTGCTTTCCCTATGAAGAAACGGAAGATCAAATGAATGCAATTGATGCTGTTTTGGACGATCTAGCCTCAGGCAAGCCGATGGATCGCTTGATATGCGGTGATGTTGGTTTTGGAAAAACTGAAGTAGCCATTCGAAGTGCTTTTGTTGCAGCATTAAATGGATATCAGGTTGCTGTTGTTGTACCGACAACTTTGCTTTCACGTCAACATTACAAAACATTTATTTCGCGTTTTCAAGGATTACCGGTTAAAATTGGACATGCTTCGAGGCTTGTAAAAGCGAAAGAACTTGCACGAGTAAAAAAAGGTGTTTCAGATGGTACAATCGATATTGTCATTGGAACCCATGCATTATTAAGTGATGCAGTTAATTTTTTACGGTTAGGTCTTCTTATCATTGATGAGGAACAGCATTTTGGTGTCAAACACAAAGAGCGTTTAAAAGAGCTTAAAAGTGATATTCATGTTCTCACACTTTCAGCAACTCCCATACCACGCACTTTAGGGTTAGCTTTATCGGGTGTACGTGAACTTTCATTGATAACAACCCCCCCCATTGATAGAATGGCGGTTCGTACTTTTATTTCACCCTTTGATGCACTTGTTATACGAGAGACCCTGCTTCGAGAATATTATCGTGGTGGACAAAGTTTCTATGTTTGTCCTCGTATTTCTGATCTGGCTTTTGTAGAAGAATATCTCAAAACACATGTGCCAGAACTGAAATTCGTTGTGGCTCATGGACAAATGCCGGCTGGACAACTTGATGATATCATGAATGCATTTTATGATGGACAATATGATGTGCTGCTCTCAACAACCATTATTGAATCAGGTCTTGATATTCCAACAGCCAATACCCTAATTGTGCATCGTGCTGAGATGTTTGGTCTTTCTGCCCTTTATCAGTTACGTGGTAGGGTAGGACGTTCAAAACAACGTGCGTATGCTCTCTTTACATTTCCTGCTGGTAAAGTTTTAACAATTGCTGCTGATCGCCGTCTTAAAGTGTTACAATCTCTTGACACCTTAGGGGCCGGTTTTCAATTGGCAAGCCATGACATGGATATCCGCGGTTCAGGCAATTTTTTAGGTGAAGAGCAATCGGGGCATATCAAAGAAGTTGGATTTGAACTCTATCAAAAAATGCTTGAAGAAGCTGTTGCTGAATTAAAAGATGGAGAGCTAAATGAAGATAAGCAATGGTCACCTCAAATTTCTCTTGGTACAACAGTGATGATACCAGAAAGTTTCGTGCCTGACTTATCGTTACGTATGGGACTTTATCGTCGTTTAACAGAACTTGATGATTTAGAACAAATTGATGAATTTGCAGCGGAGTTAATTGATCGCTTTGGTCCTTTACCCCTTGAGGTTCAACACCTTCTTAAAGTCTTTTATATCAAAACATTGTGTCGAAAAGCGCATGTAGAAAAATTAGATACAGGACCAAAGGGGATTGTCATACAGTTTCGTAATAACTATTTCGCAAATAGTGTTGCTCTTGTTCAGTGGGTGGGAAAACAAGGTTCAATGGCAAAAATCCGACCAGATCAAAGTATTGCTCTTATTCGTGATTGGTCCACAGCGGATGAAAGGCTTGTTGGAGCAGCGAATATTATAACACAGCTTGTCGAAATGGCAGAACAACATTCTGTTTAAAAAATTTCTTTATTGTTTCAGAACTGTTACTCATTTTTATAAAATCATTCTATAAAAACAAACAGTTATTGATTTTGTATAAGAATAAAATTTAAGTTTATAATAAAGAACCCTTTATATATTTATTTGGTTTTTATTATATACGTATTGATATAATGAAGAAAATAGATTAGACGGTTGGACCGCATTAAATAGCACTTTCAATATAATAAGCTAATAAGCTCCTGTAAATTTTTTAGAAAGAAAAAATTTAGGTAAAGATAACATGCTTTCTTCATTACAAAAGTTGCTAACGATAGTTTTTTTATTACTCACTTTAATATATGGCGTAAAAAACGCTTATGCTGAGTTATCTTCTGATGAACAATACCAACATTTAAAAAACAAAAGAAAGAATATTAAAGAGAGCATACAATTTATTGAAGAAAGTATATCTCATTTGGATATTTGGGAAAAAAATATTTCTAAAGCAGAATACTATGAGCGTTTACAGGAACGGAATAAGTTATATAAAAAACTGAAAACCCTGAAGGATGAATATTATAATCTTGGTTCGAAATTACAGGATCTAGCTGAAAAAAAACAAAAAATTATCTCTAAAATACATATAGCGAGAGAGTATGAAGTAGGGGAGTATGAAGAAAAGTTGATTAAAGCAAAAGACTATTTAAAAAAAACTCAAACGTTTAATGAATGGGGAATGAATGAGAAAAGTGGAGGTGATGATGAGATAATGAAAAATTATCTCATGTTTATTATTGCTTGCAATACGTTAGCGGATATATTGCAAAGTGATATAGGTGCTATTTTGCGCAAAGATTTTGATTGGAAAGATAAAGATTTTAGTTGGGCTAAAGGCGCAAATAATTCAATAAGTCCTAGTTTAGTCAGGGATATTAAAGAATTACTAACAGATGGCTCTTATAGTTATGAAAAACAAATATTTGACGATATAAAAAATAGTCTTACAGAAGATAATTGGTTTGTAAAAAGTGCACCTAAGCTTTGTAATACCATTAAAGAAGTACATAATATAATGCTTCCAAACAAGAAAAAGAATATTATAGATCGTATGCGTTTTCATGTTGAAGAATTATTCAATTAAAAATTATTTATTTGATTTATGTTGAATTATATTCAAAATAGAAAAATACTTAATTTTTCGTAACATTATAGTTTAGAAAATTCATAAAAAATAATGCTATGAGAATATCCAATTAAAAATTTACTTATACAAATACAGAGAAATTAAGATAATATACTAAATAATAGTTAAAATATATTTTAATTTTTTGTTTTTAATTATTATTTATAATAAAGTAATCTTATACACATAATATATTATCTGTTATTCTTATCATATAAGACTTAATATATATATATTAAATAATAAACTCATATATTTTTTTATGTTTTCTTTTTATGCATAATTTTTTGTGCTTGTAGTTTTTTATTTTTATCTGATTAATTATTTTAATGACGATACATCTCATATCATAAATCTTGTTTCATTAATACGATAAGAGAGATTTTTTATAGCTCTAAGTTTGTTATATAGGAAAACAAAATGATATTTTGAATTCATTTTTTCTTAAAACTTAAATCATTAACGATTTATATCTTTGATGTTGTGAAAGCTGAAAAGAATTTATCATTTTAGAAGCTTCTTTTATTTGAGAAATAACTTAAAATAAATTGATAAAAGCTACATTTTTATTCACGTTATAAAGCTGAGAGATGATATTTGTACAGATATGCAATAATAGATGTATAATATATGAGCATAAATTTATTATGGCTTTAGGCACGTGAGATGATTCATAGGGGGGCCTTTGTTCAGTAGTTTTATCTATAAAACTAACTCCGCTTGTGATGTACAAGTGGATAAATTTTATTGATTCAATATAAGAGAGGTTTGCGCTATTAAGATCTTTCATACAATATAGAAATAGAAAAAAGATAAATTATTATTATAAATTAATATGTTATTATATTTTAAGAAAGTTTATTATAAATAAAATATTTTCAGCAGTTATAGATTTTCTCTCTAAGAAAATGTGTTGTTTAATTAAGAAAAAAGCACTTCTTTAGTAACGTATTTTTAAACTAAACTTTTTATTTAAACGCTATAGAATATAAAATTTTTATTACAAAAGCGTATCACCATTGTTTTGTAAACAAGGGCAGAAGATTGTTCATTAGCAAAAAGTTCTCTTACAATTATGCAGAAATTTTAGACAATCAGTGGTTTTAATTCATTCAATGTTTCAATAATATCGTAGATGATTTTGTTTTTGTGTATCACACGAGGCACATAAGGAAAACAGTAAAATTTATCTGATATTTTGGAGCTTCATGCATTGCAACAACCTGTTGCTAAGGCTCTATAAGCTTAACATGAAGAGTAATAAATGTAAAAAGTTTAATTAGTAAGTTTTTTAGAGTAGTATTAGACTTTATTTTAATTAATATTGCAATATTGATTCGTTTGTGTAATCTTAGTTTAAATGCACAGAGGTATTTTATAGATAGATTATATCAAATACCAATGTGATGAAGAGGGGAATTATATGGGTGTATAAAAATAGAATGGCTCATCGTATTTTTTCTCTAAATTTGACTTTTTTTTTTATATTGAAGTAAAAATAGTAAAATTAATTGTTATTTCATTATAATTTAATAAATTTAAGTTGGAATTACATTTAATATTTTTTTTAAAGTTACTTAAGAGCGCGTTGAAAGGATTAACTTAATCATGTCGCATAAAAATGTTTATTCTGCTGTTTCAGTATTAGTTGGAGCCGCTGCCCTTTTTCTTATAGCTGGTATTTCTGCAAATGCGCAAACTTTATCACAAGGTTGGTACAAAGTTTGCAGTAAGCAGCATGATGTTGATATTTGTAATACAATGAATACTGTATTATCGAATACGGGACAACCTTTAACGGCTTTTAATCTTGTTGAAATAAAAGGGAAGCAAAATGAAAAACGTATAGGTATTCAAGTACCTACTGGGCGTTTTTTGCCAGAAGGTGTTCACATTAAAATCGGTGACGAGTTCTCTAAAAAAATTCCTTATATTATTTGTAATGGACCAAGTTGTATTGCTAATGATGTCTTAGATGATAAGCTTATAGCAGCTATGAAAAGTGGAACAAAAATGGTTGTAACCACAGTTAATTTTCGTGGTTCAGCTAATCCTATTGAATTTTCTCTTAATGGGTTTACAGCAGCCTATACCGGTCCTGGTATGGAGGAAAAAGATTTCCAACAAGAACAAATAAAGCTGCAGCAAGCCATTCAATCAAAGCAAAAAGAAATTGAAGAGCGTATGCGGGCTGAGCAAGAAAAAGCAAAACAAAAGTAATAAACCCACACTATAGAATTGGTTGAAACGTTTTCTATAATTGTTTATTTGAACCGCCACAGTTTTCTGTGGCGGTTTTTTAATCCTTAATTTTTCGAAAGAATTCTGCGTTTCCACCAACCAATACGTTCAGTTTTGGAAGAATCATTAGGCGTTGATGAAATAACAACGGATTGATTAATTGTTTCTTCAATTTGGGAAGGAGAGGTTTCTACAACTTCCTCCATCTCGATTACAGTTTCTTGCTCTAATATTTTTTGTATTTGCGTCTCTTTAGAAGATGATTTTTTACGTGTTCCACGTGTTGATTTTTTACTCTTTTCAAGAGCTTTATCTTCTACCTCATGAATAGATTTGTCTGCTTTTTTTGTTTTAGCTTTACGCATCGAACTGGTTGTAGGTTTTTCTTCAAGAGATTTTTGTTCTGCAACATTTTGATCATTCTCTAAAGAAAGCTGATTTTCTACTACTTTTGAAGAACGTGTTTTACGTTTTTTAGGTTTAATACTTGTATCAATTTTTTCAGATTCACCCTGTTGTTGTATATCTAGAGCTTGTGTATTATTTGTTGTTTCTTCAAGTTCAAAAGATTTAGTAGGCGAAATACGACGTTTGCGATGCGCTGCTTTAATTTCTGCCAAAGCTTGCTTAGCAAAATCTCCCACTGGTTCTGCGTAAGGAACGCGAATCTGATGAAAACTATTATCTTGATTGCGTCGACCACCACGACGTCCTCGACGACGTCCTCGACGATAAGAATCATCATTCAAAGTATCTTCTTTTTTATGAACGTTGGAGAGAGAATGATCAGTAATTTCACCGTGACGATTTTTGCGCCTACGCTTTTGGTTTGTTTCAATGGGAGAAGGATTTTCAATAGATTCACTCTTTATGAAAACAGAATCTTCAATTTCTTGCTCATTGGCATCTTCCAATGAAGATCGAGAAATGCTCTCTGCTATTGAGCCTTTAGAAATAACAAGATGTTGCGTTCCAATACTATCATCTGCTTCAATACTAATATTAAGCTTAAAACGAGCTTCTAAATTAACAAGAATGTTGCGTTTATGATTTAATACATAAAGCGCTGTTGCTACGGGTGTGCGCACGATAATATTATATTGCGAATTATGAAGAAGATATTCTTCAATTGAGCGCATGACATGTAACGCAATGGATGATTCAGAACGTATATTTCCTGTTCCTGCGCAATGCGGGCAGGGCTGTGTTGTACTTTCTAAAACCGATATGCGAATACGTTGACGACTCATTTCTAAAAGGCCGAAGTGTGAAATATGACCTACTTGAATACGAGCACGATCGTTTTTTAAACAATCTTTTAATTTTTTTTCGACCAGCTTCACATTGCGTTCTTCAAGCATATCAATAAAATCAATCACAATTAAACCAGCAAGGTCACGCAAGCGTAATTGCCGCGCTACTTCTTCAGCAGCTTCAAGGTTAGTTTGTAAGGCTGTCTTTTCGACAGAGAATTCTTTCGTGGAGCGGCCAGAATTTACGTCAATAGCAACAAGTGCTTCTGTTTGATTAATAACAAGATAACCACCAGATTTTAAAGAAACTTGTGGTTGCAACATTTTATCAAGTTGAATTTCAATATTATTTCTTGCGAAAATGGGTGTAGGATCACGGTAAGGTTGCACAACTTTTGCATGACTTGGCATGAGCATACGCATAAAGTCTTTCGCTTCACGATATCCTTGGTCTCCAGAAACAAGAATTTCACTAATGTTCTTATTGTAAAGATCTCGTATAGAACGCTTGATGAGATTGCTTTCTTCATGGACAAGGCATGGCGCCGTTGACTCGAGTGTCAAAGTGCGAATAGTATCCCATAACCGCATAAGATATTCATAATCACGTTTAATTTCAGCTTTTGTTCTATTGGCACCAGCAGTTCGTAAGATAACGCCCATACCTTTTGGAACAGCTAATTCTTTTACGATTTCTTTAAGACGCTTACGGTCTTGTACGTTCGTAATTTTTCGTGAAATACCACCACCACGTGCTGTGTTGGGCATTAGAACAGAGTAACGACCTGCTAGAGATAAATATGTTGTAAGGGCAGCACCTTTATTACCACGCTCTTCTTTGATAACTTGTACCAACAAAATTTGACGTCGTTTAATGACTTCTTGAATTTTATACTGGCGCCCTTGTTTTCTTTGATAAATTGGGAGCTCTTCACGGATGTCCTCAGCACCGACCATTTCGATCTCATCATCAGAGATATCGGCATTTAATGCTTCTTCTGTATTATCAATTATTGTCGCTTCAGATGTGATGTCACTTTCAATATCGGCTGCAATGACATTGTTTTTTCCATTTTTTTTTGTTCTTCTGGAGCGTTTTTTATTTTTAGTTGCTTCTTCCGTAAAGGTATCTACAGAATTTTCTCCTATAGCTGCTTTTTCCTCTTCTTCAAGAAGAGCAAGTCGATCAGCAATAGGAATTTGATAATAATCAGGATGAATTTCAGAAAATGTTAAAAAACCATGTCGGTTTCCACCATATTCAACAAAAGCTGCTTGGAGAGACGGTTCTACACGCGTAATCCGTGCGAGATAAATATTCCCCTTGAGCTGTTTTCTATGTTCTGATTCAAAATCAAGTTCTTCAATTTTGTTGCCGTGAACAACAACAACACGAGTTTCCTCCGGATGGGAGGCATCTATAAGCATTTTGTTTGACATAAGTTAATATCCTGAAGGCGACATGCACAATTTTATTCAAACGAACGCTATAACTATTCGTAAACATAAAAGGCTGTCTGCCATAAAAGGGAGGTACCAGAAAAACAGGACGGAACACCACGTGCAGAGGCATGACTGCATTTACACCATTTCTCATCATTATTTCCATCTGTTTTTTATGACTCATATTTCTTAAAAGTCTCCGGTAAAATAATCTTTAAAACAGTTCGGATATCCGAACCAACGAATCTTAAGTAATGCAATCCTAATATTATAACATAGAAATTTTTCATCCATAAAAAAGTCTCAACGCATAATAGGCAAAAAACCTCTAAAGACAACTTAATATGAGTTACAGATAATTTAGATGACTATTATCAGCTAGGAAGCATAAATATTCTTTTATGTTGATATCATGCGTTTGGCAAGTAACAATGTAAATCATGTATAATTATAATATCTTTATGACCTTAATTTCGTTTTTGGGTGTTTATTTAGCTTTTATTGAAAAATAGAGAATAAATTGGTGTATCATTTTATATAACCAAGATAAATTATTACAAAGGTAATGTAGAGTATTTTGCTTATGATAAGAGTTTTTTTTACCAAAAAGCTGAAAACAGCTTATGGGGATGTTATTGTGCTCGTCACATACTTTTTATTATCTTTTTTTCTACTCCAAACCAGTGTTCAAGCCGCAGATCCTCTGAGACTTATTAATTTTCGAACCATTGGTGATAGTGTTCATACGCGTATTATTGCGGTTTTTAATTCAAAACCAAATGTTCGTTTACAGATTTTGGACAGGCCAGCACGTTTGGTTATCAATTTACCTACAATTGACTTTTCGATGCAAAATACGCCTTTAAAGAAACGGAATACATTATCCGTTATGCTTTCAGATGTACGTTATGCTTTCTCTGATATACAGACTTCACGCATTATTTTGACAAGTAAAACGGCTTTTGTGGTTGAAAAAAATGTCGTAAAAAAATTAAATAATGGTTTATGGCAGTTGCTGATTGATATTCGTAAAAGTACACAGGAAAAATTTGATGAGATATTAAAAAAACAGCAAAGAAGCAATTTTGATACAAAAACACAGTTAATGCCAGCATATAATTTCCGTGTTGTTCTTGATCCTGGTCATGGTGGTATTGATGGTGGTGCACGGGGTGTTACTGGAATTTTAGAAAAAGATGTGACTTTAGACTTTGCGCGTGCATTGCGAGACGAATTACAAAAGGATTCTCATATTACCGTTGCTTTAACACGAGATTCCAATATTTTTTTAAGACTAAGTGAAAGAGTTAAAAAAGCGCAAGAGTTTGATGCTGATCTTTTTATATCTATTCACGCGGATACGATTGATTTACATTCTCTTCGCGGTGCTACAGTGTATACCATATCAGACAAAGCCTCTGATGCCATTGCAAAATCTTTAGCTGAAAATGAAAATAAAGTTGATTTGCTTGATGGTTTGCCTGCAGATGAAACGCTCGAAGTTACAGATATTTTGATGGATCTTACACGACGTGAAACACATACATTTTCGGTTAATTTTGCAAATAGTGTTATTTCAAGTTTATCAAAGAATCATATTAACTTGATTAATAACCCACATCGGTATGCTAATTTTCAAGTTTTAAGAGCTTCAGATATACCCTCAGTCTTGATAGAGATAGGTTATTTATCCAATAAAGAGGATGAAAAGTTATTAAATGATCCTCATTGGAGAAAACAAATGGCAGCCTCTATTGCTCATTCTATTCGTCAATTTGCTGATTATAGGCAGAAAATGATACAGCCTCTTTAAATTTGTGAGAAAATAGAGTATCAATATGGGCTTCTAGTGTACCCTAGTATAAATAAAAGATAGAAAACAATTTCTCTTGATCTCAATCTTGTGGTGATATCCACTTGGTGTGTTTGAAGTAACGTATTTTTTCTTTAATTAATTCTTAAGAAAGCGATAGCCGTTTTTATGATGATTTTTTTAAGATATCTTCTTCGTTTTTTTATTGCTATTGGACTTTGTGGTGCAATAACGTGGGTTGTTATGACCAGTGGTCAAGCAAATGCACTCCCTGATTATGAAGTTCTTTCACTTTATGAGCCGCCGGTAATGACCCGCGTCCATGCTTCTGATGGCCGTCTTATGGCAGAGTTTGCAACAAAACATCGCCTCTATTTACCGATTCAATCAATACCAAAGCTTGTTATAAATGCTTTTATTTCGGCTGAAGACAAAAACTTTTATCATCATTTTGGTTTAGATCCTGAAGGACTTTCTCGAGCTTTGATCAATAATATTCGTAATATTGGTTCTGGAAGACGTCCAGAGGGTGCATCAACTATAACGCAACAAGTCGCTAAAAACTTCCTTTTAAGTTCAGAAACAACGTTAGAACGTAAATTTAAGGAAGCTATTTTAGCAATGCGTATTGAGAAAACTTATTCAAAAGATCATATTCTCGAACTTTATCTCAATGAAATTTATCTGGGTCGTGGCACTTATGGTATAGCAGCTGCTTCTTTGACTTATTTCAATAAATCCGTCAATGACCTGACGCTAGAACAATGTGCTTATTTGGCTGCTCTTCCAAAAGGACCAGCAAATTATGATCCATTTAAGAATACACAACGTGCTATTGATCGGCGTAATTGGGTTATAGACCGGATGATTGCAAATGGATATGTAACGCGTGAACAAGGTGAAAAAGCGAAAGCTAAACCTTTAGGAGCGACAATACGTGGGAGTGATAGCTATGTTTTTGCGGCTGATTATTTTACTGAAGAAGTACGGCGTCGTTTAATACATCGCTATGGGGCTAAAACACTTTATGAAGGCGGGCTTTCCATTCGTACAACGCTTGATCCGCATTTACAACTTATTGCGCGACGTGCTTTGCACGATGGATTAATTAGATTTGATCATGCGCAAGGATGGCGTGGAGCTTATGCGCATATTGATGAGAAAAGTGATTGGGGGACAGAACTTGCAAATATCACAGGGCTAAGTGATGTTCCTGAATGGCGTTTAGCTGTTGTTCTTTCTACTAATCCCAACAAAGTAGAGATTGGTTTACAGCCACAGCGCGAAGCTTCAGGTATATTATCAAAAAAACGGGAAATTGCTGTTTTATCTGAAGCTGATTCAAAATGGGCACTCCATGTTGTAAAAGAAAATGGTTATCGAAAAACTGTTCAGAGCTTATCTCATGTTCTGCAAGTTGGGGATGTCATTTTTGTTGAAAAACTACCCAATACAAATAATACTTATCGTTTACAACAAATTCCAAAGGTTGAAGGTGCAATTGTTGCTATGGAACCTCATACAGGGCGCGTTCTTGCTATGGTGGGAGGATTTTCTTTTGCCGCATCTGAATTCAATCGTGCAACCCAAGCTTATCGCCAACCGGGGTCTGCTTTTAAGCCTTTTGTTTATGCAGCAGCTCTTGATAACGGATATACACCAGCATCCGTTGTTTTAGATGGCCCCATTGAAGTTCGTCAATATAATGGTGAAGTTTGGCAACCCAAAAATTATGGAGGTACCTTTGCAGGACCTTCAACGTTGCGTTATGGTATTGAGCGTTCTCGTAATCTTATGACAATACGGCTTGCCAATGATATGGGAATGCCTCTTGTCGCTGAATATGCAGAACGCTTTGGGATCGTAGATAAATTGCAGCCTTATCTTCCCATGGCTTTAGGGGCTGGCGAAACAACAGTATTACGAATGGTTACAGCTTATTCAGTTATTGCCAATGGGGGACGCTCTATTAAACCTTCTCTGATAGACAGAATTCAAGATCGTTATGGGAAGACAATTTATCGTCATGATGATCGTATTTGCGAAAATTGTAATACGCATTCATGGAATAATCAAAGTGAGCCCACATTGATTGATGAAAGAGATCAAGTTCTTGACCCTATGACGGCTTATCAGATTACATCGATGATGGAAGGGGTTGTTCAGCGTGGTACTGCGGCACGTTTACGTTATCTTAATCGACATATTGCTGCTAAAACAGGAACAACCAATGACTCTAAGGATGTCTGGTTTATGGGATTTACTCCTGATATTGTCGTTGGTATTTTTGTCGGTTATGATCAACCAGCTCCGTTAGGATATAATGGAACAGGAAGTTCATTAGCTGCGCCTATTTTTGGTGATTTTATGGCAGATGCTCTTAAAGGGAAGCCAGATGTTCCCTTTAAGATGCCAAAGGGCATGATTTTAATGCCAATTAATCGAAAAACAGGAATGCTTGCCGAAAGAGGAGATCAAGATGTTATTATAGAAGCATTTAAACCAGGGACTGGTCCTGCTGATATATATCAAGTTATTGGGAGTACAAATTCTTTTCAAGAAGGTGTTCCTGCAGTAACGACTTCTCCACAAGTCAACAAAGCACTTGAAAGTGGGACAGGTGGGCTGTATTAATCGACAAAATCTCCTTTTGCCATGAGTCATGGTTTTTATCTCTTTTTTACAATGTCGGTTCTGTAAATAGAGTGATAGAATTGTACCATTTTCTGATAGCAGCTATTAAATTTGTATAAAATGCTAAGAGACACAACCAAAAAGAGTTTTTAAAAATACGGTGTTAAATTATGCGAGCAGAAATAGAAACATTAGTTGATGAAATCCAGAAAGCAATACAATTGCTAAGGGGGCATCTTTGACTGGGATCAATCACTAAAGCGTCTCGAATATCTTAATCAAAAAGCAGAAGATCCATCATTATGGGATGATGCACAACGAGCACAGGATATGATGCGTGAGCGTCAACGTCTTGATGATTCAATCAATGGTCTTTTATCATTTACAAAAACACTTGAAGAATGCATTGAGCTTATTGCGATGGGCGAAGAAGAAAGTGATGTTGAAATTATCGCTGATGCAGAAAGATCAATACGTAATCTTAAAAATGAGATAGATAAAAGGCAAATTGATGTACTTCTTTCAGGAGAAGCAGATCCGAATGATACCTATTTAGAAGTTCATGCTGGAGCAGGGGGAACAGAAAGCCAAGATTGGGCTTCTATGCTCTTACGTATGTATATGCGCTGGGCTGAACAGCATGAAATGAAGGTTGAAATTTTAGAAATTCATGATGGAGAAGAAGCAGGAATAAAGTCAGCGACTATTCTTGTAAAAGGGCATAATGCTTATGGAATGTTAAAAACAGAATCAGGCGTTCATCGTTTAGTGCGGATTTCTCCATTTGATTCGAATGCAAAGCGCCATACCTCTTTTGCAAGCATTTGGGTTTATCCAGTTATTGATGACAATATTGAAGTTGATGTTTCAGAGGCAGATGTGCGTATTGATACATATCGTGCATCGGGAGCAGGAGGACAACATGTTAACACGACAGATTCTGCTGTTCGCATCACGCATATAAAAACGGGTATTGTTGTTCAATGTCAAACAGAGCGCTCTCAACATAAAAATCGCGCTACGGCTTGGTCGATGTTGCGTGCACGGCTTTATGAAGAAGAGCTTAAAAAAAGAGAAGAAGAAACCAATGCTGCTGAATCTTCTAAAACAGAAATCGGATGGGGACATCAAATTAGATCTTATGTTCTTCAACCCTATCAGCTTGTCAAAGATTTGCGTACAGGAATTGAAAATACGGATCCACAATCCGTACTTAATGGTAATTTAGATGCATTTATAGAGGCAGCGCTCGCACGGCGCATTTATAGACAAGACAAAAAAATTGAGGATATTCGTTAATTATATATCCTTCCTTCAAGCCATGTAGATTTTTTCTTAAGCTGTTCGTTTTATTGATGTTGTGATGTTACGATAGTCCTTGATACTTTAAAGGTTTAAAGAGGGATTTTCTTGTTTCTTTCTTCATTTTTTTTCTCATACGCCAATTCTGCTTATGATATTGCAAGTGATAGGAAGAATCTAAAATAAGAAAAATTTGGGATATTCGGGGGACTAATATAAATGTAAAACAATTCATTATCCTTATAAATCAATATATTGTAAAAATTGAATCCGTTGAAAAACTAAAATCAATTAAGGAGGATAACTTTTGCTTTTTAAGGTAAATCAAACACTCAATTTACAAGTTACCATTATGATATAAAAGTGTTGCAGTAGCTAAAACATTTTCAGCATGCCCAGATACGCTTACTTTACGCCATTCTTCTGCTATTATTCCATTTGCATCAATTAAAAAAGTGCTCCGTTCAACTCCCATATATTTGCGTCCATACATGCTTTTCTCAACCCAAACACCATAAGCTTCGAGGGTTGTTTTTTCTTCATCAGAAACCAAGATGACATCAAGTTCATGTTTTACTTTAAATTTATCATGTTTTTTTACATTATCTGGAGAGATTCCAATAACAGAAACACCGATTTCATCAAATTTCATCTTTAATTTTGTGAAATCAAGTGCTTCGCTTGTGCAACCACTAGTGTCATCTTTTGGATAAAAATATAAAACAACAGACTTTCCTTTAAAGTCAGAAAGACATACCATCTCTCCTCCATCGCGCGGCAAATTAAAATCAGGAGCAAGAGCACCTTTCATTGGTCTTGTCATTATTTTCATCTTTCTTGTGTAACAGGTATAAGATATCAGAGTACACAGAAGAAAAGAACTATTCAACTCTCTAGAATATTATTGTTTTGAAGAGACCTTTATTTCCTAACAAAACTCGCCCTATCACAACAATTGAATTGAAAAAACAAGGTCGACAACATAAACAAAACGGCAAAAGATTATACTGGTTTCATCACAACATGTTTTTTCTTACCAAAAGAAAGTTTAACGGTCCCTTCTGCACTGACATCCCCTTCAATAATAAGATGTGTTTCATCCTCAATAATTTGATCATTTACACGGACCCCCCCACCTTGAACGTGTCGGCGTGCCTCACTATTAGATCTAGCGAGTCCTGCTTGTACTAAAAGAGTGAGCAATCCAACACCTTTTTTTAATTCTGAGGCATTAATTTCAACAGTTGGAAGATTTTCTCCTAGAGTTTTTTCTTCAAACGTCTTGCGAGCTGTTTCTGCTGCTGCATCAGCAAGAACACGTCCATGCAACATTGCTGTAATTTCTGTTGCAAGAATTTTTTTTGCTTCGTTAATTTCTGTCCCTTGTAATAGAGAAAGTTTAAGAATCTCATCCATTGGCAATGGAGTATAGAGCTTTAGAAATCGTGTTACATCAGCATCTTCTGTATTGCGCCAGTATTGCCAAAATTGATAAGGTGAAAGCTTATCCGCATTCAGCCATACAGCCCCATTCAATGATTTACCCATTTTGGCACCGGAAGAGGTTGTCAGCAATGGTGATGTTAACGCATATAATTGCGGTGTTCCTAAACGATGCCCTAATTCGATTCCGTTAATAATGTTGCCCCACTGATCAGAGCCCCCCATTTGCATACGCAATCCATAACGTTTATAAAGTTCAACAAAATCATAAGCTTGCAGAATCATATAATTAAACTCTAAGAATGACAAAGAGTGCTCACGCTCAAGTCTGAGTCTAACGGAATCAAATGACAACATACGATTGACAGAAAAATGTTTTCCTACATCACGCAAAAATTCTAAGTAGTTTAAATTGCATAACCATTCCGCGTTATTCACAATACAAGCATCGGTTTCTCGGTCACCGAATGTCAAATAGTTAGCAAATACCTTTTTAATACCATCAATATTTTCAGCAATATCATTTTGTGTCAGAAGGCGTCGCGCTTCATCTTTGAAAGAAGGATCACCAATCAATCCGGTTCCTCCACCCATTAAAGCAATGGGGCGATGACCTGTTTTTTGTAACCAATAAAGCATCATAATCTGAAGAAGACTTCCAGCATGTAAACTCGATGCTGTTGGGTCAAATCCAGTATAAGCGCTTACAGTTTCTTTTGAAAAAAGATCATCTAAGCCTTTTTCATCTGAAATTTGGTGGATAAAACCACGTTCGCTCATAATGTGTAAAAAATCAGATTTAAAGGCAAACACAGATTTAATTTCCTAATTTAAGAGTGCATTATTTTATAGAATAGGCGATTATATAATGAGTTATTAATGCGTTATCTATCATAACTGACACACACCTCACAAGAGAAAGAGACATATTGGTAACATAAAGATAATAATACAGGTATTATTTCCTTTTTACGCTAAAAAAGAGACTTATCAGTGATAGAAAACAGGGATGCTGTTATTCTCATTTCTATCCTGAAATAAAATTTAGAAAAATTTTAAATGCAAACGGAAAAAATTACTTTGTTATGATCAGAAACGACTTTTGCTAATTTTTTATAAATCTATCGTATTTTCCTAAGTTAGTGAAAGTATTTCAGGAGGAGGAGCGAGAAGTTCATTGGAGATATGGTTATCCAAATAGTGGGCACATCGCTCAATAAGTTCTTCATGACATCCACTGAAAAAGTGATTAGCCTCTTCTAATATTTCTTGTGTGATGATGATACCTTTTTGTGTTTTTAATTTATCGACAAGTATTTGAACATCTTTTGGAGGGGAAACTTTATCGATACCGCCATGAATGATAAGCCCAGAGGAGGGACAAGGTGCAAGAAATGAAAAGTCATAAACATTAGGCTGAGGGGCAACTGAGATAAATCCCTCAATTTCCGGTCGGCGCATTAAAAGCTGCATACCAATCCATGCTCCAAATGAATATCCTGCTACCCAACAATTTTTAGAGTCTGGATGTTGTGTTTGCACCCAATCGAGAGCAGCAGCAGCATCTGAAAGTTCTCCTATTCCATAATCAAATTCACCCTGACTACGACCAATACCACGAAAGTTAAAACGTAAAGTTGTAAAGCCACGTTGTTGGAACATATAAAAGAGGTCATAGACAATTTTATGATTCATAGTTCCACCAAATTGGGGATGAGGATGCAAAATAATCGCAATGGGTGCATTTTTTTGTTGTGAAGGTTGATAACGTCCTTCGAGCCGACCCGCAGGACCGTTAAAAATAATTTCTGGCATAAAATGCTCCTTAAATGCAATAAAAGGCTTTCATTGATCTTGGTCGACTTTTACCATAGAATCTCTTAAATAATTATTAGATATTCTTTTTTTAGTGCACTTTTCAAGAAAATTGCGCTATTTTTTTAATCAATTCATAAGATTAATGATTGCGATGTAAAATGGTTATAAAACGCCGATATTTTGATCATAACGCAACAACACCACTCAAAAAAGTGGCACGAATAGCGTTACTGGAATCTTTAGAAATATTTGGTAATCCATCATCTGTTCATAAGGAAGGGCGTGCGGCTAAAACTTTGTTGCAAAAGGCTCGTCGGCAAATCGCTGAAAATCTTAAAACAGATCCAGATCACGTGGTATTTACCTCTGGTGCGAGTGAAGCCGCAATGACTTTGTTAACACCCTTTTACAATATGGGGAATGCAAAAGTTAAATTTTCTCGTCTTTACCTTGGAGCGACTGAACATCCCTCTGTGGCAGAGGGAGGACGTTTTTCTAAAGAGTTGATAAGCGTCATTGCTGTTGATCAAGATGGGCTCATACAACAAGATAAATTAACATCACTCTTAACGGTTCATGATAAAACAAAAGGTTTACCTCTTGTTGCTATTCAAGCTGCAAATAGTGAAACGGGTGTTATTCAACCATTAACAGAAATCGCCGCTATTGTTCGGGATTTAGGAGGCACTCTTATTGTTGATTTGACACAATATGTAGATAAAAATTTTGTGGATATTAATCAGCTAGGAGGAGACTTTTTTATATTGTCTGCACATAAAGTTGGCGGTCCGAAAGGAATCGGTGCTTTTGTTTCATGTGGTAATCTTCTCATGCCACACCCTCTTATTACTGGGGGAGGACAAGAAAAAGGTCTCCGTGGAGGAACAGAAGCATTGCCCCTTATTGCTGCTTTTGGGGCAGCAATAACTGATTGCTTCACACAGGAGGAAATAAAACAGTTAATATATTTACGCAATAAATTAGAAGATGGACTACAAAGAATAAGTAAAAATGTTGAAATTTTTGGCAAAAGAGTTCAACGTTTGCCAAATACAACTTACTTTACCGTGAAAAATATAAAAGCTGAAACGATGCAAATTGCTTTTGATTTAGAAGGGTTTTCTTTATCATCCGGCTCTGCTTGTTCTTCGGGAAAAGTAAAACAAAGCAAAGTGTTGGAGGCAATGGGGTATCATGTTCCAAATGGTGCCATTCGCATTTCGCTAGGGCGTGGCACAACTTCTGAAGATATTGATGATTTTCTGTCGTTTTTTTCTCAAATTATAAGCAGGAAAAAAGGGGAAGGTTTATCATCAGAAAGTTATAAAAATTAGAATTATTTTAAAAATAAAATAAGTTTGATTGAAATTTTTGCACTTTACCTATAGCCTAGAGATAACTTGCTTACTTTAATCTTGTAAAAAACAAGACTTTAGTTACCGGTTTTTGACGCCAAAAAATGGAGAAAATTTATGCCGGCAATACAAGAAACGATACGCCAAGTACGTGAAATAGATGTTGACCAATATAAATATGGTTTTGAAACCAATATTGAAACCGATAAAGCTCCAAAAGGCTTAAATGAGGATATTATCAAATTTATTTCCGCTAAAAAACATGAGCCTGAATGGATGCTAACATGGCGCTTAAAGGCTTACCGACGTTGGCTGACAATGCAAGAGCCTCATTGGGCGCGTCTTGAATATCCTAGAATTGATTTTCAGGAGCTTTATTATTATGCTGCTCCAAAAAATCATACAGGACCAAAATCTTTGGATGAAGTGGATCCTGAGTTATTAGCAACGTACGAGAAACTTGGCATTCCCCTTAAAGAACAAGAGATTTTGGCAGGAGTAAGAAAACAGTCTGATCCCTCCACTTTTGATGACAGTATGTCTGTATCGGGGCAGGTGGCTGTTGATGCAGTCTTTGATTCTGTTTCTGTTGTAACAACATTCAAAAAAGAGCTGGCACGTGCCGGTGTGATTTTTTGTTCTATTTCAGAGGCGATTATTGAACATTCTGAGCTTATTAAAGAATATTTAGGAACAGTTGTACCTATAAGTGATAATTATTATGCGGCCTTAAATGCAGCTGTCTTTACAGATGGTTCATTTGTTTATATTCCCAAAGGGGTTCGTTGTCCTATGGAGCTTTCAACTTATTTTAGGATTAATGAACGCAACACTGGCCAATTTGAACGAACATTGATTATCGCCGCTGAAGATTCCTATGTTTCTTATCTTGAAGGGTGTACAGCACCCCAACGTGATGAAAACCAACTTCATGCTGCTGTTGTTGAGCTTATTGCCCTTGAAAATGCAGAGATTAAATATTCTACAGTACAAAATTGGTATCCTGGCGATAGAGATGGAAAGGGTGGTATTTATAATTTTGTGACGAAGCGTGGAGATTGTCGAGGTGATAGCTCTAAAATTTCATGGACACAAGTTGAGACTGGTTCTGCGATTACTTGGAAATATCCATCCTGCTTACTCCGTGGTGATAATGCGCGTGGAGAATTTTATTCTATTGCCGTTGCAAACGGTCATCAACAAATTGATTCCGGTACAAAAATGATTCATTTGGGAAAAAATACTTCCAGTCGCATTATTTCCAAAGGTATTTCTGCAGGTTTTTCAAATAACACGTATCGAGGACAAGTCACAGCTCATCGAAAAGCACAAAATGCGCGTAACTTTACGCAATGTGATAGTTTGTTAATCGGGAATGATTGTGGTGCACATACAGTTCCTTATATTGAAGCAAAAAATGCAACAGCTCAGTTTGAACATGAAGCCACAACATCAAAAATTTCTGATGACCAACTTTTTTATGTTATGCAGAGAGGAATTCCCGAAGAAGAAGCTATCGCATTAATTGTAAATGGTTTTGTAAAAGAGGTCATTCAAAAACTTCCCATGGAATTTGCTGTCGAAGCACAAAAGCTTATTGGTATTAGCCTTGAAGGTAGTGTTGGATAATTTTATTTAATTAGATAAATAGAAGACTTTATGTAAAAAGGCTGTAACAGTAGCATATAATGCTAAAAATGACCTCTATGCTAATTACAAAAGTAGATGGATGCTAAGGCAAAATAATCCGCATCTGTATCTGAAAAAACAGCCAAAACAGGATTAAATTATGTTAGAGATAAAAAATTTGCACGCCCGTATTGCTGAGACCGATACAAAAGTTATTCGTGGTTTAAACTTGACAGTTCAAGATGGAGAAGTTGCCGCTATCATGGGACAAAATGGAGCCGGAAAATCAACTTTGTCTTATTTACTTGCTGGTCGTGATGATTATGAAATAACAGAAGGAGATATTCTCTATAATGGGCAATCACTTTTAGAAATGGATCCAGCAGAACGTGCTGCATATGGTGTTTTTCTTGCATTTCAATATCCAATGGAAATACCAGGAGTAGCAACAATGGAATTTTTAAAAGTTGCGATGAACTCTCAACGCAAAGCACGAGGTCACGAAGAACTTAAAATTCCTGAATTTATAAAATATGTTAAAGAAGTTTCAGCCAAACTTGAAATAGATATGGATATGCTAAAGCGTCCATTAAATGTAGGTTTTTCAGGTGGAGAAAAAAAACGCGCTGAAATTTTACAAATGGCACTTCTTGAACCTAAACTTTGCATTTTAGACGAAACGGATTCTGGTTTAGATATTGATGCACTAAAAATTGTTGCAGATGGTGTTAATAAACTTCGGGATTCAAAACGTTCATTTCTGGTGATTACCCATTATCAACGGCTACTTAATTATATTATTCCTGATACGGTACATGTTCTTTATAAAGGACAAATTATCAAAAGCGGTGATAAATCCTTAGCGCTTTATTTAGAGGAAAATGGGTATGCTGATCTTATCAGGGAAGCGGTTTGAGGTTATTAAATATGAATGCACAGCAAAACTTGTTAGCGGTTGAAGAAAATATCCTCAGTAATTTTAATCAGTATGTAAACGACTTACCTGGTGATAAAGCTGTACAGGAAATCCGCAAGAAAACTATTGAGCAATTTCAAATGACACGGCTTCCTTCCCGTAAAATCGAAAGATGGCATTATACCAATCTGCGTACCTTACTGAAGTCTATTAGCAATTTTTCAAAAGTTCAAGACAATCAATTGGTTGATGCATTGCTTTCAGAAAGTGCTGTTTTCTCCATAAACAATGGAAAAACATCGATAGAGTCAAAGGTAGACAATATTACAGTAAAACGCCTTTCAGACGCATTAGAAGATAATTCTGTGCAGATAAATCAAAACATTTCTGATGAAGATTTTATTGGACAGTTAAATACAGCTTTTGTTACAGATGGTTGGCTTTTTCACATCCCTGAAAATACAAAGTTAAATATACCCATTGAATTACAAAATATACAAATGGGGGGACAATCTCATATTTTTTCGGATATAAAAGTTGATAAAAATAGTCAAGTTATGTTTATTGAACATCAGGTTGGCAATGATAAAGATACCTTTGTCAGTTCAATATTTTCATTAAGTATTGCTGCTGATAGTGATGTTACGTGGATTCTCATTCGCAATCGTGATTTTAATTCTACACAATTTGGTCGATTTTGTGCTGTTCTTGATCAAAGAGCAAAGTTATCACTTTATGTCATTAATATAGGGAGCCAATTAAATCGCCAAGAAATCGATATTGAATTACAGGGAGAAGAATCTAATTTTCAATTACGCGTCATAAATTTATTATCAGGACAAACACATAGTGATCTTACAATGACTGTTCGTCACGTGGAAGAAAAGTCAACATCAACCGAAATTATACGCAATGTGGTTACAGATAAGGCTGTTGGTGTTTTCCAAGGAATAATACGTGTTTCTCAAAAAGCGCAAAAAACAGATGCACGCATGGCTTGTAATAGCCTTATTCTTTCAGATGATGCAGAATTTAATGCAAAGCCTGAACTGGAGATTTTTGCTGATGATGTTGCGTGCGGTCATGGTGCAACAGTTGCTAATATTAATCATGATTATCTTTTTTATCTTATGGCGCGTGGTATCCCATTTAAAACGGCTCGTGCACTTTTGATTAAAGGATTTATCTCTGAGCTCATTGATGACATCAAGCAGGATAAGATTCAAATCGTTTTGGAGAATATCATTAGTAAATGGCTTGAAAAAAATGTTTAAGGTAGAAAAAATGGAAAATAACGTACAAACATTTACTTATAATGTCGAAGAAATTCGGCGTGATTTTCCTATTTTACACCATCAAGTTTATGGAAAGCGATTAGCATATCTTGATAGTAGTGCTTCTGCCCAAAAACCAATGTCAGTACTCAATGCAATGAATAATTATTATCACTATAGTTATGCTAATGTGCATAGGGGAATGTATTTTTTAGCCAATATAGCAACACAATCTTATGAAAATTCTCGTGAAACCGTTCGTGTTTTTCTAAATGCTCAAAAAGCTGAAGAAATTGTTTTTACGAAAAATGCAACAGAAGCTATTAATACTGTTGCTTATGGTTGGGCGATGCCAAAACTCAAAGAAGGTGATGAGATTGTTCTAACGATCATGGAACATCATTCAAATATTATTCCTTGGCATTTTCTCCGTGAACAAAAAGGTGTTAAACTTATTTTTGTTCCTGTCGATGAAAATGGTGTTCTGCACATTGAAGATTTCCAAAAGGCTTTAAGCGAAAAAACGCGGCTTGTTGCTATAACGCATATGTCCAATATATTAGGAACTGTGCCTCCTGTTAAAGAGATTATTAAACTAGCACATCAAAATTCTATTCCGGTTCTTGTTGATGGTTCTCAAGGAGCAGTACATTTAACCGTTGATGTGCAAGATCTCGATTGTGATTGGTATGTCTTTACAGGTCATAAGCTTTATGGTCCCACTGGTATTGGTGTTTTGTATGGTAAAGAAGATAGATTAGAAGAAATGCGTCCTTTTCAAGGGGGAGGGGAAATGATCGAGGAGGTAACAACCGATAAGGTGTTTTATAATGCTCCTCCTTACCGTTTTGAAGCAGGTACCCCTCCTATCGTTGAAGCTATTGGATTAACTGCGGCTATTGATTATATACAAGAGAAAGGTCGTAGCACGATTCATGCCCATGAGAGGTCCCTTTTAGCTTATGCGCAGGAAAAACTTAAAATGGTTGAGTCATTGCGTATTTATGGTCATTCTCCCAATAAAGGAGCTATTATATCATTTACAATTGAAGGAATTCACGCCCATGATATCGCTATGTTTATTGATAGAAAAGGGGTTGCAATACGTGCGGGAACTCATTGTGCACAGCCTTTATTACAGCGCTTTGGTCTAACATCTATTTGCCGCGCATCGTTAGCCATGTATAACACTAAAGAAGATATAGATCAATTGGTAGAAGCATTGCAAGAAACAAGGACATTTTTTAATGGCTGAATTAATTGAAGAGCGTCATTCTCCAGAATCTGTTGAAACTGTAAGTGAAGATAAAAAATCTTACATATCAGCAATTCCAGCAGATGAAATTGATCGTATGACGAATGATATTATTGCTGCTCTTAAAACAGTTTATGACCCAGAGATTCCTGCTGATATTTATGAGCTAGGACTGATTTATCGTATTGATATTGAAGATGATCGTTCAGTAAAAATTGAAATGACTCTTACAGCACCGGGATGCCCTGTTGCTGGTGAAATGCCGGGGTGGGTAGAAAATGCAGTCAGTGCAGTTGAAGGGGTTTCGTATGTTGAAGTCACTATGACTTTTGATCCACCATGGACACCTGATTGTATGTCAGAAGAAGCTCAAATTGCTGTCGGATGGTACTAAAAGTATTGTTAAGAGACTCTAATTTAGCCATTCATGAATAAGCTGGTTACTTTTCACAAGCATTTGAATTTAAGGACGATCGCATGAGTTATAATAAACAAAAACTAGAACTCACTTGGATTGGAAAAGAAAAACGCCCAAAACTAGAGCCTCGTATCTTATTAGAAGATCTTGAAAAATCTTATCACGCTTCGCATCAAATATCATCCCAAGATATTTTTGATAATAAGCTTATTTTTGGTGACAATTTGCTCGCACTCAAAGCGCTTGAGAAAGAATATATGGGGAAGGTAAAATGTATCTATATCGATCCGCCTTATAATACAGGCAATGCCTTTGAACATTATGAAGATGGTTTAGAGCATTCCATATGGCTCAGTCTTATGAGAGACAGGCTAGAATTGTTACATCATTTACTGGCGGATGATGGAAGTATCTGGATATCAATTGATGATGATGAACAAGCCTATCTTAAAGTGATGATGGATGAAATTTTTGGTCGCCAAAATTTCATCAACAATATTATTTGGCAAAAGAAATATGCTCCACAAAATGATACAAAATGGCTTTCCGATAACCATGATTTTATCATGGTTTATGCTAAAGATAAAACGATTTGGCGCCCTCAATTGCTTCCTCGTTCAAGCGATATGGATGCGCGCTATAAAAACCCTGATAATGATCCGCGTGGATTATGGCAATCGGGAGATTTATCCGTGAAAAGAGTGACGCCTAAGGATATTTATGAAATCATCACGCCTACTGGACGAAAAGTTATGCCTCCTGCTGGAGCTAGTTGGCGTGTTAGTAAAAAAAAATTTGCCGAGCTATTAGAGGATAATCGTATTTGGTTTGGAACAGATAACGGCGGGGTACCAAGGATTAAACGTTTTGTTTCTGAGGTTAAGCAGGGAATAACCAGTATGACGATTTGGCCTTATACAGAAGTAGGGCATAATCAAGATGCTAAAAAAGAAGTTAAAGTTTTTAATTCTGATAATGTCTTTACAACTCCCAAACCTGAGCGGTTAATGGAACGCATTATTCAACTTGCCACTAATCCTGGTGATCTTGTTTTAGATTCTTTTGCGGGTTCCGGCACAACCGGTGCTGTTGCTCATAAAATGGGAAGAAAGTGGATTATGATTGAACTTGGTGAACATTGTCACACCCACATTATCCCTCGTTTAAAACAAGTCATTGATGGAACTGATCAAGGGGGAATTTCCAAAAGTGTCAATTGGCAAGGTGGCGGTGGATTTCGCTATTATCGTCTTGCACCTTCTCTGTTGCAAAAAGATCCATGGGGACAATGGATTATTAGTCGCGAATATAATGCTGCGATGCTTTCAGAAGCAATGTGCAAACATATGGGATTTACCTATGCACCTGATGAAAATCATTATTGGATGCAAGGGTACTCAACCGAAACAGATTATATTTATGTCACAACAAGCGCTATGACCCATGAACAACTCCGTATAATGAGTGAAGAGGTAGGCTCTCATCGCACGTTGCTGATTTGTGGTACAGCCTTTGATACAAAATCAGCATCCTTTGAAAATCTGACACTCACTAAAATCCCCCGTGCAGTGTTAGAAAAATGCGAATGGGGAAGGGACGATTACAGTTTAAATGTAGCCAATCTTGAACCAGTGATTGTGGTAAAAGAAAACAACAAAAATAAAGATATTGCGCAAGCAGAATTAGATTTATTTGAATAGTATATAAAAAGCGGAGTTTTTCATGAACACTATTGAAAAAAGGATTTCTGCTCGCTTATCGTTACGTGATCCTCAACGTGAATCTTTAAATATTTTGGTAAAAATCTTAGAAAATATAGAGCTTTCTAAAAATGCTGATTTGGTTGCAGAGTTAGAAGTGATAAAAAATCTTTATCCTTCTGTACAAGATTTTGAACGAAACTTTCCCTCTTTTTGTTTTGCCTTAGCAACGGGTGTTGGAAAAACGCGACTTATGGGGGCTTTTATTAGCTATCTTTATTTAACAGGTCGCAGTCGCCATTTTTTTGTTTTAGCGCCAAATTTGACTATTTATGAAAAGTTAAAACAGGATTTTAGTCCCCAAAGTCCGAAGTACGTTTTCAGTGGAATGAGTGAATTTATTGCCAATAGACCCGTTATTATTACAGGTGAAGATTATGAAAGTGGTAAAGGTATTCGCGCTGATGAACACCATTTTCAAGGACAAAAGCGTTTGTTTGAGAATAGAGATACGGCTTTTATCAATATTTTTAATATTTCTAAAATTAATACAACAGATAATAAAAAAGGCGCACTAAAATCTAGTATGCCGAGGATTAAACGCTTACAAGAGACAATTGGCGAAAGTTATTTTGATTATCTCGCAAATCTTCCTGATTTAGTTTTGTTAATGGATGAAGCACATCGTTATCGAGCTTCTGCTGGTGCGGCAGCAATTAATGAGTTAAAACCTGTTTTAGGAATAGAGCTTACAGCGACACCAAAAACAATAGGTGCAAAACCCGTAGATTTTAAAAATGTTGTCTATAGTTATTCACTTGCAGAGGCTATGAGGGATGGTTTTGTAAAAGAGCCTGCTGTTGCTACACGTAAAGATTTTCAACCTCAAAATTATACATCTGAACAATTAGAACATATCAAATTACAAGATGCAATTCATGCCCATGAAAACGTGAAAGCAGATTTAATTGTCTATGCAAAAGATTATAACAAAAAGTTCGTTAAGCCTTTTATTTTAGTTGTCGCTCAAGATACAAATCATGCACAGAAATTGCGTGATTTATTGGAATCAGATGATTTTTTTGCAGGAGCTTATAAGGGAAAAGTTATAGAGATTCATACAAAACAGTCGAATATAGAAGAAGATCAAAATATTCAAAAGCTGATTGCAATTGAAGATTCTCATAACCCAACAGAAATTGTTATTCACGTTAATAAATTAAAGGAGGGGTGGGATGTTACGAATCTCTATACTATTGTACCGTTGCGTGCATCGGCTTCAGAAATTTTAACAGAGCAAACAATTGGGCGTGGATTGCGTTTGCCTTATGGGTATAGAACAGGCGTGGAAGCTATTGATCGTTTAACAATTATTGCGCATGATCGTTTTCAAGATATTATTGATCGTGCAAACGATCCAAACTCAATTATAAAAAAGCATATTGAGATTGGAACAGGAGGGAATATCCCCTTTGAAAAGACCGATATATTGACAGTTCCAAGTCAAGTAGAAGCTTTATTGATGCAAACGATGGTAACACGTAATTCCGATATAAATGGAGCATCTTCTGATTTACAAGGTATCATATTACGTCATACAGATTCCCCTACATTAACACCTGAAGAGCAAGATATTGTAGCGATCGCGTGGGATCTTATCAAAGAGAATGATAAATTGCCAAGTTCTCAAATGCTTTGTTCTGCACAGATACAAGAAAAAATTGCTAATAAAGTTATGAATATTAAGCCTTCATCACAAAAGTCTCTTGTATCAAAAGTGGTGACAATTCTGACAAAACAATTAACAGAACTGATAATAGATATTCCAAATATTATACTCATACCTTCGCGTGATGTTACTTATGGTTTTTATGATTTTGATTTAAAAAATCTAGAAAGCTTAAATTTTCAACCTGTTAGTAAAGAACTTTTAATTCGAGAATTGCGTACCCATAAAAGCATTTTTCTTACTTCTAAGAATGAATATGTAAAAGAGCCTTATCTTGAAAACTACATCATTCGTGGTTTGATTGATAATGACTTTGTCGATTATGATAACCATACGCTCTTATTACGAAAATTAGCTAGTCAGATACTAGAACATTTCCGATCTTATTTACCCAATGATACAGCTGTTGAGAACGTATTAATTCACTATCAGCACAAGCTTACTAGTTTTATTGTTGCGCAATTAAGAGAACATCAATGGGAAACGCAAAAAGATTATGCGGTTAAAGTTACACGAGGTTTTGCAACTTTATCACCTATCCATTATGTGTTACCGCAAGGGACGTCTCCTCTTGATTTTCGTAATATTCCTGCCATTAAAAGTGATATTAAAAAACTTGTATTCAGCGGCTTTAGAAAATGCTGTTATCCTTTACAAAAGTTTGATTCAGTAGAAGGGGAATTACGATTTGCTCAAATATTAGAGGATGATGCACAAGTCTTGAAATGGATGAAACCCGCTCGAGGTTTTTTCAGAATAGAATATGATAAAGGATCGACTTATGAACCGGACTTTGTTGTAGAAACGAAGGATGCCAAATATCTTTGTGAGCCTAAAAAAGCCTCTGAAATGCAAAATCCTATTGTTTTAAAAAAGAGAGAAGCTGCAGTTCAATGGTGTTGTCATGCAACGCGCTATGCGGCGACTTATGGCGATAAAAAATGGTATTATGTTCTTATTCCCCATGATGCTATTAAAGCAAATAGTAGTTTTGAAGGTTTGTGTGCAGAGTTTACCATTTCAGAATCTATACTTGAGAGCTCGTAACTTTTTGCTTCAAAAATAAAACACATAAGTTTTTTAATTGACGGGTGTGAGGTTCAATCAAATGTTTGAATAATTATTTTTAACTTTTTTCTAACGACGTTAAAATAAAAAGAAAAATGTATAGAAAAGTTATACAAGATTATGCTTTTGTATGGGGATTTGTAGCACATTTACAATTTTTTATAAAAGTACAATCTTATTTTCGTTATGTGAAAAGATCTTTGAGTTATAGTCATAAATTAAAAAAATATTTTGATTTTATTGAGTAATTTGATAAATGTTCTTTTTTTAAAAAACTTAAACAGTTTATTGTTCTTTCATTTAAAACGCCTGAATATAATGAAATACCCAGAGGATAAAAGGGGGAGTTTTTCATATGACTTTAAATTTAACAAACACTGTTTTTAATTTTTTAAAGAAAAACCCGACGAAAAAGTTTACAGCTCGAGAAATTGCTCAATGGATATTTGAAAATTACCCAGAGAAATGCCGCCAAAAACAAAAGCATTCAACGGCGATAATCAATCCCCTTAATAGTGATGCTGCTCTTATTCAGCAAATTGTTGCTGAAATAGGATCGCAGCGCCCTCAATTACAAAAGCGTTATTCAGAAATTAAAACCACTGAAGGACGACCGCGACAATATTATTTTACTAAACAAACAGATAGTGCTGAAATTGACGCAATAGAGGACAATGCAAAGAGTAGAACAGAAGGTAGCTCTGTTAAAGAGCATGATCTTTATCCGTTATTATCTAAATTTTTATGGTCAGAGCTTGCAGTTTATAGCAAGCGCATTAATGAGAAATGTTCTCGTAATAAACATGGTGCAGGCGGAAATAAATGGCTTTATCCAGATCTCGTAGGGATGCAAGATTTAAGCAAGGAATGGAATCGTGAAATCAAAGACTGTGTTTTGCAATATTTTGATAAAAAGACAAAGCTTTGGTCTTTTGAAGTAAAAATTCTCATCAATCGTTCAAATTTACGAAAAGCATTTTTTCAAACAGTTAGTAATTCTTCATGGGCTAATTTGAGTTATTTAGTAGCTAGTGAAATTGAAGGAGTTGATACATTAAAAGAGCTTCGGATGCTTTCAAGTTTGCATGGAATTGGATTTATAAGACTTAATAAGGAAAACTCTTCCGAGAGTGAGATATTAATTCCTGCCAAAGAACGTAGTGATATTGACTGGGATACTGCTAATAGATTAGTGGAGGAAAACAAAGATTTTCTTGATTATATTAAGCTCATTCGTCAATTTTATCAAACTGGTGAGATGCGTCCTCTAGATTGGGATCATATGTATCTATGAGGGGTATTTTAAAAAAGACTCCATTGTTTAAAAGCCCTTTTTTCAGGGTGATGAAAAATTACTCTAACTATTTTGTTTGACTTATTATATTGATATTGTATCAATTAAATTTTTTTCGCGTACCTCATGAGTGGGGGAAGAGTAAAAATTCTGTTTTAGGCCTGTTCTATTTTGTGCATTGGGCATGATTCCATTAGATACTAGACTTAATGACTATAATTTATTACAAATTTGCTACTTTAGAGAGTGAAATTCGACTTTTTTGCTTTGTTTATATCAAGCATTAAAAATATTACTTTCTCATATTGAAGTCTTCTTACGGAGAATTTACACTACTATTTCTTTAATTTCTACTGCTGTTCATTTTGAATATTATTAAGTTTTTTATTATCCGAAGTAAACATTCAAAATATTAATTTTATAAAATATTCACAAAGTTTACTCAATTTCTTGAAATAGATTTAAAAAATAAATTTTTCTCACATCTTATAGTAAAGGGGTGTACTATCACAGTTTGCCACAATACTCTCTTTATTTTTCAATAATACCGCACGCTAAACGTGCACCACCTCCGCCAAGCGGTAATGGTTTATCTGATTGATTATCAGCCCCTAAATGAATGACTAAAGAGCGCCCTTTAATTTCAGAGATTTTTTTTAATCGTGGAGCAAGAACGCTCATTATGGCATATCCGTGCTTATCAACATAAAGTGCTGGTAAATCACCAAGATGACCATTGATATTATAAGGTCCTAAATGTTTTCCGGTATGTTCCGGATCATAATGTCCACCTGCGCTTCCACCAATTATGCCATCTTTTGTATCACATGAAGGATTCACATGTACATGAAAACCATGCATCCCTTCTGATAAAGTAGATAAATTAGGGATGAAAATCAAACCGTATGTGTTTTCTTCAATTTTAATGCTACCAATAGCCTTTTTGAAATTGTTATCTTCTAATTTATAAATATTTACTTTTGTTGATAGTGCTAATACAGAATTTTTATGAATTAAAAATGCCATAAAAAACAATAATGATAATAATATTTTTTTCATAAAATACCTTTATACTTATTTTTAAATAGATTATTATCTATAATTAATAATCTATACTAATAATATATTATATAAGTGTCTTAAATTGAACTTTAACAAAAATAATTTAAATAGAAATATTAGTTATTAGAAAGAGCAAATAAATTAAAGTATGTTTATATATATATTTCTAAACATAACTTTCATTTTTTGATCTATAAAAAATGTAGCTTCCATAGACTGATAATTATATCTCGCTTACATTTCTTCAAGAGATGCTTTAAAAAATCTACTTTTTTGATGTGTAATAAAGAATTAAGCAAACAGTTTTAATAAGTTAGATGTTATTTCATTTATAATATGATAATCGTTTCATCAAAAAAAAGAACATATAATTTGTTGATGATTTAATTGTTTTCATAGAAAAAATGACGAGAGACTTCCCATAAAATACAGCATATACCGACACTTCCTCCCATTCCTGATCCTATCAGTGCTCCTATTATTATTCCGGCAGAAAGTGCTACTCCTATACCCATTGCGATAACTGGACCAAATCCTGGAAGAGCAATATAACCATAAGCTGAAAGAATTGCCGCGATAGCTCCTGATATGCTTCCATTTAAACCGCCAATGAAAGCAAATTCTTTAATAGAATGGCAGCACTTTTTTAAATTTTTTTTCTTACGGCTGTAAAAAGAAACGTTGCTGTAAGTTTTAAAATCAATCATATTCTTTTCTTTCATTTTGAATGCTAACTGTTCCTGAATAGTCAACGGATACGAAAAAATGGGACTTTTTAAATTTTACTAAAGCACGCCAGATGCCATTGTCATCTAAACGCAATCGTTTAATATTCTCAAAACCATTTTGCATAAGACAATTTTTAACTTGTGAAGCAGTAAATGAGTTCTGACCTATTTTAGTGACATTTTGAGTAGAGCTATAGGTAAAGGTTTGACAATAAGGAAGGTGAAAAACTTCACTTATTGAAGTAGTGACTATCAACGAGACACATACAATCATTATAAAAAAAGTACTTAATTTCAAAAATTTATTTAGTGTCATCTTGTTACCATTTGTTAAAACAACACTTCATTAACCTCTGTGTTACTAACAGGTTCCAAAGATGATTTTATTTTTAATATTATACTTAATAATAAAAAGATTTTAAAATCCATTGATTAAATAAAACTGTTTTTTATTATTTATTTTCTTATTAAAATTAATATTATAAAATAACTCTTTAAAAACGGTATTATTTTTCATTTTCTTTATAGTGCAAAATTTAACAGATGTGATTTAGCAAGATATCTTTACAATTTAAGCTTTAGTCTATAATTAAGTTTTATCTTATTTCATATCAATATGCTAAATATATATAATAATTTTTTCTTTCCTAGAAAGAACAAAGATATTTTTTGCATCAGTAATATGATATGATTGCAAAATGCAATTTATTATTTTTTTATTTTACGTTATTGTCCATTATTGTTCAGTAGGGCTGTTTTGATGATTTTGTTGGAGATATTTGCATAATTTCCTTGAATCCATAACCCGGATACATTCCTTCGCGCATAAATAAATTACGTAATGGTGGGAAACTATGTAACAAACCAAGCCCAATGCTTCGTATGATATGAACAGGCAACATATGAGAAAGTAGAGCAGAGTTCAGTGTATGAACAGCTCCACTTCGGATTAATATATCTGGTTTGCGACATTTGTTATAATGTGCAACAATCATTTCAGAGTTAGAATTGGATATTTTATTAGGTAAAATATCAATTAAAGTTTGGACATCACGGAATCCTAAATTCAATCCTTGTGCCCCAATAGGGGGGAAAACATGAGCGGCTTCACCGACTAAAATTGTTCGATTAGCAGCAAAATGACGAGAAAGAAGTCCGAAAAGCGGCCATGCTTGAATTGATGTTTCTAAGCTTAGCTTTCCAAGCATTGATTGCATTTTGTTTTCGATCATTTTTGCAATTGTTTTTGGTTCTGTATTCAATAATTCTTCAGCACGGGAAGGATGAACAACCCATACAAGACTAGATCTTCGTCCTGGTAGTGGAACCTGTGTAAATGGACCGTGTTCTGTATGAAATTCGGTTGATGTATTTTGATGAGAAAACTCATGAGAAAAGTTGAGAACAAGTGCTTTTTGTGGATAATTCCACTGTTTGACACTTATCCCTGCTGCGGCACGTGTAAGAGAGTGACGTCCATCAGCTGCAATAACAAGTGGTGCTTGAATGACTCTACAATCAGCAAGAGTAATACATACATGTTTTTTTGTGTGATGAACAGATTTGGCTGCAGAAACAAATCTTGTAATATTAGGCGTATGTGTAACAGCATCGACTAAAGCACTGTTCAATTTTACATTAGGTATATTATAGCCAAAAGCTTTTTCACCAATTTCAGCAGAAGAAAAATGCACCGTAGGAGCATGCACAATTCTAGAAGTTATATCTATAATTCTCATGGAAGATAAAGCTGCTGCATGTTTTTGAAGATTATCCCAAATATTGAGTTTTTGAAGCATGCGTATTGCAGGCATCATAAGAGCAGTTGTCCGTAACTCATCTGTATGAGCAGGGGGCCCAACAAGAAAAACAGAAAGCCCCTCATGTGCAAGACTCAGCGCCGCTAACATTCCGACAGGGCCTGCACCAATAACAGCAATATCTTTATGCTCTTCCTTTTCAAATATCACAATGACTTGAACCTTTCTCCATTGAGAAAATATTTTAACATTTCCAAATGATCGCTCTCTTTTTATTATATGAAGCTCTTCTATTATAGTATGTAATAAATAATGCGATATAAAAAAGTAACCTTTTTATGATTTTTTAAAATGCTGAGTTATATCATCGGTAAAAAATGGCGTATTGATAGATGGTTGAAGACTTTAAAAACGAGGATAAGAAAAACTTGAAACGTAAACTAACAAAGAAAATCAAAACAAATGCTAAATTATTACGCCATAAAAAAGTAACAATGCCACAAGCAAAGGCCTTTTCTGTTCATTTACTAACAGCTTCGGGATCATTTTTAGCGTTTCTTTCTCTTATATCAGCCTCTCAAAAAGAATGGACAGCTATGTTCTGTTGGCTTGGGCTTGCTCTTCTCGTTGATGGTATAGATGGACCAATTGCACGTAAACTTGATGTTAAATACGTTCTTCCAACATGGTCTGGAGAGCTGTTAGATAATATTATTGATTACGTGACTTATGTCTTAATTCCTGCCTTTGCACTCTATCAAAGTGGTTTTATGGGGGTAGGGTTATCATTTTCATTGAGTGCAATTATTGTTATTTCATCTGCTATTTATTATGCAGATACTAGTATGAAAACCAAAGAAAATTTTTTTAAAGGATTTCCTGTTGTTTGGAATATGATGATTTTTACGCTTTTTGTCGTCAGACCAGGAGAGTGGATTACTTTTATCATTATTGTTTTATCGGCGATTATATCTTTTTTGCCAATTTATTTTATTCATCCAGTAAGAGTCCTTCGTTTACGTAGGGTTAATTTTCCCATTTTTCTCTTATGGTGTTTTTTTGGTATTTCTGCCTTCTTTTATCAACTAGAGGCTCCCTATTGGGTTAAAATAGGAATTTCGGTAACAGGAATTTATATATATTGTATTGGTGCAATCATGCAAATATTTCCTCAACTTGGGGCAAAAAATATAAAAAAAACAATGAAATAGTTGTTTTAAGAAGGGTGTGAGATGCAAATTAATTTTGGAGCAGATGATGATATTTCTTTTACGAAAGAAGGGCGAGCTGGTATTATAAAGCTCACACGTCCTTCAGCATTAAATGCTCTTAATCAACGAATGGTTTCAGCTTTAAAAAAAGCTCTCAGAATATGGGAAACAGATGATAATGTTTCTTGTGTCTTAATTGAAGGGGAGGGGCGTGCTTTTTGTGCTGGTGGAGATGTTGTAGAAATCTATCATATGGGGAAAAGTGTTGCTGCTTGTCAATACTTTAGGGATGAATATAGCTTAAATGCTTATATTAAACATTTTTCAAAGCCCTACATTGCTTTCTTAAACGGTATTTGGATGGGAGGAGGGGTCGGTATTTCTCTCTATGGTTCGCATCGAATTGTTACAGAAAATACAGTTTTTGCTATGCCAGAAGGTGCGATTGGATTTTTCCCAGATGTAGGTGCAAGTTTTTTCTTACCATCTCTTCCCAATCATTTTGGCATCTATCTTGCATTAACGGGCGCACGCATAAAGTGGGGAGATTGCTTAAATTTAGGATTAGCAACACACGCCGTTGCTGAAACTGAATTCGATATGATTAGAAAAGCTGTTATTGAGCAAGGAGATCCTACTTTAGCTTTAAACGAGCGAGCAATTACAAAAGACTATGAAACAAGTTATGAAATACGTTGTATTATTAACAGTTGTTTTAGTGCCCATAGCTTAGAAGAATGTCTTGAGTTACTACATAAAAAAAGCAATGAAGATGTTTTATTTGCTAAAGAATGTTATGATATTTTGCAGTCACGTTCTCCGACAAGTTTAAAAGTTATCTGGAAACAAATGAAACAAAATTCATCTCAAACGTTGGAAGATTGTATGAAAATTGAAAACCGCATAGCGCATCATATGATTCATTCACATGATTTTTATGAAGGTATACGTGCTATGTTAATCGATAAGGATAAAAGACCTCAATGGCAGCCAGATAAATTTTCAAATGTGACAGATGAAATGGTAGATTCTTACTTCCAACCTGTTGAACAAGAGTTATTATTGTGAAAAATAATTCTCACAAACAGATTTCAAAAATCAATTTAATCTATAACTGTTACTTACGGTTTTTGGCACTTATTTGCTTAGTTCTAGGTATTTGTTATTGGATACGCCTTGTTGGTGTTTTTCCAGGTATTCTATGGCGTTTTGATCTTATGCCTTGGCAGTGGCAATTTGCATCAGTTATATTGGCTATTCTCTATCCTATTGCCTTAGTTGGACTTTGGATGTATTCACTATGGGGCATCATTGTGTGGTGTATTGCAGCATTGATTGAAGCAATAACAATGTATTATTCCGATTTTATTTATCAGCCATTTGTACCATTATTTCATGGAATATTGTTTTTAGCTTTTATAGCACTACAAATTGTGATGATTTTTTTTAAAAGAGTAAAAAATAAAAAACATTGTGATTGAAATTTTCGAGCCAGAATAACAGGCTCGATTTTCAATCTTAGCTAACTTAAGTAGCTCATTTTAAAGATTCGTTCTTCAAAGCGCTGATGCTAGATATACTTCTTCTATAAAGTTCCATAATATATATTATGCGATAATATGATGCAGAAGATAAATCCTTTATCCAAAAAGAAAACCCTACTTTAAAACATCATCATAATATTTATATCATACAATTTACTTTTAAAATAAAATTTGGTCTTTAAGGTATATTCCTTAAAGACCCAAAATAGTGATAACGAAATTACGTATAATAAAATAAGGAAAATTATTGCATTATTTTACAACGTTTCATACGTGCAAGATCACTCAAAACAGCATTACGATTGTTTAAAGCCGAAATTTCATTACTTTCACTGGATTTAGTATCCATAAAAAACAAAGCAGGTACAAATACAACACTTGCCGCTGCTAAAGCCACGTTTTTATTTCTTGCTTTAGAACGCTCTGCAATTGTATCATTAATCTGACGTTTATTAGCAAAAAACTCCCGTTGAATATCGGCACAACTCATTGATCCGTCATGTAATGTTGTCGTTGCAATATTTTTTTCTAAACGCCCCCCACATGCTGTTAAGGAAACCGCTAAAACCACAATACATACACCCCGCTTAAAATTCTTATACATAAAAGCCTCATTTTTGACATAAAAAACACTAAATATGTCAAAAATGAAATAAAATAAAGGATAAATTTAAAAGTATTTTATTTAACTTAAAATATTGCGCATAATAAGCTTATGCATCTGTTTCAAAAGTAAGACCTTGATATGCAGGTTTTACATAGGATGGAACGTAATTTATAACCTTATTGTAATCCAGCGATCTGTCCATATGTGTGAGTATTGCTTGTTTTGGCTTTAAATATTCTATCCACTGTAATGCTTGATCAACAGAAAAATGACTCGGATGGGATTTAAATTGAAGAGCTTCAATGATGAGAACATCCAAATCCATTAATTTGGATAAAGTTTTTTCAGGAAATTTACTAACATCCGTACAATAGGCAACATTCCCAATCCGAAAACCTAAGGAATGAATGTTTCCGTGGTGTTGTAAATGTGTATTGACGCTTATTTCTCCGCCCTGCCCCTGAATAATAAATTGGCTATCTTCATTGATAAGATGCTCTTTTAAAATGGGAGAATAAGATGAATCTTTTGGAGTTTGAAAACAATATCCGAAAGCACTTTTGAGATGCTCTAGTGTAAATCTGTCGGCATAGATATCTATTAAACATTTTTGTGCAAGTGCATAGCTGCGTAAATCATCAATACCGTGGATATGGTCTGCATGAGAATGCGTGTAAAGAGCAGCATCAAGATGGCTTACACGCGCATCGATCATTTGTGAGCGAAAATCTGGACCTGTATCAATAACGATCGTTGTTTTGCCTCCTGAAGGTTTAATACGTTCAACTAATAAAGAACTTCTGTAGCGTTTATTTTTAGGGTTATTCGGATCACATGTTCCCCAATCACCATTAGGTCTTGGCACTCCTGGAGAAGGACCACAACCTAATATTGTAAATCGGTATTGATCACACATATCTTTTGCCTTATTTCATTTTGCTAAATAAACGAAAAGCATTACGCGTTGTTATTTGAGCTGTTTCTTCAATGCTTAAGCCAATTGTTTCAGCCAAAACAGCTGCTGTATAACATACAAAAGATGGTTCATTTGTTTTGCCCCGATGGGGACTAGGTGCTAAAAATGGAGCATCTGTTTCCACTAACAAATGCTCATGGGGCACAATTTTTGCTATTTCACGGATTTCAAATGCGTTTTTAAAAGTAAGAATACCTGAAAAAGAAATATAACCACCAAGTTCAATTCCAGCACGAGCAAGTTGCATTCCAGACGAATAACAATGAAGGATAAAGGGAAAAGCTCCTTCTTTTGTCTGTTCACGTAATATTTTCTCCATATCGATATCGGCATTGCGTGAATGTATAACAAGAGGAATCTGTGTTTCTCGAGAAGCAATGATATGTTCATGAAAAACTTTCTTTTGCTCTTCTGGAGTAGAATAATCATAATGATAATCAAGCCCCCCTTCCCCAAACGCAACAATTTTAGGGTGATTCGAGAGCTGTATAAGCTCTTCCGCTGTAATATTTTGTTCTTCATGCGCATGATTGGGGTGTGTTCCAACGGAACAAAAGACTTGATCATAGCTTTGCGCAATGGCTAACAGCTTATCTAACTTATAAACATGGGTTGAAATTGTTATCATACGTTTAACGTCAGCATCTAAAGCCCGTTGGATAACATTATCCAAATCTTGTGAAAAATCTTCAAAATCAAGATGACAATGTGTATCAATCAACATGATGAGTATCTTCTTTCTTCAAGATATAACGAGGAAAAATTGGTTCTGGTGGTGGAAGATCAAGCCCTTCTTGAATTTTTGAATGACTTATATGATACAATAACCGATCATCTTCAGCAACCGCAAGGCTATCAAGAAGTTTCGCTGCTGATTGGGGTATGAAAGGCAAAAGCATAATTCCTATTCTCCGCAAGATTTCTACAGTTATATAAAGAACTGTAGAAAATCGCTCTCGATCATTTTTACGTAAACTCCAAGGTTGTTCGTTGGCAAAATAGCGATTGGCATCTGCTACAATTGAAAAAATAGCTGAAAGTGCTAAATGCATACTATAAGAAGACATAGCTTGGTGTACAGTTTCAAGTACTTGAAGAGATTGTTCTAAAAGCTGTTTATCTTGAGCTGAAAATGAAGCTGGTTTCGGGACTTGTGCATTACAATTTTTGGCAATCATAGACAAACAGCGCTGTGCTAAATTACCAAGATCATTAGCAAGATCAGCATTAATACGGTTCACAAGGCTTTCATGACTATAACTACCATCTTGTCCGAATGGCACTTCACGGAGAAGGAAATAACGGACCTGATCAAGACCATAGTGTTCAACCATTTCAAAAGGATCAACGACATTTCCAATAGATTTTGACATTTTTGCACCACGATTAAGTAAAAAACCATGTGCAAAAATATTTTTAGGCAATTCAATTCCAGCAGACATTAAAAATGCCGGCCAATAGACTGCATGAAAACGAATAATATCCTTACCAATAATATGCGTATTTGCAGGCCAAAAATCACGTTTTTTTGAATTTTCATTGAAAAAACCTATTGCTGATAGATAATTTGTAAGCGCATCAACCCAGACATACATCACGTGCTTTGGATTCTCAGGAACAGCAATTCCCCAGTTAAAACTTGCGCGTGAAATAGAGATATCTTTTAAACCTGATTTGATAAAACTTATAATTTCATTACGCCGCTCAAATGGAGCAATAAAATCAGGATGTTTTTCATAATATTCAAGAAGAGCCTTTTCATAATGAGAAAGTCTAAAAAAATAACTTTCTTCTTCATTCCATTCAACTGGAGAGCCTAATTCCTTCTCACGACGGATGTTGTCTGGTCCAACTTCCGTATCTTTTTCTTCATAATAGGCTTCTTGGCGAACCGAATACCACCCCGTATAACGACCGAGATAAATATCGCCATTTGCTTCCATCTTTTTCCAAATTTCTTGACAAGCTTGATAATGGCGTTCTTCTGTCGTACGGATAAAATCATCGTTAGAACAATTTAATACTGCAAGCATTTTTTGAAACACCGCACTATTATGATCTGCAAGCTGCTGAGGTGTCATGCCTAATGCAGCTGCGGTTTGTTGCATCTTGAGACCATGCTCATCTGTACCAGAAAGAAAAAATACATTTTTTCCGTTTAACCGTTGAAAGCGGGCTAAAACATCGCTTGCAATTGCACTATAAGCATGTCCAATATGTGGAGCACCATTAGGATAAAAAATGGGAGTTGTTATGTAATATGTGTCACGCATGTCATACTCGTTGTAAAACGCTATAAATAAAAGATATTATGACATAACGTTTGTTTATCGCATTGTCACGGAAAAACTAATCCTCATGAATGATCTTATGAACTTTAAAAAGCAAGTTAATAACAAACTGCTTTTTATCGAGATTAAACAGTTGTATTTCCTCTATTTCTTGATGAATCTCCCGCCATTTTTCCGCATATTTTTTTGAGAGAAATAAGTCTCCCTTTTCAACGAGCATGATAGCTTTTTTTTGAATTTTATTAAGAATTTCATCACAAAATTGTTGAAATTGGAATGTAGAAGAAACAGATGAAAATGTTTGTGCAAGAGTATGTACAATCATTGCGTTACAAACAGGTTTCTCTAGGAGAGCATCAATTGTTTTAATAATTTCAAAACCGCCATGGCAAACAAGTAAAGCAGCTTTTCGAGGACTTCCTTTAGATTTTTCAATAATCATTTCAATTGTTTTCTCATCAGGTAAATCCTGATTGGCGAAAATATGTGTAATAACTTTTTTCATTTCATCGTTATTCAAGGGACGAAAAGAGATTTTTTGACACCGTGAATGGATTGTTGGAAGCAATTTGCCAGAAGAATGCGCGATAATAACAAATAACGTTTTTGTAGGTGGTTCTTCAAGTATTTTAAGAATTGCATTTGCTGCATTTCTATTCATATCATCTGCAGAATCAACAATAACTATACGCCATCCATTTTCTTGTGATGTTCGGCTTAAAAAATGCATAATATCACGGATATCATCAACGAGTATTCCTGTTTTAAACTTTTGCGTTTTCACATCAAATCGACGTGAAATATACAAAAGACCAGGGTGACTTCCTTGTGTAATTTGGCGCCATGGGGTAGAATAAGGATCGGGTTTCAAGAAAGCACTCTGTTGAAAACTTAAAATGTTCCAAGCAAGATGAAAGGCTAATGTAGCCTTTCCAATCCCATATTCTCCTTCAAATAATAATGCATGATGTAAACGCTCTTCTTTAAGCATTTGTGTCAAAAAATGACGCACATCCTCATGACCAAAGATAACATTGTTCTGGGATGGTGATAAAATTGTATCAATATCATCATATTGGCGTAAGGTATTTACATTACTCATGAAAGCTGATCCAACAATACCTGATGACAAATATTTTTTATTTGATGAGCAATGGCTTCCACTGAGCCAGTGGCATCAATAACTCGAAATCTATGGGGTTCCTGTTTGGCCAATTGAAGAAAAGCCTGACGCCTTTGTTCTTGAATTTCCAACAGATCTTTTTCAAAATAATCAATTTCTTCTGTTTTTTTTCTTCGCAAATTTGCACGCTTCATACCACACATTGCAGGCATATCTAATAAAAATGTTAAATGAGGCAAAATACCATTGAGCGCAATACACTCTAAAACAGAAAGAAGAGAAGAACTGACGGTATCATTGAGTCCTTGATAAACGCGTGTAGAATCAATAAAGCGGTCACATAAAACGATTTTACCTTTTTGCAAAGAAGGTGCGATAACCTCAGTAACATGGTCGACACGTGCAGCTGTAAACAAAACAGCTTCAATCAACGGTCCATACTGTCGCGTCTGCCCCGACAACAAAATATGCCGGATTGCTTCTGCTCCTGGTGTTCCTCCTGGTTCTCGTGTTGTGACAACATCATAACCTTGGTGTGAGAGAGACTCAGCAAGTAAAGAAATCTGCACCGTTTTCCCTACCCCGTCCCCTCCTTCGAATGTAATAAAATAACCTGACACGTATGATCTTAACCTTATTAGCGCGTAACTATAAATATTTTCGTAACCATCCAATTGTTATTTCATAGAATGCATTTTTTACTTTTGCAAAGAAACTTCCTTCCTGAACATTCATTCCGGCAAAAACTGGTTTTTCCAGAAGAACCTTTTTATCTTCTAAAATTTGAATAACGCCAACTGATTGCCCAGAAACGATGGGAGCTTTCAATGGACCATGATATTTAATTTTTGCTTTAACATTTACTTTTTTTTCATTCGAAAGCATAAAACTTATTGGTGTTTTAACAATGAGTGGAACAAAACTTTGTTTACCACCATAAACAGAAGCACGACCAACCGTTTCTTCTTTTGTAAAAATCGTTTTGAGATCAAAAGCCGTCATTCCCCATTGAAGAATGCGTTCTATTTCTTTTGTATATTTTTTACCATCTTGCAAACCATTGATTGCTAAAAAAAGACGTCGATGATTTTTAGAAATGGTGGCAACCATTGAAAAACCTTCTTTTTCACTGTAGCCAAAACCAAATCCTTCTACACCAATTTCCTTAGAAATAAGAGGATTTTTATTACGTTGAAAAATATTATTCCATGTAAAATGAGGCTCACAATAAAGTGCATAATAGTCCGGATATTCCTGAACAATATGACGTGCTAATATAATCATATCACGCACAGTTACAAATTGTCCCTCTTCGGGTAACCCTGTTGCATTAACAAAATGACTCTGAGATAACCCGATTATTTTTGCGCGCTGATTCATCAGTTTTACAAAATGATCTTCATGTCCTGATATTCCTTCAGCAAGAATAATAGCAGCATCATTTCCATTCACAATAATTAAACCACGTAAAAGATCAGAAACACTGATTTCTGTCTTTATCTTTGCAAACATAGTGGTTGTACCGGAAGGTGCTCCACCTTTGCGCCAAGCATTTTCACTGACCTTGAATTTCTGCGTACTCTTTAACAGTCCCTCCTTTAAGTGATGAAATACGACTTCCACTGTCATCAATTTTGCTAATGAAGCAGGAAAAAAAGGAATATCACTTTGTTTTTCATAAAGTATTGTCTCTGTATCATCATCGAGTAATAACAATTGTGAAGCAGAAATTTGAAAATCTTCTGCTTTCCCCCACGTGACAAATACCAATACCCCCCATAAGGTCAATAAGATCCTTAATATTGTGTACATAGCTGCTCCTCCCATCCCAAAGATCAACATAAAGAATCTTATATAGGAAAAAACTTTTTTATTTCCGCAAATTGAGGAATTATTGATAACTCAAGAAAAGATTTTATTTTTATTCAGCGTTAGCAAAAGTAAAATGATGCACTTCTTATCTTCCACCTAGATTCAATTTTATGTTTTAAAGCATGAGAGACAAAAATTTTTTTTATTTGTTGTTTTATATTGATAGTAGATTGATTTATTATGATAAATTATAATCTTTTAACGTGGATCTGATTCAAAATACTGTAAGATTCTTTCGTTATATTTCCTCTCATATTGAATTCAATAAAATCGCTTGCTTACGCATCATAAGTAGGGTTCGTATATAGATAAAAATTATTAAAAAAGAGAGTAAAAATACTTCTTATCAACCTCTCAAGTGTTAAGAATTATCGCATAAAACATTGGGGCTTGCAAAGTGTATGACGGTGTCGGTTTATATCTTCATAAGTGTGAAGATGGTGATATCTAAAGGCGTTACAGTTATGCCATTCACAGGCGCTGTCGTAAAATAGACCTGTAGCGTGTTGAAGTATGTCTCTTTTAAATAAGTTCGTGAATTGGCAATGTAAGCGTATTTTGTTTGAGACGCTCTGTTTTTCGTGAGAGAACTTACTCCATTAAAGAACATGATAAACAAAAGCATGAGGTAATATATAATCTCTTCATAAGATATTACCGTGGATACTTTGGAAAATTGCAAAGCCGAATCAAAAGAAAATATTTTTTTACTTGTTAAGCTTTTTATTCCTCTCAAATCGATTGTACAGTTGTTTTGGAGATTACACAAACAGACTGATACAATAATCTACCTTCGTCTAGCAAAAGCTATTACAGTAAGAAAAGTACGCGCTTTATTAAGCAAGCAATATCATAAAACGACGAATAGACCAGCAATGGAGTAGAAAGGCCGTACTGAATTTATAATAATAGCACCCCACCACGCTTTTTGAAAAGGACAACGCGCTTTAAGATGAAAATCTTACACTAAATCCGTAAGTTCTTACCTTTTTTACTAGAAAATTATATAGATAAAAAATCAATGCATTTTTTCTTAAAACAGTTGTAGCCAATTGACCTTTGTTTTTTTGTTTAGCTTATTTATAGAAGCAACTTGATCAAATGGTATCGGCTTATCAACCATGATAGGACCAATTTCTGGCAATTTAACTGCAACAGTTTTATTACGTTGTTCTTGTTCAACAGCAGCTGCTTTAGCTAATTCTTTTTTGTTTCCTGTATTGCGCTGCTCTTTTAACAAAACAGTTTCTCTTTTTTTCGCAATATTTTCCGACGCTAATGAATATGGGGCAGCATTTCCAGGAGTATAAGAGGACATTAAATATGCACCATCATAATAGCCAACAGGTGCTTCAGCAATATATTCTACTTTAACATCTGCAACCCCCCTATCTACATACCCCAGTATTGTCGCAGCTTGCCTTGATAAATCAATGATTCTGTCTTTCATAAAAGGTCCGCGATCATTCACTCTAACAACGATTGAAGATCCATTTTTCAAATTAGTGACACGAGCATAGCTAGGTAAAGGCATTGTAGGATGAGCAGCAGTCAAAAGATTCATGTCATAAATTTCACCGTTGGCAGTTAAACGTCCATGAAAATCTGAACCATACCATGATGCTTCGCCAACACGTTTATAAGTTGGATCACTTTGAGGATAATACCACTTTCCTTTTATTTGATAAGGTTTACCAACAATCGCTCGTCCACGCTTTTTTTCTTCCGATTGATTCTTCTTATTGGAGACTTGTTGAGGTAGTACAGAAGTGTTTACGTTAATTGGTTTATTATGATAGGAATCTTTTATTGAAAAATTCATAGTTTGGCTTGCGCAACAAGATACCAGTGACTGAGAAATGACGATCATAGAAAACAATTGAAGTGTTGGTTTAATCATAAAAGTAAATTTCTTTTTTCTATTTGAAGGCATCTATTCAGTCCACTTATTTCTGTTAAGTACTACTGTAAAAACCACGTCACGCTTTTTGTACGCAACGGAAGAATTTACGTTTTTAAATGATTCCCCTCGCGCATATACCACTCTTGAATTGGCCCCTTCTATCAAGAAATTAACGTATTGTTAACCTTTTTATGATCTTCATAAGAAATAAATGTACTATAGTAGATGTTAAAAAGAGTAAAAATTAAATAAATCAACATCTTATAGAAAAGTCATTTCATAATATAAAGTGTGAATAAGTGGTGATTTTAGCAACTTGTTTTGCGAATCATGTAATGCAGTGGGTATTAAAAAATCAACCTATTATAGATTGAGAAAATTAGAAACCACATGTGCTGCCAACGCAGGTACAATCCTATCGTAATCTTAAAGCTCTTTTTTGTTGGACAGGAGACAGCATAGCATCGCTCTATTTCAAAACAGCTGATAGAAAATGACAGGTTATAGAATCAACAAAAAACTTCAAAAAGAATAAAAACAAGAAAGATTCTTAAATTTTTTATAGCCTATTGATATTAATTTAAATTTGGTGAGCGCGCAGGGATTCGAACCCTGGACCTACTGATTAAAAGTCAGTTGCTCTACCAGCTGAGCTACGCGCTCTCATACAAGCTATCTAGTTTGCACACTATCTAATTTGTAGAAAGTGAAGGGAACATACGGTTGACTTTCCATTTGGTCAACACCTTTTGGAGAAAAATATTATTATTTTCTTCAATTATCAATAATTTTTCGTTTTCACCCCTTTACTTCATCATTGTATAAGTACTCTTTAATCTTATTTTTGAAGTTTCAATAAAGGAAAAATTTCACTGCAAAATATTGCATAGATTCGAAGCGTTAAAATTATGAGAAATTACCCCCTTCCCCTCACATGGGTTGTTGAGCATAATGGGTAGAGAAGAAAAAATACCTTTTATTATAATATTATTTTTTATATCTTTATATCTTAGTGTTCAATTTTCAAATATAAATACAGATTTATAAGATAATATATTGATTTATAATAATTTATCATTTTTATCACTTGAGTGATAAGTCTCAAATACTGTAAGCTTATCTCATTTCAAATCTTTTTTATATTGAAACAATAAAAAGCATTTTCTTGACCAATATAAGTGAGAGAATAAAACTATAAAAAAGAAATGAAAATACCTTTTATGCCTCCTTTCAATAATCAAAATTTATCGTAACATTAGGGTTCATGAAAATAGTATATAGCAGTTGACACGTTAGACCTGAAAATGGAACAATGAGCAACAATGGCATTTTGAGAGTATAATTTTATTTATGCATAATGAATATATAACGAAAGCCAGTTTATCCTATAGAATAAAGTAGATATGAAGCAAAAATTTAGTCTCATTGAAAATATCTCGAATGACTATAAATTGTGTTCACTATTAGAGCTGTAGATAATTTTACTAAGAATAAAAAAGCAGAAATAATATGCAGTATGTAAAATGATTTTAAATACCCATAGAGAGTTCTAAATATATAGAATACCTTCTATTTAACTTTTTTATATCAGAAATTACAAAACATGTAGATATATTTTTAGAAGAAAAGGATAATACTGGTCATAAAATTTGGTGTTAGATAATTCAGTCAGAACTATAAAGTATTTTATACATTATTTAATATTAATGTAGCTATATAGTATATAAATAATAATTTAAATATATCTATAAATAAACATATTTATTTATTAAACGATAAGATAAAAAATAAAGAAAATAATTTTGATTTGGCGATAAAAATTGTAAAAGTTTTATATATACATGTATTTTTACTTTAATAATTTTTATTATTTTGATTGGAATATTGAATGCTAACATGTAAACAGTATGAGCTACTCTTATTTATTCATAACCATATAAAAGAAACTGGTGTTCCTCCTTCTTTTGAAGAAATGAAAAATGCATTAGAACTTTCTTCAAAGTCTGGTATTCATAAGCTCATTATAGCCTTAGAACAAAGAGGTTTTATACGTCGTTTGCCCAATCGTGCTCGTGCTGTGGAGGTAATTCGACTTCCTGAGAAAATAACATTTAACCTTTCTTTAGCACGTAAAATTTCTCCCAGTATAATAGAAAGAAATAAAAGGGAAATATCAAAAAGCTTGAGTCCCTTTGATGAAGAAGAAAAAAAAAATATCACCATTCCTATTATGGGACGTATTTCTGCAAGCGTACCCGCCTCTGCTATACTGCAGCAAATAAACAGCCTTTCTCTTCCACTCGATATGGTTAATACAGGTGAGCACTACGCATTAGAAGTTAAAGATGATTCTATGATGGAGGCTGGTATCTTTGATAAAGATACGATCATTGTGAAACGTCAAAATACAGCAATAACAGGTGAAATTATTGTTGCGTTTATTGATAAAAAAGAAGCAACATTAAAACGTTATCGACGCAAAGGAGCTTCTATTGCATTAGAAGCTGCAAATCCTCATTATGAAGTACGGACATACGAATCTGAGCGTGTAGAAATACAAGGCAAACTTACCGGACTTATTCGCAAATATTAAAAAATAAACCTTATAGTACGCGATATATATCGCAATAAGAAGCTGTTGAGTATTTTTTTATTGTGCCACACGCAATTGACTTCTTCTCCACAGCCAAAGGATGCCCCCAATTCGGTTTATAAACAATCCAGATCCTTATCGAGCGGATTTCACTTTCCCTTCCCTCCATTGTTCTTCACTTATGTCAAGGCTTGGCAAGTAAGCTTTAAAATATTCACCACGTACTTTGAAAAGAACTTGAATGCTTTTAAGAAAGCAGCCTTATATCCTCGTCCTCAATGATGGAATTTTACGATATAATAAAACAAAATTGTATGCATGCATAAAAACACATAAAATTTTGTAGAAAAAAATCAAATAACTTTGTAACAGACTGTATTGCATAGGTATAAAAATAAAGAACATTATTTTTAAGTTAATAAAAACGTAACTGAATCATTCATAGTAATTGTAGGATCATCATGGTAGCACCTCGTATTAGTTTTGTCTCCCTCGGATGCCCAAAAGCACTCGTAGATTCTGAGCGAATTATTACACGCCTTCGCTCTGAAGGGTATGAAATTTCACGTCAACATCAAGGAGCTGATGTCGTTATTGTGAATACCTGTGGTTTTCTTGACTCGGCAAGGAAAGAATCATTAGCCAATATTGATGAAGCTCTTAAAAAAAATGGAAAAGTTATTGTAACAGGGTGTCTTGGTGCTGATCCTGATGCTATTCGCCAAACATATCCTAATGTATTGGCTATTACAAGACCGCAAGCTTATGAAAGCGTTATAGAAGCTGTTCATACAGCAATTCCTCCAATTCATGATCCTTTTCTTGATTTAGTTCCTCCCCAAGGTATTCGTTTAACACCTCGCCATTACGCCTACTTAAAGATTTCTGAAGGATGCTCTAACCAGTGTAGTTTTTGTATCATCCCTACTCTGCGTGGTAATCTCACTTCACGTCCCATCAGCGATGTTCTTCGTGAAGCTGAAAAACTCGTGCAAGCGGGTGTAAAAGAACTTTTGGTTATTTCACAAGATACGAGTGCTTATGGTGTTGATCTTAAATATCTCGAAAATTCTTGGAAAGATCGTACAATCAAAACGAAATTCTTTGATCTTTGTCGCGAACTAGGCGATATGGGTATTTGGATACGTATGCATTACGTTTATCCTTATCCCCATGTTGATGAAGTTATCGAACTTATGGCTGCAAAAAAAATTCTTCCTTATCTGGATATTCCTTTTCAGCATGCATCACCGGCTGTTTTGCGTCACATGAAGCGTCCCGCACTTATGGAAAAAACAAACCGTAGAATTGAAAAATGGCGGAAAATCTGTCCAGATCTTACTTTGCGATCAACATTTATTGTTGGTTTTCCTGGTGAAACGAATGAAGATTTTAATATACTTCTAGAATGGCTAGAAGAAGCAAAAATTGAACGCGCTGGGTGCTTTAAATATGAAGAAGTAAAAGGAGCTGCCGCAAATGATTTGGGATTAGAAAATATTCCTGAAGAGGTAAAAGAAAACCGCTGGCATCGTTTTATGGCAAAACAACAACAAATTTCTACACATCTTTTAAAGAAAAAAATTGGAAAAAGACTCCAAGTTCTTATTGATGAAAGTCAAGGAAAAGTTGCCAAAGGACGTAGTCAGTACGATGCTCCAGAAATAGATGGTGTTGTCCATATATCATCACGACGCCCACTGCGTGTTGGTGAATTTGTCACCGTTAAAATCGAACAATCGGATGCCTATGACCTTTATGGTATAGCCGTTTAAAAATTTAACTCCTTCTCTGTCCTCAATGATGAAGATTTCTATCAGCATTGGTTTATAAAAGGTCGGCTACTCACAATCGAACTTGATCACTTATGTAACTCACTTCATGAGAATTTACGAGCAATTCTTTCCCTGAGTGTTGCTATACACTCCCAAAATATCAAGCAGTTATATATTCTCTTAATTTAATGCCTTAAATGACGGTGACGGCGGCGCAACAGAATAAAATAAAATCCACAAGGTTCACCATTTTTAATTAACAAAAGAGAAAATCAACAACCGTACTATTTTCCTATTTTTGATATTGCGACAGTCATTGGTTAGTGAAAGGAAAATTTTTTCAAGAGAGTTTGATGCACACGAGAATTTCCTTTGTGATATGCAGGCAGATGTTTTTTATAGATGCAATATAAGAGAATTTGAAACAAAACAATCTGACGGTATTTAAATTAAAAAACAATAAATTATCATTATAAATAAGTATCTTATCTTAAACTCTTTGAACTTATTTTTTTAAATATCTAATTTTTATTAACACGTTTTAAAATCAAAGAATTTCTTATCAAGCAAATGACTTGGGCGTACATTTGTTAAAGCGCGAATCATCGTATCTTTACGTCCTGGCATTTGTCTTTCTATATTTTTCAGCATTTCTTTCATGGCATTACGTTGTAAACCATCTTGACTACCGCAAAGATTACAAGGAATAATCGGAAATTGCATTGCTTGAGAAAATTTTTCCATATCTTCCTCAGCAGCATAAACAAGAGGACGTAACACAAAAAGATCTCCTTCATCATTTTTAAGTTTTCCAGGCATGGCAGCTAATCGGCCACCGTGAAACAAATTCATAAAAAATGTTTCTAAAACATCATCACGATGATGACCTAAAACTAATGCAGAACATCCCTCTTCACGTGCAATACGATAGAGATTACCACGTCGTAATCGAGAACAAAGTGAACAATATGTCTGCGACTCTGCCAATTTATCTGTAACAATGGAATAAGTATCCTGATATTCAATACGATATGGAATTTTATAAGAACTTAAAAAGTCTGGAAGAATATGCTTAGGGAATCCTGGTTGCCCTTGATCAAGATTACAGGCAAGAATTTCAACGGATAAAAGACCTCGCCACTTTAAGTCTAAAAGAAGCGCTAATAAACCATAAGAGTCTTTTCCACCCGATAAAGCAACAAGCCATTTTTCTCCTGTAGAGAGCATAGAAAAATCATCCAAAGCTTGTCGCATATGACGTAAAAGTCGTTTGCGTAATTTATTAAATTCTACGCTTGAAGGAGCAACACGAAACATTGGATGACAATTATCTGCTTCGCTTATTAAAGGATCACCTCTCCCTTCGTTTTCTTCTATTACTTGATATTCAACTGGAACATCATTCATAATACCATATCCTGCATAAGTAACAGCTCGTTTTGCAAAGATAAAAAAATATTAAAGCAAGCTTACATTTATGTTTTTTGAATTTATAAATTAGATACACAAAAAAGAAATGGAACTATACAAATTTATGACTATAAAACATAGCAATAAACTTAATATAGAACCATTTACAAAAAGAACTTATTAACTTCAAATATTGTAAGAATAACACAATATTTTGAAGTTATCATACTAGAAGAGAGAAACAATTTCTCTTACAGAAAAATTATCGAGAATAAAATTCAACAACCAAATTAGGTTCCATTTGCACAGCATAAGGAACATCTGCAAAAGCAGGAATACGCGTAAAGGTTGCTTTCATCTGTTTATGATCTGCTTCAATATAATCAGGGACATCACGTTCTGCCAATTGCACTGATTCTAAAACTAAAATAAGTTGTTTCGATTTTTCCCGAACCTCAATAACATCACCTGGTTTACAACGATAAGATTGAATGTTTGTGCGCCGCCCATTGACATTAACATGACCGTGATTGATAAATTGGCGAGAAGCAAAAATCGTAGGTACGAATTTTGCACGATAAACAACAGCATCCAAACGTGATTCTAACAGACCGATAAGATTTTCGCCAGTATCGCCCCGTCGACGAGCAGCCTCTTCATAGGTTTTATGAAATTGTTTTTCTGAAATATCTCCATAAAACCCTTTCAATTTCTGTTTAGCGCGCAACTGCACCCCATAGTCAGAAAGTTTTCCTTTACGACGCTGTCCATGCTGACCTGGACCATAATCACGACGATTGACAGGAGATTTTGGACGCCCCCAAATATTTTCTCCCATACGACGGTCAATTTTATACTTTGTTGTTTCGCGTTTACTCATCGCATTTCCTTATAAAATAAAACACGAGATCTTAAGATCCCAAGGAAACGCGCCCTCCTCTGCCTTTAAATACTAAAGACTGACAGAATACCTTAACATATCAATATGCAAAGTTATCCACGGGACACGTCAATTAATGCTATTTTCTTGAAAAAATAGCCAGATCATCATTATTGGTCTCGTAACCCAAAGTCAACTCCTTTCATGAGTTTTAAGCCAAATCCTTTAAACAAATTCTCCGTTAAAGAAGTGATATTTTTCGATGTCAACAACGCAAAATCTTGATATTTCTTTATATATTGATGGTGTATTTCTCCCGACAATGGTAATAAAGATCTGATATGTTTGGCGATCGCTTTCGCCGGATCAATCCACTCAACGGACCATAAAGCATGTTCACGAAAGAAATTAATCAAAAAAGGATAATGTGTGCAGGCTAAAACAATAACATCCGTATATTGTCCATTTTTTTCCACAAAACATGGCAGGATTTCTTTTCTTAACTCTTCTGAATCGATAGATTTTCCCCGTAAATAATCTTCAGCAAGTCCAGCCAGCTTTTTACTTCCCACAAGCTGAACATGACACTGTCCAGCAAAAGAGTTAATTAATTCATTTGTATAAGCACGTTTAACTGTTCCAGGAGTCGCTAATACGGAAATAAAACCAGATTTTGTTTGTTCTGCAGCTGATTTAATTGCAGGAACCGTTCCTACAAAAGGGACATGAGGAAAATTCTGTCGTAAATCTGCTATCATCAGTGTAGAAACAGTGTTGCAAGCAATCACACATAAAGCTGGATTGTAGCGTGTCAAAAGATTTGTAAAAATCTTCAAAATACGCTCTTTCAAAATATTTTCTTTCCAATTTCCATAAGGAAATCCTGCATCATCAGCAACATAGATAAATTGCATTTCAGGAATAAGAATACGCGCTTCCCTAAACACTGTTAAACCACCAATACCGCTATCAAAAAAAAGAACAGGTCGTTCATCCATTAGTTTTCACACTTATTTTTAATTTTTTTACGATCACGTTCTTCAGGTGCTCTACTCCCCCGTGGATACTGTGGCGAAAAATGATCCAAAGAAGATATAATGCCTCGCAATAAACGAACCTCAGGTTCACTAAAGTTAGCGCGCGTAAAAACAGAGCGCAAATTTGCAAGCATTACTTCTTTGCGTTCTGGGGGTCTAAAATACCCACGGATATTCAAAGCCTCTTCTAACTGAGATAAAAAACCATGAAATATTGTTTTATTTGCAGGTTCCATCTCTGCGGCACGAAATGCCGTATCGCTGACATTCTCTAAACCAGTTTTCATCCATTCGTAAGACATTAAAAGAACCGCTTGCGCAATATTAAGTGACGCAAAAGCAGGATTAACTGGAAAAGTAATAATTTCATCAACAAGGCTGATTTCATCATTTTCTAGTCCCCATCTCTCTCTTCCAAAGGCAATACCTGTCTTATGTCCGATACTTTCACGCTGACGTAATACGCTTGCTGCTTCGACAGCACTTTTTACAGTTTTAAATCCACATCTTTCACGTGCTGTTGTGGCAAAAACATAGTGTAAATCTGCAATTGAATCACGCAATGTATTAAAAATCACAGCGTTGTTAATGACATGATCAGCTTTACTTGCAGCAGCTCTAGCTTTTTCATTTGGAAACATTTCTCGAGGTTTGACTAATCGAAGCTTAGAAAGCCCAAAATTCGCCATTGCCCTTGCGACCATACCAATGTTTTCAGGAAGCTGCGGTTCAACTAAAATAATAATGGGACCATTTGTTAAATTTTCACGATTCTTATTCGTTCCTGCCATCAATCTTACCTAGTTTCACTTAAACTATCTCCCTCTCCACTATTTTTTACGAAACCTTTTTCACAATACTCTAATGCTGTTTAATAATAAATTATAGACAATGTTATCTTTTCATTCAAAGATAATAGTTTCTAAACCTAATAATAAATTTTAAAAGCCATTAAAGTGAACGATATCGTAGCGTTTTTTACATCAATTTTATCTACTTTTAATAGGAAACAGCCCCTGCAAATCATAATCTCAGTTGAATTATGAAATCATAAATCCTAAAAAGGGATATGCACTTTATTCCCAAACTTTTTCCTGCAAAGCTTATCCGTCGTTATAAACGTTTCCTTGCAGATGTTCAACAAGATGATCAGCATGTCCTCACCGTGTCTGTACCTAATACAGGATCAATGCTTGGATTAACAGCTTTCAACTCCAATATTTGGCTTTCTTATCATAACGACATCAAACGAAAATATGCCTATCAATTAGAAATTATTGAAGCCGATAATACTTTGGTTGGCATTAATACTTCTTTACCCAATAAGCTTGCGTTAGAGGCAATTCAAAACGGATTACTACCAGAATTAAGTGGATATAAAACAATTTTAAAAGAACAACGCTATGGGACACAATCACGAATTGACTTTCTTTTACAAGATGACATTCTTCCTGATTGTTACCTAGAAGTCAAAAATGTTCATTTTATTCGTCAGAAAGGATTAGCAGAATTTCCTGATAGCGAAACAAAACGTGGTGCACGTCACCTTGATGAGCTCATAGGAGTTGTACAACAAGGAAAACGAGCTGCTATGCTTTATATTATTCAACGAGAAGATTGCACAGCTTTTACAATTTGTCATGATCTTGATCCACTCTATGGACGTAAGTTTGATTTAGCATTAAAATCAGGGGTAGAATGTTATGCTGTAAAGTGTCATGTAAGTGTAGAAGGCATTTTTCCGATTCAGAGAGTAAAAATAGAAAATAGAAGAAACAATGACTGAGTATATCGAATATAATAAAATCCCTTTAAAATTTAATGGAAAAATCCGCATTTTCGATGATTATGCTTTTGCTAAAATGCGTGAAGTTGGTCGTATTGCTGCAGAATGCCTTGATGCGCTTACGGATATTATTAAGCCGGGCGTTACTACGCAAGAAATTGATGATTTTGTATTCGTTTTTGGTGCTAAGCGAGGAGCACTTCCTGCTGATCTAAATTATCATGGATACAGCCATTCATGCTGTACATCTATCAATCACGTTGTCTGCCATGGCATTCCCAATAAAAGACCTTTGCAAGAAGGTGATATTGTAAATGTTGATGTAACCTTTATCCTTGATGGTTGGCATGGGGATTCAAGCCGAATGTATCCTGTTGGAAAAATTAGGCGTGCAGCAGAACGCTTGCTAAAAATAACCTATGAAAGTCTTATGAAAGGAATCGCTGTCGTTAAGCCTGGAGCAACGACAGGTGATATCGGGGCAGCCATTCAACAGTATGCAGAATCTGAACGCTGTTCAATTGTGAGAGACTTTTGCGGACATGGTATCGGCCAGCTTTTTCATGATGCTCCTAATATCCTCCATTATGGAGCCTCTGGAGAAGGAGTCGAATTAAAACAAGGTATGATGTTTACAATTGAGCCTATGATTAACCTTGGTAAACCACAAGTTAAGATTTTATCTGACGGTTGGACTGCTGTTACCCGTGACCGTTCTCTGACAGCACAATATGAACATACAATTGGTGTGACAAATGAAGGATATGAAATATTTACGCAATCTCCTAAAAATATTTTTTATATTCCAAATTCGCATACCTAACGCAACGTAGAGATGTTATGGCTAAAAAATTAAATCAAAAGGAAGGTACTCAAAGTAATCACTTTGCATTAACATCGAGTTCTCCACTCACCCCAGTATCAGAAAGAAAAAGTGAAGAGCCTCAGAAAAACGCACAGCTTCATAAACATTATCAAGGACATCGTGAACGTCTTCGGAAGCGCTATTTAAAGTCAAAAGGAAATGCAATTGAAGATTATGAGTATCTTGAATTATTGCTTTTTCGCACAATACCCCGTGCAAACACAAAACCCATAGCTAAAAATTTGATAGCGCGTTTTGGTTCATTAGCTGATGTATTGGGAGCGGATATTCACCGACTTCAAGAAATTCCAGGATGTGGTCCCGCCACTGCAATTGATTTAAAAATTATTTCAGATGTTGCTGGACGTCTTGCTCGTGCGCAATTGTTTAAACGCGATATTTTTTCATCATGGGATAAAGTTTTAGCTTATTGTAAAGCTGTTATGGCTCACGAAACACGTGAACAATTTCGTATTTTATTTCTTGATAAGAAAAACGGCTTGCTTGCTGATGAGGTGCAACAAACTGGAACCATTGATCATACCCCTGTTTATCCTCGTGAAGTTATTTCTCGCGCTTTAGAGTTATCCGCCTCAGGACTTATCTTAGTCCACAATCACCCTTCTGGCGATTCCACCCCCTCTGATGCAGATATAACAATGACATATAGATTAAAAGATGCAGCAAATGCATTAGGCATTATTATCCATGACCATCTTATTATTGCACGAAATAACCATACGAGCTTTAAAGCGTTAAAACTTATATAAATCTTATGGGATAAAAAGACTTCATTCAACTATGAATAACAAATCAATTTTCTAAATCAATATCTAATATAGCCATTGAAAAATTATAGGAGAGCTCTTCTTCATCTTCATCTCGATAGATAATGCCTAAAAACTCATCTCCCATATAAACCTCACAAGAATCACTCTTTTTAGGCCGTGCTCTGACTTGCAATGCTGAGTTTTGGAATATATTTTTAAAATAATGATCAAGTTTTTTTATTTCATCAGCATTCACTATGCTCTCCTGTTTTTTGAGACGATTAAAATAATTGCGTGTCGCGCAAATAAGACACTCTTATGATTCTGTAAAGTCAGTAAAAAAGCATAATCTGAATATTTACTTAATGTTACATATATTTACAACGTTCTTTATAAATTCATAAAGAACGTTTACAAAAAGAGTCTATCATTATTAAATATACCCGTATAGATTAAAAAATGGCAAAAAAACTGTATATTTTTAATAATTTTACTTTATCTCCAATTTTAGCATCTGTATTTAGAATGCATATTTGTAAGAATAAATTGATCAATAATTTATAATTTTGTTCCTTTTATAAAAAATGTAAATAACAATATTTTTTTATTTAAAACTACATTTTTTAGCAAAAAATATTTATTATATCATTCAAAAATAATTCTTTTTAATAACTTTTAAAGTATAATTATCTAATCTTAGAAGAGTTACATCTCTGAAAAATATACAAAATAAGCTAATAAGAGTTTATTTTTCTTTTCATTCTTTATAAAAACTTATGTCACAAAAGAAAGATTTTTAAATAAGCTTTTTTAATTTATACGAGATAAAAATATTGGGTATTTCTGTAAATTCTAAAAGCTATGAAGAATTCTTATTTTATAGGATAACGAGAAAGAAAATCGATAACACCTTTTTTATAAACTTTATCGCCTACAGCAAGCATATGATCTCGATCAGGAATTGATATAGCTTCACCACAAGGCAACAAGGCTGCCAATGGCTCTGCAGCACCGCCAATTTCATCTAATGAACCAACAGCAACAAGTGCTGGTTGTTTGATTTTGTAAACTTCAGACGCCGTTAACTCCTGTTTTGATGTAATGATACAAGCAGCAAGAGCACGTCTATCGCTTTTCGTTTGATCTGCAAATTTACGGAACATTAAACCGCGTGCATTGGTAATGGTGGAAATATCTTCTGCTAAAAGGGCCTCAGCAACGGGCTCCCAATTTCCTGCTCCCGTCACCATACCAATACCTAAACCACCAAAAATAACACTGTGTACATATGTTGGATGCAAAAGAGCCATAAAAGCACTAATACGAGCCCCCATAGAATATCCCATAACATGAGCTTTAGATAACTCTAAATGCTGTAGTAACTTTACAGCGTCGCCAGCCATAGCTTGAGGTGTATAAAAGACAGGATCATAACTTTTAACTGAATCTCCGTGACCGCGATTATCAAGAGCAATAACACGATATCCTGCTTCAGTGAGAATACGAAACCAACCCGTTGCATACCAATTCACCCGTGCAGAAGATCCAAAACCATGGATCAACAAAATAGGCGCGCCCTGCCCTTCTTCTCGATAAGCAAATCGCAAACCATTATATTCAAAAAAACGAATATCTTCAGCGGTCATTTTTTATTGCACTTTCCACAAAGTACAGGATGAATAACACGTTGCCCTTTTTGTATCTTTTTTTCAGAAACTTCACCAGCGTTAATCTCAAGTGCAAAAGCTGCAGGAACTTCTGATGAAATGGTCTTTGTTGAAAATGGAGAAGTATTTTCAACAATCGATACAATAACTCCCTCAGAGTTTAAAAAAATCATATCTAAGGGTAAAGGGGTATTTGCCATCCACATAAAAATTTTCTGTTCATCTCCCGATTGGGAACTTTTTAGCTGCTTAAAGAGCATTGCACGATCGCGTGGAAAATCAGTTCGATACATTAAACCAGCTGCTGCTTGAGATGGCGTAAAAGCAATCTCTACCTTATAAAAAACCGGACCTTTCTTTGTATGTATTTCTAAAGGAATCGGATGCACAGGAATCTCTATGGGCTCCTTTGCTACAACAACACGCATATCTAGCATAAAAAGCATCACCAATAAAGCAATATGCCCCTTTTTAAAAGGCTTTAACATTCTTGTCTCCACCACAGAAAAATTTTAAATTTTGTTTATAAAATAAAAAGTACCAGAGTTTAAAAGTCAAAAAACAAGAGAATTGCTTCCTTGTTATTTTCTAGTTTCTTTCAACGTAATATGCACAATTTCCTTCATTTGGTTTATAGATTCACGAGAGCTATATTTTCTTTAAAAATCTACTTCTATAGCAATTTATGAAACAATCACCTTTAAAAATACAGGAAACATACTGATTTCACTCGTGAAATTTAATGCATAGCTAAAGGAATGCCTATATCCGGATAAATCTCTGCTGTCATTAAACCTTTTTCTCCTTTACCAAAACGTACAAGAACAACTTGACCGGAACGAAGCTCTGCTAAACCAAAACGGCGCAATGTTTCCATATGAATAAAAATATCTTCTGTTCCTTGCCCACGGCTAAGAAAACCGTATCCTTTGTCACGATTAAACCATTTAACAATTGCTCGTTCTAGTCCACTTTCTGGAGTAACAACAACATGGGTACGGGCTGGAACTTCTGATGGATGAATTGCTGAAGAACAATCTATGGATTTCACCTGAACGCACTTTAATCCTCGTTCAGTTTTTTCCACAGCACAAATGACTTTAGCTCCCTCCAAAGCTGTTTGAAAACCATCCCTTCGCATTACTGTAACATGCAATAATATATCGGGGAAATGAGGTAAATCAGGTACAATAAATCCATACCCCTTACTACCATCAAACCACTTAATGACACCACTGATTTCGATAATCTCCCCACAAGCACCTATACTATCCTCGGATGGGGAACAATCCTTTAATGCATCCTTACTCGTCATAATAACGTGATCCTGTAGCTTATAAATTGTACGATATTGATTCTCTAGGTTTAAGTAAACATTGCTCTTGTATCAACACGCAAGCCCCAAGATAAGATTTCCCCACATTGTCGTATCTTCTATGTTCATGTCAGAGAATATCAACATGAATATTTATAAAACTATTTGATTGTACACTTTACATACCTTACAAGAAGTGCCCTACAAAAGAGGTCATATAAAAGTTTTTTTACATAATGATATTTTGATTAATGTGTAACTTGCATGATGAAGAAGTTCAATATAAGGTGAAAAAACGACAATTCAATTAAGGAAAATGCGCAATGCAATTGAAGAAAATCCTTACGATAATCGCAGCATTTATGGCATTTACAGCAAATGTTTATGCGAGTGAACCTATTAAGATTGGTGTTTATCTTCCATTAAGTGGTCAAAATGCATTTGGAGGTCAGCTTGAAATTAGAGGTATAGAATTAGCCCATAAAAAAGTTCCAGAAATTTTAGGACGTAAAGTAGAACTTGTTATTATTGATAATAAGTCTGATAAAGTAGAAGCGGCTAATGCTGTTATGCGTTTAACAGCAAGTGAAAAAGTGAGTGGAATCATTGGTAGCTATGGTTCTTCGCTCTCGTTAGCAGGTGGTGAAATATCTGAAAAGGCAAAGACTCCAACCATTGCAACGTCCTCAACAAGTCCCCTTGTTACACAGGGTAAAAAATATTACTTTCGTGCTTGCTTTATTGATTCCTATCAAGGAGTAGGAATCGCAACTTATGTAAGCCAAACTTTACACGCAAAAAAAGCTGCTATCCTTAAAGATATTTCAAGCGATTATGCTATTGGTCTTGCAAGTTATTTTACGCGTGCTTTCAAAAAATTAGGTGGTGAAGTTATCTCAAATTTAAATTATAATTCTGGAGATCAGGACTTTTCAGCTGTTCTCACGCAAATTATCGCCCAGAAACCTGATATCTTATTCATTCCATCTTACTTTTCTGAAGGTGCTATCATCATGAAACAAGCACGAGAATTAGGGGCTAAGTTTCAAATTATGGGTGGAGATGCTATGGATAATCCAGAAACCATTACGATTGCAGGAAAAGCTGCAGAAGGTTTCTTACATACGACACTTCCCTATAGTGAGGATATGCCAAATATGTCAGTAGCTGCGCAAGAATTCACAAAAGAATGGAAAAAAGCTTACCCTGACAAAGAACCAAATATCAATTCTGTTTTGGGATACACGAGTTATATGATGTTCATGAAGGCTATTGAAAATGCTGGTAGCACTGATCGTGAAAAAATTACTATCGCACTTAGCCAATTAAAAGATTTTCCTACCCCCTTTGGGGATATGTCAATGGATAAAAATCATAATCCTAAAATTCCTATTGGTATCATTAAAATACAGGATGGAAAACGTGTTTATTTAGAAGAAGTTAAACCTGTTTTTTAATTAAAAAGTTGTACTTATTAAAATGCAAGAATTGGTTGAGGATCTTTTTCTCAACCAAAAACTTAGAAATTTCTTATTGTCCTATGTAAATTAACAAATGTGGAAGGATGAGAGATGAGCACTGAAATGTTCATCCAGTACTTTTTTAATGCACTGGCATTGGGATCTCTTTATGGGCTTATTGCTATTGGCTACACCATGGTCTACGGTATACTGAGACTCATTAATTTTGCTCACGGTGATATCTTTATGCTGGGAGCATATTTTGTTTTCTTTTCCACAATTGGCTTTATGCCTGCTTGGGCAGCTTTTCTTCTTTTGTTCCTTGCTGCTCTTGTTTATTATTCGGTCTTTATAGGCTTTAAAAGGCGTCCTCCAATTTATTGGATTGCTATTTTTTTAATTCTTGCGCTAGGATTTGTTTATTATTTTAAAATCTTCCCACAAGATTTTACACCGATTTGGGTTTTAGCTCTTTGTTTTTCCATTTTTATTACAAGTGCTGTGGGTGTTGCTGTTGATCAATTTGCTTATAAACCTCTACGCCATGCTCCGCGCATTTCGGCACTTATCGGTGCAATCGGTGTTTCTTTTTTTATTGAAAATCTTGCTACTGTACTCTTTAGTGGTGTGCCGAAAGGTGTACAACAGCCAGATTTTCTTGTAACACCATTTTTATGGCATCTAGGATCAGGAGCAGATGGTATCATCAGAATTGCTCCCATGTCTTTGATCGTTCCCTTTGTGTCATTAATTCTTATTTTATTACTATTATGGATTATCCATAAAACAAAACCGGGTCTTGCTATGCGCGCAATCTCCCATGATATTGAAACAACACGTTTGATGGGTGTGTCTGTCAATAAAGTTATTGCGTTTACATTTGGAATAGGCTCAGCTCTTGCCGCCATAGCAGGCATTATGTGGTCTTTACGTTATCCTCAAATTCAGCCTTATATGGGTGTTCTTCCTGGTCTCAAAGCATTTATCGCTGCTGTTATCGGAGGTATTGGTTCGATACCAGGTGCAATGTTGGGAGGATTGTTATTAGGGTTTATTGAAATTATGATTATCGCATTTTTTCCCGCGCTATCTGGATATCGAGATGCCTTCGCTTTCATTTTATTGATTCTGATTTTATTGATATTGCCCACAGGATTAATGGGTAAAAGAAGTCAGGAGAAAATCTAATGGCGAAATCAGCGACAACTGTTTTATCGTGTATAAGTATTTTCGTTTTTATAGGTTTTTTATTTTATGCTGATAGCCATTTTAATGACTATACGCTTCGTATCATAAATCTGATTGCTATTAATGCGATATTGGCAATTTCGCTTAATTTGATTTACGGTTTCACAGGTATGTTTTCTCTTGGACATGCTGGATTTATGGCTATTGGTGCTTATGTTTGCGCAATTTTACTTCTTTCCCCTGAACAAAAAGAAATGATGTGGATTCTTGATCCTATTGCTGAACCATTATACCATTTACAGTTACCTTTTTTTATCGCTGTTGTTGTAAGTGGTTTGTGTGCTGCAGTTGTAGGTTTATTGATTGCTTTACCAATATTGCGTCTTGGTGGTGATTATCTTGGAATTGCAACATTAGGTTTTGCAGAAATTATTCGCATTGTCATTACGAACGCAACATCGCTCACAAATGGCTCTTTGGGAATCAAAGGAATACCTCAAAATGCAACATTATGGTGGAACTACGGTTGGCTAGCATTTACTGTTCTCTTTATTGTCCTCTTACTGCAAAGCAATACTGGTAACGTATTACGTGCTATCCGTGATGATGAAATAGCTGCGAAAACTATGGGAATTAACGCTTTTTTCTACCGTAGTTTTTCTTTTACTGTTGGAGCGTTTTTTGCAGGTATAGGTGGCGCATTAATGGCGGCTCTTATTTCAACCATTGATCCAAAAATGTTTAATTTTCTTTTGACTTTTAATATTTTGATGATTGTTGTTGCTGGTGGTCTCGGTTCAATTACAGGGAGCATTATTGGCAGCATTATTATTACAGTAATGCTTGAATGGCTTCGTATTATTGAAAGTCCATTTGACTTAGGTTTTATACATATTCCAGAAACCCCAGGACTTCGTATGGTTGTTTTTTCTCTTTTATTGCTGGTAATTATCTTGTTTTGGAGAAAAGGGTTAATGGGACAACGAGAATTCTCATGGAATGGAATTTATAGCTTTTTGACACGCAAAAAGCTTTCTAATACTGAGGGAAAGCTATGAACGACAACATCCTTTCACTCAATAATATTGTAATGCGTTTTGGCGGATTAGTTGCTGTAAATAATGTTAATATGGCAATTAAACGAGGAAGTATTACTGGGTTAATTGGTCCCAATGGTGCTGGAAAAACAACAGTTTTCAATATGATTTCTGGATTTTATGCTCCTACAAGCGGCATCATTCTTTTTGATGAGAAAAAAATTTCTGGAGCGTCTCCTTATATTATCTGTAGAAGCCATATTGCCAGAACATTTCAAAATATTCGTCTTTTTTCAGGGTTAACGGTTTTGCAGAATGTTATGGTAGGAGCGCATGTTCGACAAAAATATCCTTGGTTTTCTTCAGCTCTATTTTTTTCAAAAGCAATGAAAGAAAAGAAGGAAGTTTATAAAAATTCCTTGGAGCTCCTTGAACAGCTACAACTTGATCACCTTGCCAATCAATCGGCAACAGCTTTACCTTATGGTGTGCAACGACGTCTAGAAATTGCACGCGCGTTAGCCACAAAGCCCAAATTGCTTCTTCTTGATGAACCTGTTGCTGGCATGAATCCACAAGAAAGTGAAGATCTTAGAAAATTCATCGCAAAAGTGCAAAAAGACTTTGATCTTACAATTCTTCTTATTGAGCACGATATGAAAGTGGTTATGGGGCTTTGCCAACATATTTTGGTTATGGAATATGGCTGTTGCATTGCCAATGGTACACCAGATGAAATTCGTAATAACCCTAAAGTTATTGAAGCTTATCTTGGCGGAGATGTTTATGGATATTCTTAAAATAAAAAATCTTTACGTTCATTATGGCGCCATTAAAGCTGTCCAAAATCTTTCTATGTCCATAAAGCGGGGCAGTATTGTCACTTTAATTGGAGCCAATGGTGCAGGAAAAAGCAGTATTGTACGTTCTATTACAGGACTTAATCGCTCTGTTTATGGAGAAATTACCTATAATGGCAAATCTATTATTAAAAAATCACCAGAAGAGATTTTGCGATTAGGGATTGCTCTAAGTCCTGAAGGACGACGTATCATGCCCCATCTCACTGTTTTAGAGAATCTTCATCTAGGTGCTTATATTCGTCACGATAAGCAGGGAATTTCCCGTGATATTGAATGGATATTTGACCTTTTTCCGCGCCTACGTGAAAGAGCAAAACAGTTGGGAGGAACAATGTCAGGTGGTGAACAACAGATGGTTGCTGTGGGCCGTGCACTCATGAGCAATCCTGATATGGTCATATTAGATGAACCCTCGTTGGGGTTAGCGCCACTTCTCGTTCGAGAAATTTTTTCTATTATTCGAAAAATTAATGATATGGGAAAAACTGTTCTTCTTATTGAACAAAATGCATTTGCTGCACTTTCCATAGCTGACTATGCTTATATTTTAGAGGTAGGACATATTTTATTTCACGGTGAAGGAAAAACTATGCTCTCTGATTCGCGTGTTAAAGAAGCCTATCTTGGTGGATAAAGACTACGAATTAAGGAAATAGAGCTCATTCCCTCCACCTTCTAAAAAAGCATTTCTCATTAAGGATGAGAAATGCTCCTTTGTGAATTTTGACTATTACATCCACCATTTTTCTGCACTGAATATTCCTGCTTCTTGTTCAATAATATGCGCTATCTGAAAAATGACTTCTTCAGAAAAAGGTTTACCAATCAATTGCAATCCTAGAGGTAAACCATTTGATGACAGACCAGCAGGAACAGAAATTCCTGGTAAACCAGCCATATTGACTGGTACCGTAAAAATATCATTAAGATACATTGCTACAGCATCATTTTTTATTTTTTCATCAGCAATACCAAAAGCAGGTGTTGGTGTTGCTGGTGTCAAAATAGCATCAATGCCTGAAGCAAAACATTGATCAAAATCACGTTTTACGAGTGTTCTTACTTTTTGAGCTCTTAGATAACAGGCATCATAATAACCAGATGAAAGGACATAAGTCCCAACCAAAATACGCCGCTTAACTTCATTACCAAAACCAACAGAACGTGTATTTTCATACATCTCAATGATGTCTTTTCCAGGCATGCGCAAACCAAAACGCACACCATCATAACGCGCTAAATTAGAAGAAGCTTCTGCAGGAGCTATAATGTAATAAGAAGGTAGAGCATATTTTGTATGAGGCAAAGAAATATCCTTAATCTCAGCACCTGCTTCTTTTAACCAATTTATTCCTTTTTGCCAAAGCTCAATAATTTCTGGAGACATTCCATCCACATGATATTCTTTTGGAATACCTATTTTCATTCCTTTGATTGATTGACCAAGATAACTTTCATAATCAGGAACTGGTAAATTGACGGAAGTAGAATCTTTTTCATCAAAAGAGGCCATTGATCTGAGTAAGATAGCACAATCACGAACATCTCTGGCAACAGGTCCAGCTTGATCAAGAGATGAAGCAAACGCGACAACGCCCCATCGCGAACAACGTCCATAAGTTGGCTTTATTCCTACAGTTCCAGTAAAAGCTGCTGGTTGACGTATTGAGCCACCTGTATCTGTTGCTGTTGCCCCAGCACAAATTTGTGCAGCAACAGCGGCAGAAGATCCTCCCGATGAACCACCGGGTACGAGTTTTTCATTCGAGCCTTTTTTTCTCCATGGACTAATAACGGGGCCATAATATGATGTTTCGTTGGATGAGCCCATAGCAAACTCATCCATATTAAGTTTTCCTAACATCACAGCACCGTCTTGCCATAAATTAGCTGTGACAGTTGATTCATAGTGCGGTTTAAAACCATCAAGGATATGTGAACAGGCTTGAGTATGAACACCATAGGTTGCAAAAAGATCTTTAATCCCCAAGGGGATTCCTTCTAAAAGCCCTCCCTGCCCTTTCGCTAAGCGACTGTCTGATTCAGCAGCCATTTTCATTGCCTGTTCTGCTGTTATTGTTACATAAGCATTCAAAATTGGATTAGCTAATTCTATTGCTTGTAAATAAGCTTCCGTTAATTCTGTTGCTTTGAGATTCTTCTTTGTTAAAGCATCACGAGCTTGCGCAATTGTGAGGGTTGTTAAATCAGTCATATTGGTTCTCAAATTTCAAAAATATAAAAAATTACTCAACAATTTTTGAGACAAGAAAAAAATTTTCTTCTGTAACAGGAGCATTGGCTACAATATCTGCTGCTTTATCACCATCTGTAACACTATCTTCACGCATTCGTAGAGTCATCGGCATCACAGATGTTAATGGCTCAATTCCACTGACATCAACTTCATTCAATTGTTCTACAAAACCTAAAATAGCATTGAATTTTTTTGTCACAGGTTCTATCTCATCATCGTGGAGGGCAATCCTTGCTAAATGTGCTATCCGCTTGACTGTCTCTTGATCAACAGACATACTCTTTACGCCTTTCTGCTTTTTTGTTTATTTATTGATCTTTATTCTGGCTATACAAGGCTGCACTTGTAAGTGCAAGAATATTAGATAACATGAATAAAGAATATAACTATAGATCTGAAACATTAAAAAACGTATTATACCCTTATGACTGTTATTAATATAGATGAAGTTATAACACATCTTTTGCCTAAACAAACAATAGCAGGCTTAGATTTAGGGACAAAAACTATCGGAATTGCCATTTCTGATATGGGGCTGACTGTTTCAAATCCACGTCCTGTACTACAGCGAAAAAAATTTACAGAAGATGCTTACACACTTATTAAAATTTTTGACCGTGAAAATGTAGGCGTTATTATCATTGGCTTACCTCTTAACATGAACGGAAGCAGTGGCTCTCGTGTTCAAGCAACCAGAGCTTTTGTGAGCAATATGAAAGCTTATACAAAAATTCCATTTGTTTTTTGGGACGAACGTTTATCAACAATTGCTGCGGAACGGTCTCTTTTAGAAATGAATGTATCGCGCGCTAAAAGAGCAAGCCGTATTGATTCGGCAGCCGCCGCTTTTATATTGCAAGGTGCTCTCAATAGAATTCAACACTTTCATCATATGGAAGGATAGAGGACATTGAGCAAATGCCCTGCATTATATCGTGCAATGAGCATCCCGTAAGAAGATCTCCATTGTCCCCCAAGGCGGCTTTCCATATAGGCATTTGCAACATGTTCTATGTCTGTAGAACGTAATGCTGCTGCTGCTGCAGCATAAGCTACCTGTTCAACAAAAAACCTTCCTGCACCTTCATTTGCTGATGCCATATCACCTGCTGACTTAATGATTTCAATTGCTCTGGGTCCCGCTGGTCCAATATCAAGAGCAATTTTTTCCAACAATTTCTGAAACAATCCCGGTGCTTTTTCAGCAATAAGAATGGCATCCTTTACCAATTGATTAGCAGAACTATTTCTCACAATTCGCGCAGGCCCATTATGCAACATTTGTGATAATGGATTATTCTCTATAAAACTTTCAATACCAAGTTGTGCAATAATTTCACCAATAATAGGCACAACCAATTGACTTACATGATAAGCAATAATAGGTGTCATAATACGGGCAAAAGCTGCTTCAGAACGGTCATTTGCTGCATTGTCAAATGCTCTCGCTAAACGCAAAACCAATGCTTGTGAGGCAGCTATATCTAATGCAATATCTGCAAAAATACGTTCTGTCAGTGGAGGTAACGGCTGATTGGGCATTTTTTTCCGGAAAAAATCTATACCAAATTGAAGAGCCGCTCGTAAAACACCTGCCGATATGACAGATTGATCGAAACGCATCATCGTCTCGATATCTTTAATAACTTTAAGCCCTTCTCCAGCATTTCCCAAAAGCCAGCCATAACTGCCTTGGAAATCGACAACCCCCTCTGGTGTTAAAAGTTCTCCAGAACGCTGAATTAAATGACGAATCGATATAGATCCATTTAATGCGCCATTTTCTTGTATGCGTGGAATAAAAAAACAACTTAAATGACCATTTAAATCTGCACTAACAAGATATCCGTCAGCGGTAGGATTAATAACATTGGTTTTTACAACATTTAAACGATATAGATCACGTTCCATACTTTCATCGAAAGAAATTTTCTTAACACTTGGAAAATTGAAAGCGTATTTTTCAATATCGTCAAATGCACAAGTTAGAGAAGCAGCTTTTTTATGATGAATAGGCTTTGATGAAGAATCATATTGGCGTGATAAAAGTACATTTTGCCATTTTTTGAAGAGCTCAATATCACTAATTAAAACAGCAATAGCTGCACTCGTTATGATAACTTCATTCAAATGTCCTGTTTCTAAACCAGCAGATAAAGCTAAACGAATCGCACGCGCTTGATAGCGTACTCCATTTTCTGAACTCGCATTTTCCCAAAGTGAGGTAACCAAACCTGCTTGTCTAGAATATTGTTGAAGAGCTTGATAGGAAGAATGGATCTCTAATTTTTCCGTTGGTTGCCCCCATTCATCATTATAGCGTAATAAAGGCTTATAATGATTCGCTAAGCAAGAAAGTTTCCATGCTTCTCGACTCGCGGCAAAATCCCCTATTTCTTCAAAACTTGCTAACAAAAACTTAGGCAAAGTAGAAGCAATACGAAACATAAGCGTATCACTAAGAAATGTATTTTTTCGACGAGTATTTTGCGCAGATACAGCACTCATAGGTATATTCCTACATTCAAATCATTCATATCATAGACTATTTGTCTTTTTAGAGTTAAGAAACATTTATCATATTCAAACAAATGCTTGTTTAACCTGTTTAGAGAGAGATAAAGAAGAATGCTATGATTCAAGATAATTTTTTTCCACTTTTCCCTCATCAACATCTTTTAGCTATTAAAGATCTGAGTGTACAAGATCTTAATACATTGCTTGATCGTGCAGAAGCAAATGTTATCCTTTCTAACAAAATTGATAAAATAAAATCTACTTTGCATGGACGGACTCAAATTAATCTCTTTTTTGAAGCCTCTACGCGAACACAATCTTCTTTTGAATTAGCGGGTAAAAGGCTAGGTGCACATGTGATGAGTCTTGCGATCGGCAACTCATCTGTAAAAAAGGGAGAAACATTACTTGATACAGCTACAACTCTCAATGCAATGAAGCCAGATATACTGGTTTTTCGCCATAACAGTGCAGGAGCGGCAGCTTTATTAGCGCAAAAAGTTGATTGTTGTGTTATTAATGCAGGTGATGGTGCTCATGAACATCCAACCCAAGCTTTATTAGATGCTCTAACCATTAAAAGGGCAAAAGGTCGTATTGAAGGATTAACTGTTGCGATTTGCGGAGATATCTTACACTCACGTGTTGCCCGTTCCAATATCTTGTGTCTTAATGCTTTGGGTGCTCGTGTTCGTGCTGTTGCTCCCTCAACACTCTTACCCGCAGAAATCGCTCATATGAGTGTTGAGGTTTTTAACACGATGAAAGAAGGTCTTAAAAATGCTGACGTTATCATGATGTTGCGCTTACAGCATGAACGGATGACAGGCTCTTTTATTCCCTCTACGCGTGAATATTTCCATTATTTTGGCTTACATAAAGAAAATTTAGCCTATGCCAAAAATGATTCTATTATTCTGCATCCTGGCCCATTAAACCGTGGTGTAGAGATTGCATCCGACATAGCAGATGGACCACAAAGTATGATTCATACACAAGTAGAAATGGGAATTGCAGTGCGTATGGCTGTCATGGAGGCTTTATTAGATTCACGCGCAAAGATCAGTGGAGAAAAAAAATGATAAAACCAATTGTTTTTCAAAATGCTCGTATTATTGATCCTTCGCGCACAATCGATGAAATTGGTACAGTTATTGTTGAAAATGGACGAATTATAGCCGCTGGAAAAGAAGCTCTGAATCAGGGATTCCCTGAAGAAGCAGAAGTTATTAACGCACAAAACAAAGCAATTCTCCCTGGACTCGTTGATGCGCGCGTTTTTGTTGGAGAATTAGGGAATGAGCATTGTGAAACAATTGCATCAGCAAGTCAAGCGGCCGCAGCAGGTGGTATTACTTCCTTTCTTATGATGCCAAACACGCATCCAGTTATTGATAATATTGCTCTGATTAAATTTATTACGCATACAGCACAGGAAATCTCATTGGTCAATATTTATCCCGTTGCTTCAATCACACAAGGTTTCAACGGACAAGAAATAACCGAATTTGGTTTGCTCAAAGATGCAGGAGCCGTTGCTTTTAGTGAAGGCAAAAAAACACTTCAAAATTCATCTGTTATGCGGCGTGCAATGACTTATGCACGCGATTTTGATGTTCCATTGATGCATGAAACGCAAGATAAAGATCTTACAGGGCAAGGTGTGATGAATGAAGGACTGCTTGCCAGTTGGCTTGGTCTTTCTGGCATCCCTCGCGAAGCAGAAGTTATCCCACTTGAAAGAGATCTGCGATTAGCAGTATTAACGCAAACACGCTATCATGCCGCTCAAATATCGACAGCACTCTCTGCTGATGCACTTCGTTTAGGTAAAAAACGCAGTGAGAAAATTTCAGCGGGTGTATCTATTAATCATTTATCTTTCAATGAAAATGACATTGGTGAATATCGCACCTCTTTTCGCTTAATACCCCCATTGCGTACAGAAGAAGACCGTATAGCAATGATTGAAGCAATAAAGGATGGGACTGTAGATGTTATTGTCTCTTCTCATGATCCTCAGAGTATCGACAAAAAACATTTACCATTTAATGACGCGGCAGTTGGCGCTATTGGTATGGAGACCTTATTGAGCGCAGCCTTACGCCTTTATCATGATGATAGCCTATCTCTTCTACGGATAACGGAACTTTTGTCAACGGCGCCTGCAAAGCTCTTTGGACTCAATGCAGGAACACTCAAAAAAGGTGCTCATGCAGACTTTATTGTGGTTGATCTTGAAGAACCATGGGTTGTTTCGAAAGAGAAGCTCTATTCACGTTCAAAAAATACCCCTTTTGATAATGCACGTTTTCAAGGACGTGTGCTCCAGACCTTTGTGAAAGGGAAATCCGTTTTTAAACTTGATCAACAAACTTAATGAGATTCTTAATGAATGAAGCAGAAATATTTTTTCAGTCCACTCCATGGTTTATTTTCCTCATATCTTATCTCATTGGCTCGATTCCATTTGGTCTTCTTTTTACGAGATTGTTCAAAATTGGTGATATAAGAACAATCGGTTCCGGCAATATTGGAGCAACAAATGTTTTACGAACAGGAAATAAAAAGCTTGCTGCTCTAACACTTCTTTGTGATATGTTAAAAGGAACTATCGTTGTTTTGATTATAAAGTTTTTTAGTAATCCGCTAGACAATAGTATACTTGTTTCTCTAGCGGGTTTTTTTACTTTCTTAGGACATCTTTTCCCCGTATGGCTTAAATTTAAAGGTGGCAAAGGTGTTGCTACCTATCTAGGGGTCTGTTTAGGAATCTATTGGCCCGCAGCAATTATTTTTATTATTGTATGGAGTGCGATTTTTCTTCTCATGCGTTATTCTTCATTATCTGCGCTTATTGCTGTTACGATCACACCGATATTTGTTTTTTATTTTTCCGCTTCTTATTTCTATTGTATGCTGATTGTGATGAGCGTATTTGTGTTTATAAAACATTCTGCAAATATCAGTAGATTATTAATTGGGGAAGAAAGTAAGATTGGTACGCAACACGGAGATAAATAAAGGAATCCTGCTTACTGATCGTCAACGTCTAAGCTGGTTACGGTTGTTGCGCAGTGAAAATATTGGAGCTGTTAGTTTTCGCAATCTCATTGATCATTATAAAACAGCAGAAAATGCTCTGGCAGCGCTGCCAGAGCTTAGTAGAAAAGGTGGTGGTTCTGTATCTATAAAAATAGCAAGCTTAGAAGATGCAGAAAAAGAAATGCAAGAAGCTGAAAGATTAGATATTCGGTTCATCGGTGTGGGCGAACCAGACTATCCAGCTTTTCTTAAGGTTACAGAAGCCCCTCCGCCGCTTATTGCTATCAAAGGTAATATTTCAATTTTTCAAAAAACTTCTATTGGAATTATAGGTTCTCGAAATGCTTCAGCTGCTGGGAAAAAGCTTACGGCTCAATTTGCGCGTTTTCTCGGAGAAGCAGACTTTGTAACAATTTCTGGTCTCGCTCGTGGAATTGATAGCGTTGCGCATCAAGCAAGTTTAAAAACAGGAACTGTTGCAGTCATGGCTGGAGGAATTGATCATATCTATCCTCCTGAAAATAAAAAGTTGCACGAAGATATTATCGCCAACGGTGGAGCCATCATCAGCGAAATGCCCATTTCTTGGAAGCCGCGTGCTATCGATTTTCCAAGAAGAAACCGTATTATTGCAGCTCTATCACTTGGTCTCTTGGTTGTAGAGGCAGCCCTGCGCTCAGGGTCCTTAATTACCGCACGTCAAGCAGCTGAAATGGGACGGTTAATTTTTGCCATTCCCGGTTCTCCACTTGATCCAAGATCTGTTGGTACAAACAATCTTATCAAAGACGGTGCTCTACTCACCACACATCCTTCTGACATTATAGAAACACTTACGCCATTAATTTCACCGCTTCCAAATTCGCAACTCAATTTTTTTGAGGAACCATCCTCTTTACAACTTGAAAAGGAGAATTTTAATTTAGCAGATGAAAAAAACAGCGGTCTCTCTTTAGCAGATGACAATGCAGCACGTGCAGCAGTTCTCTCCGCTCTTTCAACAACGCCAATCGATTTAGACACACTTAGTATCCACTCAGGTGTTTCACTCCCAGCTCTCTACCTCTTGTTGGTAGAACTCGACCTTGCTGGAAAGCTTATTCGACACTCTGGTGGTTGTGTGTCATTGTCGAATCTTGATCTTCCCCAAGAGCCTCAGCACTATTAATAATGCTTTGCCCTTCTTTGGCAACCATATCCAAAAGCAATGCTAAAAGCGGACTATGCGCCTGACGCGCCATCTGATTCATTTGCTTTGACATGTCTGTAATATATTGGATAACTTTTAAATGATTTATAAACATAATCCTCTATCCTTGAGCATTTCCCCTCCTACCTCTCAATAGACGTCTTAGTATTTCGCCGTATGTTTTTGTAATAACAGTGGAAAATAAATCGTGTAATTCTATATAGGGTGTATTCTAATAATGACAATCATAAGTTGTACAATATTCATGTTTTTTATATGGCTAATATTTTTTTATGTGCTCTTAAGCAATTGGCATTAGCTATTCGCGTAAAAGGCGTTTATAAAAAAATTTTTATTTCAATATTTGGGTAAAATTATGAATATCGTTATCGTTGAATCTCCAGCAAAAGCAAAAACAATTAATAAATATCTTGGATCTCAATACAAAGTTGTCGCATCATTTGGACATGTTCGTGATTTGCCTGCAAAAGATGGTTCTGTTTTACCGGATCAAGATTTTTCTATGAAATGGGATATAGATTCTGCTGCCGCTAAACGTTTAAATGAAATAGCAAAAGCCGTTAAAGAAGCCGATAGCCTTATATTAGCAACAGACCCTGATCGTGAAGGGGAAGCTATTTCATGGCATATTCTGGATGTTCTCCGTCAAAAAAAAGTTTTAAAAGATAAACCTATTAAAAGAGTTGTCTTCAATGCCATCACCAAAAAGTCTGTGCTTGATGCTATGAACAATCCACGTGATATTGATACATCACTTGTAGATGCTTATCTTGCACGTCGCGCTCTTGATTATCTCGTTGGTTTTACACTTTCACCTGTTTTATGGCGGAAACTTCCTGGTGCCCGTTCAGCAGGACGCGTTCAATCGGTTGCTTTGCGTATTATTTGTGATCGTGAATCAGAAATAGAACATTTTATCAAAGAAGATTATTGGTCCATTACAACACAGTTAAAAACCATCCGAAATGATAGTTTCCAAGCAAGATTGACAATGTTTAATCAAAGAAAAATAGGCAAGCTTGATATTCAATCTCAAGAACAAGCAGACCAAATTCGCCTTATGTTGGAGCAAGCCCAATATCATACACTCAGTGTTGAAGCAAAACCTACAAAGAGAAATCCTTTTCCTCCATTTACAACCTCCACACTACAACAAGCAGCTTCTTCAAAATTAGGATTTTCAGCTTCTCGCACTATGCAAATTGCCCAAAAGCTTTATGAAGGCATTGAAATTAATGGTGAAACGGCAGGGCTTATTACTTATATGCGTACCGATGGTGTGCAAATAGCACCAGAAGCTATTGATTCAGCACGAAAAGTTATTCATGAAACTTTCGGTAAAGACTATATTCCTGAAAAACCACGTTTTTATTCAACAAAGGCAAAAAATGCACAAGAAGCACACGAAGCGATCCGTCCAACAGATTTTCAACGCAATCCTAGTCAAGTCCGTAATTTTCTCGATAGCGATCAAGCAAAGCTCTATGAGCTGATATGGAAGCGTGTTATTGCCAGCCAAATGCGTTCTGCTGACATTGAACGTACAACCGTTGAAATTGAAGCACAGCAAGGAGAAAACCGTGCAAATCTACGAGCAACAGGATCTGTTATTCGCTTTGATGGCTTTATTTCCGTCTACACGGATCAACGAGACGAAGAAAATAATGAAGAAAATGAAACAACACGTTTACCACAAATAAACACTGGTGAAGCACTTACAAAAGAAAAAGTTGAATCCGTACAACATACCACAGAGCCCCCTTCTCGTTATTCTGAAGCTTCATTAATTAAAAAGCTTGAGGAGTTAGGAATTGGTCGTCCTTCGACTTATGCCTCCACATTGGCGACATTGTGTGACCGTGGATATATTGTCATTGATAAACGAAAGCTTATTCCCGATGCTAAGGGACGTATTGTTACGGCCTTTCTTGAAAATTTCTTTAATCGCTATGTAGAATATGGTTTCACAGCAGATCTTGAAGAAAAGCTGGATCTTATATCTGACGGCAAACTTTCTTGGAAAGACGTCTTAAGGGATTTTTGGGATGGATTTAATGCATCTATTAGCAATATCCAAGAACTCCGTATAACCAATGTCCTTGATGTTTTAAATGTAACATTAGCACCTCTCGCCTTTCCTGAACGCGAAGATGGAAGTGATGTGCGTTCCTGTCCTCTTTGTAAAAATGGTCAATTATCATTAAAACTCGGTCGTTATGGTGCTTTTGTTGGCTGTTCCAATTATCCCGAATGTAAATACACACGCCAACTTGGTACAGATACTGGAGAAGATAATGAAGCTGTACGCAATGATGAACCTGTTATACTTGGTATTGACCCTGAAACAGGAAAAGATATCTCTCTTCGCAATGGCCGGTTTGGACCCTATATTCAACTTGGTGAAAGCAAAGAAGTTAAGCGTGCAGGACTACCAAAAGAGTGGCAGGCAGAAAATGTAACCCTTGATAAAGCCTTGGCTTTACTATCCCTTCCCCGTGAAATTGGCATTCATCCTGAAACTGGAAAAATAATCACGGCTACGATTGGACGATATGGTCCCTATCTTAGCCATAACGGAAAATCTGCGCGCCTTCTTCATGCAGATGAAGTTTTTGATATTGGTATCAATCGCGCTGTTACAGTATTGGCAGAACAACAAGAAAACAAAACCAAGCAAAGCAGAACAACACCTGAAGCATTGGCAACATTAGGAGAGCATCCAGAAGGAGGAACCATTACCGTGCGCAACGGGCGTTATGGTCCTTATGTCAATTGGGGTAAAATTAATGCAACATTGCCAAAAGATAAAGATCCCATTAGTGTAACACTTCCAGAGGCACTAGAACTTATATCGGTTAAAGCATCGAGTAAAAAAACAACTTCAAAAAGAGCTTCTTCTAAAACAAAAGCAAAAATAAAAGAGACATAAATTTTGGCTAAAGGTGAAAAAAACATAAAATATCTCTCTTCATTCAAGGGGAAAACTTTTCCCAATAAGGAAGCAATCCTTTCCTTTATAATTGAGAATCCTAACCACTCAAGTAAACGAGAAATCGCTAAAGCTTTTAACTTAAAAGGCGATTCTCGTATCTGGCTTAGAGATATGTTACGTGAGTTAAAGGATCAAAATCTCATATCTAAACACCACAAAAGAGCAATAAACAAAGGAAAATTACCCCCTGTTTCTTTAGTAAAAATTAGCGGACGTGATAAAGATGGAAGTTTTATTGCACAACCTCTTGAATGGGAAGATTCTCCAAAGCCCAATATTGAAATACACTCTTTTCATCACATAACAGGAAGTAATATTGGTGTTGGAGATCATATTCTTGTAAAAGTTTTTCGAAATAAAAATTCTGAAAGCTCAAGCCATCCTTATACGGGACGAATTATTCGTAAAATTGATGTATCTCCCAAAAGCGCATTTGCTATTGTACGAAAATTGGAAAATGATCAATGGCGCCTTGATCCTATAGACCGCAAAACCAATGAACTCATTGTTGAAATGTCTCCAGAAATGAAGATTCAAATTGGTGATCTCGTTGAAGTCGAAATAAAAAAAAATACTGGTTACGGATTAAAGAGCGCAAAAATAAAGAATGTTTTAGGGCACATTAAGAGTGAGAAGACACTCTCAATGATAGCGCTTCTTTCGAAAGGAATTCCTTATATTTTTCCTGAAAGTGTTCTTGAGCAAGCCAAACATATCAAAGCTGCCAATATGGATAATCGTGAAGATTGGCGACAATTACCCTTTATTACAATTGATCCACCAGATGCAAAAGACCATGATGATGCAGTTTATGCAACCAAGGATAAGGATCCAGCAAATAATGATGGTTGGATTATTATTGTAGCCATTGCAGATGTTTCTTATTATATCAAAACAGGAAGCGCTTTAGATAAAGAAGCATTGAAACGTGGAAATTCTGTTTATTTTCCCGATACCGTTGTGCCAATGTTACCTGAACGCCTTTCTCATGATTTATGTTCTCTGCGTGAAGGAAAAGAAAGACCAGCTTTAGCCGTTCGTATGATTTTTGATGCAAACGGTAATAAACGAAAACATAGTTTTCATCGTACTATGATTCGTGTAAGAGCCAAACTTTCTTATCAAGAAGTACAATTGGCAATTGAAGGTAATATAAATGAAAAAATAACCCCTCTTTTTGAGAGCATTTTGCACCCCTTATGGGAAGCCTATGCATGCCTTAAAGCTGCGAGAAATCGTCGCCAACCACTAGAATTAGAAATTGCAGAAAAAAAGATTATTCTTGATCAAAATGGATGCATAAAAGATGCTGTGAGTGAAACACAATTAGAAGCGCATCGTTTAATTGAAGAGTTTATGATACAAGCTAATATTGCAGCTTCTGAAACATTAAAACAACATCACCAGCCGCTCATTTATCGTATTCATGAAAAACCTTCTCTTGCTAAGCAAGAAATACTTCGGAGCTTTCTTCAAAGTTTGGGGATACCACTCTCCCGCGGAAGCGAACTTACCTCAGCGCGCCTTAATAGAATTTTAGAAAAGGTCGCTCATACTCAACAACAAGAACTAGTCAATCAAGTTATTTTGCGTTCACAATCACAAGCAGAGTACAACCCTAAAAATAGTGGCCATTTTGGTTTGAATTTGCAGAACTATACACATTTTACATCACCAATCCGTCGTTATGCTGATCTCATTATTCATCGAGCACTCATTAAAGCTCTCAAATTAGGAAATGATCAATTAACAGATACACAAGAACAAAATCTTGCAGAAATTGCTACGCAAGTTTCTTTATACGAACGCCGTGCAATGATGGCTGAAAGAGAAACGATTGATCGGCTTGTTGCTCACTATTTAACGAATAAAATCGGTCGTATTTTTACAGGCCGCATTTCCGGAGTTACAAAAGCAGGTCTTTTTATCTCACTTGATAAACTCAATACAGATGGTTTTGTCCATATTTCTACACTTAAAAATGATTATTATCATTTTGATGAAGCACAACATGTTCTTGTAGGACAGCGTAGCCATAAAGGCTATCAGCTCAGTGATGTTGTAGAAGTAAAACTTATAACGGTACAACCTTTTGCTGGCGCTTTATGCTTTGAACTGTTAACAAAACCTCGTCCAATAAAATTTTCACCGACATCCTACCATAAAAACAAATTAAAAAAACAAAAGTATACTTTTTATGGGAAAAGAAAAAATTAAGCTTCTTGCCCTCCATTGAATATAATATGAATAATAAATTCAATTTAAGAAATGACTTATATTATATAATATTTATATGTACAATCTTCTTTCTTTAGTATAAAAGAGAATAAATTTTATTGTTAAGTCTATAATAACCATATAAAAATCTTGCAGTTTTTTATACTTAGAAAATGAGAGAAACTGCAAAGGATAGTTTTGGCTCCCTTTCATTTCAGCTCATCTTTTCATTGTTTAAATAAACAAGAGTACCTTAAGCCATTCTCATGAAAAAAAAACCTTTTGACTCTCAAAATAATTCTTTGCGTGCAATTATTGCCGCTATTGCAACCATTGGCACTGTTGGAACAGCATTGGCAATGGGAACACAACTTGTCTCTCTTCTTATGGCAGAGAAAGGACTTTCCAACAGTACAATCGGCTATAGTGGAACAGTTGGTGGAATCGCCACAATTATTGCAGCTATTTTTACGTCTCGAATTGCCTTATGCTTAGGAATCGCTCAAACAATATTGCTTATGATGGCGATAGGATCTTTAAGTTTTTTAGGATTCTATTTTTTTGATCCCATATGGATTTGGTTTATTTTAAAGTTTATATTACATTTCAGCATGACAGTTATGTTTATCCTATCAGAGTTTTGGATCAACAGTTATGCTCCCCCCAAAAAACGCGGTTTGATCCTTTCTATTTATGCTATTGTCTTAGGATTAGGGTTTATAATAGGTCTAACGCTGCTAGCAAAAGTGGGAACACAAGGATTTATTCCTTTTGCTGTTGGATATAGCCTTATTATACTTGCTACTATACCAATTCTTACCGCTTGGAAATTAAGTCCAGAATTTCAAAAAAATCAATATATGCCATTTTTTCGTTATCTTTTTCACGTTCCAAGTGCAATGATGGCGGTCCTTGTTTACGGGGCCATTCAAATGGGCGTATTAACTCTTATAATACCCTTTAGTTTATCCATTGGTTATAATGAGAATGAAGCAGCACATTTTATGGCAACCCTTGCACTTGGGAATATTTTCCTCTTAATTCCTATCAGCATTATAAGCGACTACGCCAAAGATCGACGCTACCCGCTGATGAGTTGCGCTATTTTAGGTTTTATAGGAACTTTTATAGTACCATGGATTCTTCAATATCCATGGATTCTGATGCTTGATTTGTTTTTTCTGGGTGGTGTATCAGCGAGCCTTTATACAATTAGTCTTGCACATTTAGGAGCCCGTCTCAAGGGGCAAGAGCTTGCTGCTGCTAATTCTGCTTTTATTTTTTGTTATGGAATTGGTATGCTTATCGGACCGACCTTTATCGGAAAATCCATGGATATCTTTAAACACTTTGGTTTTTCAATAGCCATGGCTGTTTTTTTCGGTTTATATGTCATTTTGGTGTTTGTCCAACTTATGAGAAAATTAATCAGCTCTTGACTTTTTTGAGAACATCCGTAGTGTTGCCGGAAAATCTGATGATGTCGGAAATAAGTTTTGACAGAAATAATATTTTTTCAGTATAAATAGGGTATTTACATTATGGCTAAAGCAGCAACCATTAAGATCAAGCTTTTATCAACTGCAGATACTGGTTTTTTCTATGTAACAAAGAAAAACAGCCGTACAATGACAGATAAAATGAGCAAGCGTAAATATGATCCAGTTGTAAAAAAGCACGTTGAATTTAAAGAAACAAAAATTAAATAAATAAAATTATTATTAAATTGATAGATTTTATACTCCAAAAGAAATGTGGGAGTATTGCTCTTCAAAGTTATTTTTTGAGGGGTGTTTTTTTATTTCCTTAAGTTTAAAAAGTTTACTTTAAACTTTGTATGTTTTGTACGGATTTGGATAAGTTGATTTATTATTTAAGTTGCTTACATATATTCTGTATGAGTATTTGATTATTGTGATATCTAATGAAAATTTTGTCATTAAAACGAAACACTGTTTCGTCATATGAATAAAGTTTCTCGGGTCAATTATAAACAATACTAAAATAGAGTTATAATAATGTTAGCAGTTTCTTTATTTCATGAAAAAATCTTTTTCTCATTTTAATCTAAGAAGCTTTAATCTAAAAGTTATCGGTTTCAGTATTTTTGTCGCTGCTAGCATTCTTATCATTATGTCAACTTATTTTAAGAAAACTCAGCTGTTGCCTCAAAAAGAAAAATTTTCTTCTCAAAACACTGTTGAAGGAAATGCATTAATCATTGATGGCGATACCATTATGATTTCTTCAATTAAGATTCGACTAGCTGGAATTGATGCTCCTGAACTCCACCAATTTTGTGGAAAAAAAGAAGCACGCTACCCTTGTGGGCTTGAGGCAAAGAAATATTTAGAAAAACTATTAAAAAATCAAACTGTTACATGTCACTGGCAAAAAACAGATAAATATCGCCGTATTCTTGCAACATGTAAAACAAAACAAGTTAGCAATATCAACGCAACACTTGTACATAATGGTTGGGCTGTAAATTATTATGAATATCCTAAAGAAGAGCAAGAAGCTAGAAAGAAAAAGAAAGGAATATGGGCATCAAGTTTTCAACGACCAAAAGAATGGCGCAAAGCAAATCCTCGCACAGAATAAGAAAAATATTTTTTAATTTTATTTACCAATGAAACAATGTAGCCAAATTATCAAACTTGAAAAAGAGATCTATTCCTGTCGTGTTTGCGTCCAACAACCCCATTATTTTCCTCCTCTTCCTCATGAACCAAACCCTGTCGTTTATTTATCCGATACCGCTTCGATTGCAATTGCAGGCCAAGCACCAGGGTTGCGTGTCCATGAAACTTCTATCCCTTTTAATGATCGTTCTGGCGAAAAATTGCGTAATTGGCTGGGTGTCACGAAAGAAGAATTTTATAATAGATCTCTTTTTGCTATTGTTCCTATGGGATTTTGTTTTCCAGGCTATGACAAAAATAAAGCTGATTTACCACCAAGACGTGAATGTCGAGAAATATGGCATGAAAAGATATTTCAAGCGATGCCTCAAATAAAGCTTGTTCTTGCTATTGGCAGTTATGCGCAAAAGTGGCACATTACAGAATTAAAATATAAAACCGTTTCTGCAACTGTTGGTGATTGGAGAAATATTCTTTCCATTCCCCAACCTCGAGGCTATAATGTTATGCCTTTGCCTCATCCATCATGGCGAAATACTTCTTGGTTACAGAAAAATCCATGGTTTAATGATGAGCTTATTGTATATCTGCGTTGTTTAGTGCGTAAATTTTTATAAATTAAAATATTGAGAATAAATATGGATCGTCTTGACCGAAAAATTTTACATCTTTTGCAAGAAAATGCGACACTTTCTGTTGCTGATATTGCTAAAAAAGTGGGACTTTCGACCACTCCTTGCTGGCGTAGAATTCAAAAACTTGAAGAAGATGGCGTCATTCAGCGTCGTGTTGCTGTTCTTTCTCCTGAAAAAGTAAACGCACACGTCACTGTTTTTGTGTCTATTCGCACAAACACACATAGTCATGAATGGTTTAAGCGTTTTTCAAAAATTGTGCAAGAATTCCGTGAAGTCATTGAATTTTATCGAATGAGTGGAGATATTGACTATTTATTGCGTGTTGTTGTGCCCAACATTGAAGCTTATGATCTTTTTTATAAAAAATTAATTTCTAAAATTGATATCCGTGATGTCTCATCTTCTTTCGCAATGGAACAGATTAAATATACAACGGAACTTCCACTTAATTATATTAAATTACACGACAAGACGCATGAACAAAACTCTTAAGATTTTTATATCCGTCTCATGATCTTTTAGGCATTCAAACTTTCTTGTTGAAAAACGACCATTTGTGCATGTGTTAAAACAGCAGCTTTGACAATACCAGCTGCCATAGCTGCTCCTGTCCCTTCACCAAGACGCATCCCCAAATCTAGAAGTGGTTCTTTGCCAATTTTTTTTAAAAGTTTACGATGAGCTGTCTCAGAAGAAACATGTCCAACAAGGGTATGATCAAGAGCTTTTGGATGCATTTTATAAAGGACCGCTGCAGCTGCTGTTGCCACAAAACCATCTAAAATAACGGGTATTTTTTCTATTCTTGCTGCTAAAATAGCACCAACCATAGCAGCAATTTCACGTCCTCCTAAGCGACGCATTATCTCAAAAGGATCATTGAAATAATCCTTGTGCAAAGAAATAGCTGTCTTAACCGCTGCAATTTTACGCTGATAAAAATCACCTTCTGATTCCATAGCATTTCCTGTCCATTCTTCCACTTCCCCTCCAAACAATGCTAAGCATAAAGCTGAAGCTATTGCTGTGTTTCCAATTCCCATTTCTCCAATACATAAAAGATCTGTTCCACCCGCAATGGATTCCATTCCAAATGCCATTGTAGCAGCCGCACTCCGCTCATCCATTGCGGCATCCTTCGTAATATTCATTGTTGGATATTCTAATGCTAAATCAAATATTTTTAATCCAAGATCATAAGCAATACAAATTTGATTGATAGCAGCTCCACCAGAGGCAAAATTTTCTACCATTTTTTGTGTCATAGATTGTGGAAATGGTGTAATATTCTCCTCTACAATACCATGATTTCCAGAAAAAATAGCGACCAAAGGTCTCGTTACGATAGGTTTTTCTGTACCCCTCCACCCCGCATACCAAACAGCAATATCTCCTAGTTTTCCTAATGTTCCTTGCTCTTTTGTTAAGTCTTTTTGCCGTTTTTTTGCCAAAATTATAGAAAACTCATCAGCAACAGGTAAATTTGTAAGCAAAGCACGAAAATCATCAAATGGACTAGCGGTCATAAGGATACCTTTTAAAATCTACAATGTTTATGAAAATCCCGTCATATATACAGGATATGAATAATTTATTGTTTTTTTAACAGTGCTTTAAAAATGTTAAATACTATGAAAGCAATAATTTCTACATTCTATTTTCAACCCTAATAACAAACGTGCAAGATTCAAAATGTTATTAATATCTTATGATTACCTTTACAGTGATACCCTTAACCTATTTTTATTTAATAGGCATAATCAGCATGCCGTTTAATTATACATTCCAACAATTCTTATGCATAATAAAAGTTATAAACTTTCAAAAACTTATAAAATTGAAGAGATCAAAATTATCGCAAAGACATCCAAACGCAAAGGATCTCAACTTTAATATATGTTAATTATTAGGCTATTATTAAATGAGAGCATAAAAAGCTTCTTTTAAAATACATATATCTGCATTTGGTTTTGTCGCATCATTTGATAATATTTGCCTCCATCGACGTGCCCCACCCCGCCCATGAAATAAACCAATCATGTGACGTGTCACATGAGAAAGCCGCCCCCCCGATGCAATATGTCGAGCTGCATAATCACACATAACCTCAATAAGATCACTCTCACTCAGATTATTTTGCGTCTCACCATAGAGTTCAAAATCAATATGTTTTAACAAAGCTGGATTATGATAAACTTGGCGACCAACCATGACAGAATCACAGAAAGTTAAGTGTTCTTTGATCTCATCAATCGATTTAATTCCACCATTTATCCCAATGAATTTATGAGGATATTTACGTTTTAATTTGTAAACTCTTTCATAATTAAGGGGCGGAATATTACGGTTTTCTTTCGGACTCAATCCTTGCAGCCATGCCTTGCGTGCATGTATCCAGAGCGCATCACATCCAGCATTCCAAACCTGATTAGCCAAAAGATCTAACGCTAACTCTTCATCTTGTTCGTCCACTCCAATCCGACATTTGACAGTTACAGGTATAGTAACCTCTCGTTTCATCGCTTCCACGGCATTTGCCACAATGTCTGGATGTAACATCAAACAAGCCCCAAAGACACCTGCTTGAACACGATTTGATGGGCACCCGACATTAAGATTTATTTCGTTGTAGCCAAAATCCTCAGCAATTCGTGCAGCTTCTGCTAACTTTTTCGGATCAGCCCCCCCTAGTTGTAATGCAACTGGACATTCTTTATCGCTAAAAGCCAACAATTGTTCGCGAACACCATGAATGACAGCATCTGCTACCATCATTTCCGTATAAAGGAGAGCTTTTTTCGTTAAAAGACGATAAAAAAACCTGCAATGTCGGTCTGTCCAGTCCAACATTGGTGCTACTGCAAATTTTATAGTCGATGGAAGGTTGTAAAATATCATGAGGGTATTACTCTCATGTCCCTATAGCTCTCTCTTTATACATAGAAAAATACTTACTTTTAGTTTACGGAAAATTTTATTCTCTTATACTATCATGAGTATAATAACAGTTCATTATTTTCAATTGATATCAAGGTTTACTACAATCAATCATGATAAAACACAATTTTGCATTTCTCATAGATTAGTGCTCAGGTATATAAACATGAAAAAAGAAGATTTTCAGCATAATATAAAAAACTCATTTACAAGTTCTTCTTACGCTCATCAAGCCTCCATCCTTACATGATTTAGCACAGCATTTAAGATAATAAATGCTAAACTAACACATTATACAATTTTTTATAATAGATTTAATTTTCTTTAGATTTTTTTTAACTTATTGTGCAAATAAATGCTACAGAAAGTATCTTTATCTTCTCCTAAAGAAAGAATAAAAATCCTTATTTCACATGAATCTAATTATAAATCATTTTTTTTCAATGAGTTATTCTTGGTAACATTCTTGAATTTCACTTTATAAGATAGACAAATTTCATCCTAAATATTCTATCTAATTTTGCCATTTTATGATTCTTGCAAAAAAAACTAAAATCAGGGTATAGACAGCCATTGCCTTTTTAATATCTATGACTGATATCAGTATCTCTTTAAGGAAAATATTTTACAATATTGCAGATAAAATCTGTAAAATGAAATGATCATAAAAGTTGTTCAATCTCTTGTTGGCTTTGCATATAGGAAGAAAGAGTACCAACCTCTTGTTCATTAAATAGGAGACCCAGTTTTGAACGACGCCATAACACATCTTCACATACTTTAGCCCATTCTTTTTCCATCAACCATTTTACTTCTACTTCATAAAGCCCATGTCCAAAATTTTTTCCTTTATTTGCCTTACCATGTGCAAAGATCACCAATGCTTCCGTACCGTAGGAGCGTGCAAGCCTGCGATGTGTAAAAGCATCTAAATCTGGCATCAAAAGAGCAATCCTATTTTCGATTGTATCTAATTTGTTATAGGGAAAATCACCCCCAGGAAGCACTGCCTTAGCCGTCCATGATGCTCCCTTTTTACCAAGCTCTTTTTCAACAAATTTCATCGCATCTTCAGCCAACTTACGATAAGTTGTAATCTTTCCACCATAAAGATTAAGAATCTTTGGTGTTGTTCCTGTTCCCATTTCTTTTAAAACATAATCGCGCGTAATTTCTTGTGCTTTTGAAGCTCCATCATCATAGAGTGGACGAACTCCAGAGTAAGACCAGACAATCGTTTCAGGCAACACTGGTTGTATGAAATATTCACTGGCTGCTGCACAAATATAATCAATTTCTGTCTCAGTAATATGAACGTCAGCCGGATCTCCTTGATAATTACAATCTGTTGTTCCAAGCAAGGTAAACTCTTCTTGATACGGAATAGCAAATATAATACGCCCATCACCATTTTGAAAAATATAAGCACGATCATGAGTATAAAGCTTGGGAACCAAAATATGAGAACCTCTAACAAGCCGTACTGGTGGATGTTCTTTACAATCTAATATGCTTGCCAAAACATGATCAATCCAAGGTCCTGTCATATTCGCGACATAAGAAGCTGTGACACTATATTCTTTGCTACTTAACTTGTCTTGAAGAAAGATACGCCATTTATTGTCTTCTTTTTTTAAAGAGAGAACTTCTGTTCGTACTTTTATATCAGCTCCCCTCTTTTCTGCATCACGCGCATTGCCAATAACTAAACGCGCATCATCTACTCTTGCATCAGAATATTCAAAACCTCTCTGATATTCTTTCTTCAGTGTAGAGCAAAATTTTTGTGAAAAATTAATCGTTTTACTGCGCCACAATTTCTGATTCCAATTCCCTAAATAATCATAAATAAAAAGTCCAAAACGCAACATCCAAGCAGGGCGCAATTCTTTATGATAAGGAAGGAGAAAACGCAAAGGACGCACAATATGTGGAGCCATGCGTAAAATGATCTCGCGTTCTTTCAATGCTTCACGAACAAGTTTGAACTCATAGTGTTCAAGATAACGAAGCCCACCATGAATAAGCTTTGTTGACGCACTTGAGGTCCCAGATGCAAGATCGTTCATTTCAGCCAATCCCACTTTAAAACCGCGTCCTGCTGCATCTCTTGCCAATCCACACCCGTTTATCCCTCCCCCAATGATAAACAGCTCATAATGTGTTGTGGTTTTCATAATTTCACTTTTCATTATTTAATTTTTTTCTCAGTACTCAATAAAGCAACAGGAAAAAATAATACAAGTGTTCTTCATTGTATTATCAACGTACTTTTTCCTAAAATAAACACGCACAAAAAGCTTTTGATACCCTTATACATCAAAACAACATTTGACAAATTAAAGAGATTTTTTTTATCTTTTACAAAACATAATCCTTGCCAAACCAAGGTTCATCATATGAAATCTTTTTAGAGAAAAATTGATGTTTTTTCTCATTCTTAAAGACACACTATAGCTAAATGCTTATTGCACATAGAGAGCGCTTTTCCTATAGTTCACTCAATGACACCCTAGAAAATGTGAAGGTATACAGATGAATTATCACTCTCAAAACTCGAAAATAACACTTCTTTCAAAAATTTTAGTCCCAGTTATGTCGAGTATTTTAATCTTTTTACCTTCTTTATCAAACGCAACATCACACTCAAAAACAGCAAATAATTTAAGCTTAGAAAAGCTTAAAACACAACTTTTGGAAGATTCTAGCTTTTTATCTAAGCTTAAAGAAAAAATGATACCACATACTGATTCTCATCATATTCAACAAATTGTCAGAGAGTACCTTCTTACTCATCCAGAAATTATGATTGAAATGCAGCTTATTCTTCAAGATAAGCTGGAAAAACAGAATGAATACGAAAACCAAAAACAAACTTCTGTCATTCATTTATTAGAAAAAGAAATTTTTCATTCTCCTCATGACGCTGTTTTGGGAAACCCAAATGGTAAAAGAGTGCTTGTCAATTTTTTTGATTACAACTGTGGATATTGTAAAATTTCCTATTCAAATATAGAAGACTTGATAAAAGAATATCCAGATTTAAAGGTTATTATCAAGGATTTACCAATTTTAAGCTCTGATTCTATGGCAGCCCATACTGTTGCCTACGCATTTCGAAAACAATTTCCAGAGAAATATCCTCAGTTTCACAAAACGCTTTTAATGTATCAGGGTCGTGCAAATGAAGCTAAAGCTATTAAAGTAGCTGTTTCATTAGGAGCAGATGAAAAAAAACTACGTAATGCAATAAAAGATCCCACTCTGCAAAACGCTTTTAAAGAAAATATTCAAATTGCCTCTACACTTCATATTACGGGAACACCTTCTTACATCATTGGTAATAAAATATTCATTGGCGCAGCCAAACAAGATATTCTAAAACAAGCGATAGACAATACACAGTGAATTCCTGATCCGTTTTAGAAAGAATACTGTAAATGAGGTAATTTTATGCTTTCTCTTTTTTGACAACAGGCTTATAAGTGCAATTTTGCGTAAAGCAGATACGAGTTTTAAATTGCAAAGTATAATAATTTAAAGGAAATAAAAATCTTTAAAGCCTCAAAAGATGTCATCCCTAATCTAGAGATATTCGGTCATAAAATGAGATAATGACGATCTTCATTGATCAAGGAGTTAGAAATAAAATGACAACAAAAAAAATGGATTCGGCAAAAACCGCAATTGATACGAAAATTATTCGTGATCTTGCTGAAATTTTGAATGATACAAATTTAACGAACATTGAAGTTGAACAGGGGGAGCTTCGTATTTGTGTCTCACGCCAAAATACCTTAATTTCTTCTGAGCAAGCAATCTATGCTCCTGTTTCTACTCCTACTTTTTCTGTAACATCTTCTCCAGTTCCAACAGCTGAATCTCCTATACAATCTATCCAAGAAGATAAATCAAAAAACACAATAACCTCTCCCATGGTTGGAACAGCTTATCTTGCACCTTCACCAGGCGCGCAACCTTTTGTAGAAGTAGGACAAAATGTTTCTGAAGGGGAGACATTACTTATTATTGAAGCCATGAAAACAATGAATCAAATTTCATCACCACGCTCAGGCACAGTAACCACTGTTCTTGTCAAAGATGGTCAACCTGTTGAATTTGGTGAACCACTTATTATTGTTGAATAAAACGAGGGGCAACCATGATTCGAAAAATCCTCATTGCTAATCGGGGAGAAATTGCTCTTCGCGTTTTACGTGCATGTAAAGAACTTGGCATAAAAACCGTGGCTGTTCACTCTACCGCTGATGCAGATGCAATGCATGTTCGTCTTGCTGACGAAAGTGTTTGTATTGGACCTCCTCCCGCTCGCGATTCTTATTTGAGTATTCAGCAAATTATTGCTGCTTGTGAAATTACAGGAGCTGATGCTGTTCATCCAGGTTATGGCTTTCTTTCTGAAAATGCAAAATTTGCGGATGTTCTAGAAGCTCATGATATTACATTCATCGGTCCAACAGCTACTCATATCCGAATCATGGGCGATAAAATCGAAGCAAAGAAAACCGCCAAAAAACTTGGTATTCCTGTAGTTCCCGGTTCAGATGGGGCCGTCACTGAAGAATCAGATGCTTTACGCACTGCTCGTGAAATTGGTTATCCAGTTATTATCAAAGCTTCTGCCGGTGGTGGTGGACGTGGTATGAAGGTTGTTCATTCTGAACAAGAATTTTCTATAGCTCTCAAAACGACACGTTCAGAAGCGAAAGCTGCTTTTGGTGATGACGCTGTTTACATAGAAAAATATTTAGAAAAACCCCGTCATATTGAAATTCAAGTCATAGGTGATGGTGCGGGAAATGCTATTCATTTAGGAGAACGCGATTGTTCACTTCAACGACGGCATCAAAAAGTATGGGAAGAAGCTACATCACCTGCACTTAATGAAACAGAACGGAAAAAAATTGGAAGTATTGTTGCAAATGCCTGTGCCAAACTTGGATATCGTGGAGCTGGTACTATTGAATTTCTTTATGAAAATGGCGAATTTTATTTTATTGAAATGAATACACGTTTACAAGTAGAACATCCTGTAACTGAAGCAATTACAGGTATAGATTTAGTCCATGAACAAATCCATATTGCATCAGGCTGTAAGCTTTCAGTGACACAAGATGAAGTCTGTTTTTCTGGTCATGCCATTGAATGCCGTATTAATGCAGAAGATCCTATTAACTTTACGCCATCACCTGGAACCATTACACATTTTCATACACCTGGAGGTTTAGGGATTCGTGTTGATTCAGGCGCTTATTCAGGTTATCGTATCCCTCCTTACTATGATAGCATGATTGGAAAGCTGATTGTTCATGGACGTACCCGTTTAGAATGTATGATGCGTTTACGGCGTGCTTTAGATGAATTTGTCGTCGATGGGATAAAAACTACACTACCTCTTTTTCGCGATCTTATTAATAATCAAGATGTTGCTGATGGTAATTATAATATTCACTGGCTTGAAAAATACCTTTCTCATCAATCAAAGTCTTCAGATTCGTAATTTGATAGCAAAATAGTGCATTCTTATAAAAGATTCTATAAGATATCAACATAAGGATAGTGCCAACCTTGCTGTAAAAAGTAGTAAAAGAGGAAATAAGTTAGTTATTTTTATTTATTATATAGTTTTCACTTAATATGCACAAAATTTGATAATTTTCTGTTTTCCTTTTTGTGAGTTTGTGCTAATCCCTACATGGTTACGCCCTTATAGCTCAGTTGGTAGAGCACCTGATTTGTAATCAGGGGGTCGGGAGTTCGAGTCTCTCTGGGGGCACCATTTTATTTCTTAAACATATTGAAATATATAGTTTTTTTCTTTAAATAGCTATTTTCAGACCACCTTTTAGACCACCTTCTACAGTTTATATAATTTTACCTAATTTGTTCTTATTTGCTCCTTATTTTTCTTTGGAGTGAAGGCTAAGATCTCTTTTTTTCTCCATCTCACTGCTCTCCCTAGCTTATATGGCTCCGGAAACAACCCCTGAAGCACCCAATTGCGAATCGTTGTTGTGGATACACTAAAAAGCTGTGCACACTCACGTGTCGTTACATATCTATCTCCATCATCAAATATCATCTCATTACCTTTCTCTTTTTTATGTTAATTAAATGGGTGGGGGGCTGGAAGGCATGTGAAGCACTCCAACTTTTAAAAATTTGCAAGTTTATTTTTTAGATGTGCTTAATTTCATATTCCCAATCAGGCAATTGAGTAAGAGCTAATGCGAGTTGTCCTCTATGACACATGCATACATTGGCTTCAAAACAGGTGATTGCAACGCGCTTTTTGTTTAAAAACATTTGATATAATTTGTTTATTGCACAAGAATTATTCTTGAGAGTTGTATTTCGATAATTTTTAAAAAGGCGGTCATAATCTTTTTGTGTTTTCAAATTTCTTCGTTTTTCAGAGGCAATTCCAAGTTCAGGCATATGCATATATTCAATATCAATGTTGCTTACAGCTTGCTCTAATTGTCTTTTTGAAAATCCGTGTTTTCTACTTATTGGATTTTTACGAACATCACATAAAGTTTTGATATTGTTTTCTATGAGACAACTAAGATAATTCTCAAGGGACCTACCTTCATAGCCAATGGTAAAAAAACAAAATTCCTCATCTTTAGCAGGCTGTATGATAATATGTTTGGTGTTACACACGTTTAATTTCCTTAGTAAATGGGTGGGGGTGCTGGGAGGAGAGCACCCCCATAGGTTTAAGCAGCTTTTGTCAAAATCTTTTGCATCTCTTGTTCTATTTCCCCTAAAAAGATTTCGACCGCTTTATTAATCTCTTCAATGTGTTTCTCATCGCGGTTGACGCGTTTGATTTTCATTCTCAAACCAGTAGATTTGCCTACAAAGTTTGGATTATAGCTCATGAAATCACACCATTTGCGTCCTGTACAAGCCATTTGGAATTGCATCTGTGCGTGATATTCTGGTTTGATTTCGTCATAAATAAAAAAGCGCAAATGCGTGGTTGATTGTGGACATTTGACTTCGATTAAACCGTCCTCTCCAATCAACCCATCAGGACTAGCCCCCGCCATTTCCATTTTTGGGTGTGGGATAAACCCGCATCTTGTGACTTCTGCGTCATAAATGAATTCATATTCTCTTAAGGCATCTTCTTCATGTTTAATGCCCCATTGCATAGCAGGTGTTGTATAAGATTGGTTTATTTCCTCTATTAAGCGTTCTGCCATGAGTTTCGTTTTGTAGTCTTCATATTTGCTTGTAGGCAAACCTTTTGCTGTCTTACTGAGTACGTTGTAAACGTTTGAAGCAGTGACTTTACCCAAGCGCGCTTGAAACCATTCTGCTGTTCTTTGTTCCATCTCACACCGCCGTTCCCTGTTCGTGTGGCGTTTCTATATCGGCATCTTGTATAGGTGCATCTAATTGCTCTTGTTGTGCTTTATTCATTTGCTTTCGTTGCTTTTTTTTCAAAGAAAACAAAGCGATTTGAGCTTGTTTATAAGACATATCTGTTAGATTTTTTGCTCCTACGAAAGAGATAAGCTTACTTTCTTCAGATTGTGTTTTTTTAATTAATTCTTTGATTTCATTCATCTGTTTAGGAGAGATACCCGCAAGAAGTGTTATTCCATCTGTATCGTCTTCTTTTCTTGCAACATTAAGAAGCATGCCTAAGAGATATCTCCGTGCGTAGGTGAGAGTAGAACCAACCGCTTGTATGTTATTTTTGCTCCCTGTAGCGTCAAAAGGAAATGTTCCTTCTGTTGATATTTCATTGCCCGATATATGCTTTAAAGTCATTTCTACAGTTATGTCATTTGAACTCTGCTCTTTGATACGAGAGAACAAAGCAAAGTGATGTTTTGCAAGAGGTTCTTTGATTGCATCAATATATTTATCAAGCGTTGTATAGAGGCTTTTAGTATGTGTATTAATGGCGTTTTGTTCGATATCTTTGTATTCCATTTGCATAGCAGAAAGATCACGGACAAAGTTTTGGCGCTCTTGTCGTTTTATCTCTTGTTCTCGCAATTCAAGAAGACGCTTGAGACGATCCATATCGACATCATTTTCTAAAGCTCTTTCTAAAATAAGCTCCATAACTGTAGGTTTGATTTCACAATCGTTCGTTTTTTTCACTAATTCCGTTTGTGTGGTACTTAGTTCACTCATCTTGATTTCCTCCTATTTGAGCGCAATTCCCCCGTGGCGTGAATCACGCTTGTGTTTAAAAGTTGTTTGGTTGTTACAATCCTGTTTCTAGAGACTGTGTGATATTGACCACCTCCCCGTCTAAAAAGACGAGGAAATGAAATCATATTTTAAACTAAGCAGCTTTTACGACAGATCTTTCTAAGACTTGTTTTGCTTCTTTAATGAGAGCTTTATATTTTCTGTTTTCTTCATCTACTCTGAAGGCATCAAGAAGACGCACATGAATTGGACCTAAAAGATATAAAACTTTTTCACCAGCGTTCATTCCCTCCCAATAGCTTGGCAAATCAAAGCGTGTATCACGATCATAATCAACAGATTGGTTTCTTAGTTTTTTCTCACACTCAATAAAGTAACGACGTGCCTGTCGTCCTTTCTTATTACGTTCAACCATGGAAAGCTCTTTCGCCATATCTAAGGTGAGATGATATTCTACTGCTATAGCATTGTTCGCTTCCATTTTTTTGTGGAAGCGAATAAAATCTTGCCTTTCAAGAAAAGAATAAGCAATGATGCGTTTTTTTATCCAAGTAGAGAAATCTTGTTTGCTTTCCAAAAATGTATGCAAGTCACGCGCATTAACGGTTTGAACTGTTTCCTGATCAATTGTTTGTTCTGTAATTTTAATAAGAGTGTTCATAATGAACTCCTATGCAGTTAGATGTTTTTCATTGACATCCAATAAAGGATGCCGGGTGCTGAAAAACACGGTGCATAGTCCGTCGTTACGCTTTCCCCATAAAGAGTATTGTATAGCGTAACTACACCCGACAAGATCATTATATGCGTGTAACATACAACGAGTCAAAGCCTTTAATGTGCAGAAAATAAACTGTTTCGGCAATTCATCCGCTATGCATTTAAGGTGTTTTTCAAGCACCTGATTCGACAATAGACATACTGATATTATTTTGTCAATTAAAAATTTTGAAAATTGACGCAAATAAATCATATCGATTTTATCAGTAAATTCGTATTTCTTTTTCATTATTGCATTCCTTAATTAATGCATGGTTTGTCTTTTAAGCTCTTGAGACAGCACACCAATTCCTTTTGCTGTGATTTTTGCGCAAGGAATGACTTTTTCTATTCCACTTGCGGTTTGAAGTGTGATGGTTGGACAATCCATAAGTTTCTTTTGGATTTTGTCTTGATACGGTAGCAAATTTCCACCTGCTGCACGTCTGTAAACCCAACCTTTTTCTTGTAAAAATTGAATGAATTGTTTTGGTTGCATCTCGAGTATTTTAGCGGCTTCTGTAAGACCAAAGAGTCCATCATGGCGCTGTAAGCTTTCAAGAGCCATTGCCTTTGGTTTTAAATTTGCAATAATGTTATCTTTTTGTTCATTTTCATTTTTGAGATACGTTAAAACACCAAGCATAACTTGAGGGCTTGAGTAGTCGATTTGTGGTATTACTGCTTGCTTTTCCAATTCTTGCCACCGATCAATTATTTTTGCTCGTAAGGCAGTGCTGTAACCAGATACGAGAATTAAGCATTCACGTTTGGGGAGGTTATAACAAGGGAGAGTGCGACCAGTTGAATCTTTGTAAAAACCTACAAATTCACTCAGCCCAAATTTGGGCTCAGTACTTTTAGAGTGCAGCTCTTCAAGCATTTGCTTAATATCACGCATAACGTGTTTATGTTGTTTACTACACAATTCTGCAATTTCACGACTAGACATCGTTTGAACTGTTGTGTTTTGAAAATTTCTTTCAGATGTTGTGATAAAATTATGCATGCTTCACTCCGTTCGTTGTGACAACATTGTCATTGTGCTTAATTTGCTGTCTTAGATGTCTTAAGAAATCTTCTAATGTTTCAGGATTTGAATAATCGATTTTTGAATTTGCTTTTTTTTCGCATTTCAGAAAATATTCACGCACTTGTTTACCTTTGAGACCAGGTTCACAAATGGCAATGTGTTTTGCTGTGTCTAAAGTGAGAGCATAATCTTTAAAAGGATTTCCACGTGAGGAGTTTGATAATTCTTTAGTAGAAAGTACAAAGTCGACATCTTCTCTAAAGCTAAGTTCTTTAATACAGTTTGTTATCCACTTTCTAAACTCGGTTTTTACCTCTAAAAAGGTATATAAATCACGAGCGCTAATAGTTTGAACCTTTTGATGCTGAATAATATTGTATTGAGTAGCAAGAAGCTTTTCCATTACGAACCTCATGTTGATGGGATTGATGAATGAAAGGGGGCGTTTTTAAAAGCGCCCTTCAGAATTTAAAGCACATCACATGCACGCAAACGGTGTTGTTGTTCGTAAGTACCGTAAATCTCATCATTATATTTTTCGTCTGCGATCTCGTCTAAAAGTTCTTGGTAAGCATCACTTTCGCGTACAAAGTCATGAACCTCACTATCCTCATGGAGATGTTCGATATTTTCTTTTACATATGCTTCTGCAATTTCTTCAGAGATATCTTCACAATTATTCTCAGAAGGATTGATGCGAAAGATTTGGATTGCATCATCTGCCTCGTCAATAATTTTTAGAACTTGGCTTGCATCAAGTGGTCCAGACTCTGCAATGTGTTGATCTTTATCGTAGGCAACTAATAAAATTTCATTGGAATTTATAAGAATTGGCTTATCCATAATTTTTCCTCCCTAACGCCTCTTGGCGATTGTTTGTGCGTGGTTTATATAATTACTTATATAACTATAATTATAAAATAGCAAGCAAAAAATTATAAAAAGTTATATTTTTATAAAAAATATTATAATATCTTGCTGAATAAGAGGGGAGGATAATTAGCGATAAGTCCGAATCATCTTGCTGTAAGAACTTATTGGCAAAATAGCAAATATCTCTCCAACCCACACAATTTTAACATTCTTAATAGGTAAGGCATTCCAAGAAAGCAGATCTATTTCACCATTCATTCCCCTGCTAATCTGCTTTATATATCTTTTATTATCATGTGTTAAAATAACGGCTTCTTTGCCAAAAAAGGATTCTATTGTTTTAATTTGGCGCCGTCTTACGATAACCATATCTCCATCTTTATAGGCTGGTATCATAGAATCTCCTTTAACTTCAAAAGCAACCATATCATCAGGTAAAGCAAAAGGAATTTCTACTTGTTCAAGACCATCTTCAGGGATTTGTTCAAAACTTGGATCTATCTGTGTTCCTGCTCCAATATACCCCATAAGAGGAACAAAAGTTATTAAGTGATTGTCCCCTTTTAGTTCTTTATATAATTCTAAAATGGCATCTCGATTAGAGCCGCGTGGATCAGAATCTTTTAACCACTTAGACACTGAAGCTTGTGTTACGTTTAGCCGTTTGGCTACATCTTCTTGCGTTAAGTTAAATTCGGTCAAAATCTTTTTTAATGTGCTTATGATATTAGATTTATTACTCATACTTCTGCTTACCTTATTTTTTTATCGTTGATAAAGATAATTTTCATTGACTTTATATAACTATAATTATATGAATAAAATAAGGCAGAGCTGTAATTGGAGCTTGTAAATGGATCAACGAGAAGATTTTAAGAATTTGACTAAGTCAATACGGGGCAAATTTAATTGGACTCAATCAGAAATGGCGAAAATGCTTGGTGTAACTCAAGCAGCTGTTTGCAAGTGGGAAAAAAGAGGATCTATCTCCGTAATAAATTATCTCAAGCTGCAAAAGTTGAAGGATAGTTCTAGCTCTAGTTCTGCTTTTATTGCTGCTCCTACAGATAGTAACGAACAGCAACAGCAGCCTTCACACTCTTAAAGAAGAAAGATCATGAGAAACGGAATATTGAAGAAACTCTACACACGGATTTGTAGATTAATAGGTTGTAATACGAAAATTGAGAATGGAGATAAGTTTGTGAAAGAATTTATACAAATACCGGATCGTGATTGTAGCATAGAAGATCTTATAAAACGACATAGAACTCATACAAAAGTTCTTGCAAAACAAGAAGAATGGCATAAGTCACAATTTGATAATTGGATGAGATGGCATGAAGCAACTCTTGCAGAGCGAGATAAGTCAATTGAACAACAGCAAGTAGTACTTGAAAACCTATCCTCTTTAATTAAGCAAAAAAATGAAACGCTATACAGCCAAAGGCTAAAGTTAGCTTCACAGATGAAAGTTATTGATGAATTAAACAATAAAATCACTGAGTTAATCAACAAAAAAGAAGAACCGAGATTGATCGATTTTATTTTTGCAGGAGAAGTTTTTTAACTTGCGTCATTTGAGCCAAAAATGAGGATTGTTAATTAACAATGAATCATTGCGAGGTTCCTTTTTCAAAAACATTTTTGCAAGACAGGCAATCACAACGCGCCCTGTCACAACAGCAGCATTTAGACTCTTAAAAAGAAAGATCAGAGATGATAGATGTCCCACAAATCTCCATAAGCAAAGTTCAGTTGATTGATCTTGTTAATAAGATTGGACGGGAAGACATATATTATGGTGTCCGTTCGCCTCAAGATGCATGTCTTGAAACAAGCATGAAGCCCCCATCAACAGGTTTTATTGTTTGTATGCTACATAGTATCTTTGCGCGTGATGATAGAAATTATTTTCCGTTATTGCCGTACGATGATTTTAATCAATGGTTTTCATCTGTGTTTACGCAAGCTTTTACTGCTTGGTTTGATAATCATTTTTCTCAAGAGTTATCATCTTTTTATCGCTTAAGTAAGCTACTTTTGTTTACAGCTTTAGTCGAAAGTAATCTTGGCTTCTTAAGGGATGACCTCATCAAAAAAAGAGAAGAAGAAATCAAATTAATAAATGGTGCGTGTAGTGTGCGTCTGAATTGAGTTAATCCACTTTTTTAAAGTCTATGAGGCTGGTTTGTGTTGTTACAGTCATTTTTGTTTCTGGTTGCAGTGGGGATGTATGGGTAATGATGAAAGTAACTTGGTCTTTTATATCTTCTTCACGTGCTGCTACAAAAATAAGGATTTTTGAAGGTTTGCCTTCTGAGGGAGCTACAGAAATATTAACATCGATTTCTGGTCCCGTTCGAAAATTCTTTGCTTTATCACAGAAGCCAGGGAATACTCGCGATTCTGCAACCGCGTCAGGATTAACATATGGTGATTGTATTTGCCAAGTTTTTTGCCTAGGTTTGTATATGATGCCATATCCAAGAATAAAGCGAGAACTATCTTTTAGCTTTATATTTAAAATATGGACGACAGTTTGTGCATTATTTTCTACCTTTAAGAAAAGAAGCGTCCACTTGTCCTTTGTTGGAAGATGCGGTCCAGTTGCATATATGGAAAGTGGCGTCCCTAAATCCTGTACTCTTTTGTTATCTAACAAAATTTTAATATGTTTTTCTGACCATTTGGCAAGATCTTTTGTCGATTTCGCTTGCTCTTTAAGGGCTATCGTCTGTTCTTGGCTTTCTGCAAATTGCTTGCTTATCCATTCTCTATCTTCTTCTCGTTTTTTTGCAGCTTTTTCTAAATCATCTTTCCGGATTTTGGCTGCTTCTTTACGGTCTTTGCATCTTAAAATAAGCGCTACCGAAAGTGACACAGCAAATGATACAAAACCTGTAAGAAATATCTTTATCCATTCTTGCATCATAACTCCCCCCACTTTTTTAGAATCGTTGGGAGGATACTTTTTCATAAACATTTTTTCAAGACAAGCAATCACAACACGCTCTGTCATAGCACACATATAAATACGTAGAGCCTTAAGGGGGGATTATGATCACTAACGCACAAACCATTTTATGTCTTGATCTAGGGACCAAGACAGGCTGGGCGATATGCGGTGCGGATGGTCACATCATCAGTGGTGTCATGAATTTCCACCCCCGATATTTTGAAGTCGGTGGAATGCATTATTTACGCTTTAAGAGATGTCTATCAGAAATAAAACAGACAGTAGGCAGCATTGACGCGATGTATTTTGAAGAAGTGAGGCGTCATAATAGTACTGATGCAGCGCATATTTACGGTGACTTGTTATCAACCTTAACGACGTGGTGTGAACATCATCAGATACCGTATGAAGGCATTCCTGTTGGCACAATTAAGAAAGCAACAACAGGAAAAGGAAACGCATCAAAAGTAAAAATGATTAAGGCAATATGTTCCAAAGGACATACGCCTAAAGACGACAACGAAGCAGATGCTTTAGCAATTTTATATTTAATAAAAGAAGGAGGCGCGCATGTCTAATGGTATGCCATGGATAAGATTCCATTTGTATGACTGGATAAGTGGTACAGATGGAATGACGCTAGAGCAAAGGGGCGCTTATATGACGCTTCTCGTTCGCATGTACGATAAAAAAGCACCCATTAAAGAAGATTTTGAAACGCTTGCACGTGCTTGCAATTGCTCGCAGAAAAAATTTGCAACTATTGTCGAATACTTAATGAGGAATGATAAACTTGTTGAGACAGATAATGGATTGTGGAATACGCGTGTTGAAGAAGAGTTGAACGATTTTGCTGATAAAAAAGAGCACATATCGCAAGTTCGTAGTGAAGCTGGTAAAAAAGGTGCGCAAGCAAAAAATAATACAAAACAACATGTTAATAATTTTGCTGAAGCAAATGACAAGCAAAACGTTTTTTTTGCTGAAGCAAACGCTAAGCAAAATCAAGCTATAAAGAACCAGAATAAGAATATATATAAAAAAACTAAAACTATCGTTTTAGCAAAAAAAGAAATTGGTTCTGAAAGTTTAGAAACAAACGAACAGGTTGGCGAGCCAACAGAGGTTGCTGCTGTTGAGACCACATCAGAGCAAATCACAACATCATCAGACAACCAACCTCCCATTCACGAGCAAGAGAACGTTCCCAAAAAAGCAAAACGAGCGCAAGCTAATCGCGGTTGTCGATTGCCTGCGGATTTTGAACCCGATTACGATTTTGCCATTGCAGAGGGCTTGCCTCCAGAGCGCGTCAAAGTCGAAATCGCAAAGTTTCGAGATTACTGGCGTTCAAAAGCCGGAGCAAATGCAACCAAAATCGATTGGCAAGCAACATGGCGTAACTGGGTACGCAGGGCTATCGAGGGTTTAGAAAAAACGAAAAACACGAACAACAATGGTGGAAACAATGGAAATTACACTCAAAAGCAAAAAAGCATTGGGGAGCGTATCGCAGACAGTCTCCTTGATATCGGAAATCGAGGGTATTTTGAAACACATTCATGCGATGATACCTCCGAGCGGTCCGTTTGTTTTGAAGGATGGCAGCCAATTAACGAAACAGCAGGAATCGATTGCTTTAGAGGCTGGTGATCAATTGCAAGAGCTCTTCGCAGTGAAAGCAGGTAAAGAGGATATAGCAAAAGCAATTCGCATGCTGTCGTGTGGTTTGAAAATAGCACAACAATCAGACCATGAGGGAATGGCGTTGACCTATGGAATGGTTTTGGAAAATGTCTCTGCATGGTCACTGATGACAGTGGTCAAACGGATTTTATGTGATGAAATAAATTGTTTATCCGATACGTTTTTTCCGAGCACACGAGAACTTGTCAGGTTGTGTCGTGATTTGGAAAACGATCTTTTGAGAAAAGTCAATTTTGTACGCAATGCTGTTTTGAGATTCCGTGAAAAGGAGTTGAAAGAACAAGCAGCGAAAGAGCATTCAACGCCTATAACGCTTGTTCACAAGCAAGAGCTTGAAGAGACTTTAAATGGCATTGGTGGGATAATAAAACGCTTTGGTCCACAGCAAACTAGTGAAAATTGCTGATCATTTTACGATTAGACATGCATTTAAATCGACAAAAAGGCACCGTACAAAGCGATTTAAAGATTTTACGATGAAAACCATATCTATAATACAAAACACTCTGTACGGTCAAATTTAAGGTAAATAGACCAATTGGTAAAATTATGGACTAAAAACATGAAAATATTAAAAGACCTGTTCTTAAAAAAGCGTAAACAACCAATGCAAAAAGAGTTTGTTGCAACAGCTGTTGGTTATGTTCCTTGGGGGGACGGAGCAGAGGAGTATTTTTACAACCTCTACAAATATGAAGACGGTACAAGAGAATGTGAAAAGTTTGATGGCGGACAGTATTACAAAACACCTAAGAATGCCGATTTTAGTACCAAAGCGCAAGTGAAAGCTTGGGTTTACGGTGGAAATATTCCGAAAAGCGTTCTCAATTACGAACCTCTTATAGACGAGATCAATAAAGAGATCAAAAAATTATCAGAAGCTTCTGAAAAAACAATGATTAGATGCTAACTCATATCAGGAACAACTTGACAAATTTTTAAAAGCCATTAGGTTACGAAGCAGGCTTAAAACACCTGTAACCAATCGGTTCAATAGTATCCCGAAAGATCTGTTGCCCATCATAAGAAATTTTGTCCAGGGTCTTCACATGTATGTCCAAGGGTAACCTAAAGATGTGAAGGACTGAATTGGTTCGGTTGTTTTAGCCCTGGATACTTAAACTTTTAAAACAAAGGAACCAATATTATGAACACTCTTATTAAAATATCAGAAAAAATTATTGAACAAGAAATTGTGCAAACGGTCAATGCGCGTGAGTTACACGCATTCATGGAAATAGGAAAACGTTTCGCTACTTGGATTACGGATCGTATTAATCAATATACATTTGAAGAAGGTAAAGACTTCATAAAAACACAAGATTTGCGGTTCCCAAAATTGGGAAGCGCAAAATCTAGAGCTGTTACAGCAATAGAATATCATCTCACTCTAGACATGGCAAAAGAGCTCTCAATGGTTGAACGCAATGAGAAAGGACGTCAAGCACGTCGTTACTTTATTGAGTGTGAGAAGAAACTAAAAAGCCAATCTGTTGATTATGACCGTGATACACGCTTTGATTTCCCAAAAGATTGGGATAAAATGTCTCCAACTAAAAAGGCTGTTTACATTTATGGACCTCTCCACATGCATCTTGTTAAAGCCTTTACATTGGTAGAAGAAAGCAAAGAGTATAAAACACTCATTGAAGAAGCAAAACAGGTCTTAGCAAAATCTGTTGTAAAAGCTGCTTAGATTTAAAAACATAACTCCCCATCTTTAAAGGTGGGGAGGAAGTTAAGCCGCATCTTTGATTGTGATAACAACTTGCTTGCCAAGAACACTCAGTGCTTGCTCTAATGTTTGAAGCTTAGTTGGATAATTTGGATCAAGAATGCGTCTTGCTTCTGTTTCTTTTTTACCCAAACGATGTGCCAATTCTGTTTTTGTGATATTTGCTTCATTAAAGGCTTCTACCACTGCGAGCTTAAGAGCATTCCACGCATCTACCGTAACCTCTACAAGGTCTTTATACTGTTGTCGCATTGGTAAAGGCAAACCACGCATAGGATAGCTCCGTAATGCTAACCCTAAAGCTTCAACAGCATTCTCTAATGCCTCAGTTCTATTTTCTCCAGCTGTTATTGCTTCTGGTACATCTGGAAAGGTTACAATAAAACCACCATCTGGATCAGATTCCAGTTTTGCTTGATACGTGTACTCCATGTTTAGGTCTCCTCGCCATAATCGAAATGCTTTTGAAACGAAAAATTTAAGCCATTGAGAGAGTAACTCATACCCCCAACTGCTTTTTTATTATTTTCACGTAAAGTGGGGTCAATTCACCAGATTTTATAACGGTTGTCTTGTCTCCAAAAGTTACCAAATAATGTGACCCTTTACCTGCATCAGGAGCTTCACTGTAATGAATGCCTCTTTTTCTGGCTTCTTTACGTAATTCCCTAAGCAGCGCTTCTCGTTTCATTTAGCCTCCCCTTTCTGCATAAAATGAATATCGCACAAAAAGGTTCGATAGTCAACAATAAATCGAACAAAAAAGTTTGATACAGACTCTTAATAAATACAGACTCTTAATAAAAGGATATTTATTGGAAAGTTAAAAGCAGAAATAAGAAAGCTGTGCCATTTGTGTGACATGGTTTTTTGATGAATAATTTGTCAAATTAATATTATAATGTAATACTTAAAAAAACTGTTATTAACAAACTGAAATAATTGAATAAATAAGAAAATTATGCTAGGATTTTTCATGTATAAATTGCTAATCTAATGGGGCTACAAATATGCTAAATAAAGTGACGTTAATCGGGCGCCTTGGTGCTAATCCCGAAAGCAAAACAATGAATTCTGGAGCAGAAATAGTCAATTTTAATATAGCGACTTCTGAGAGCTATACAGATAAAAAAACCAATCAAAAAGTAGAGAAAACAGAATGGCATTCCGTTGTGATTTTTAATCCACATTTGGCAAAAATTGCACTTCAATATCTAAACAAAGGTTCAAAGGTTTACATAGAAGGAAAATTACAGACACGCAAATGGCAAGATAAAAATGGGCATGACCGTTACACAACAGAGATTATTTTACCACAATTCAAAGGCGAGTTGTATTTGCTTGATGCAAAAAAAGAGCAATCGGCATTCCCTTCACCCATTACTTCTCAAAATTATGCTATCGCTTCAGGTGCTCAAGATTATAGAACAGCTCTTAACGATAGCGTCCCATTCTGATTGAAAAAAAATATGACAAAAAGAAAAAAACGTGCAAAACGCGGTCGTCCACGGATTAAAGGATGTATCAGAGAACCAAATGGACGTATCTCACGAGCAAAAACACCGCATGAACCCATGGATAAATTGGCAATTGAAATGCGTGCCAAACGCTTTGGCTTGACCATAGAAGAGGCTAAAAATCCGCTTTCCGGTACCTATATTGGGCGGCTTTATTTGCAAGGCGAAATCAATCAAGACCAATATGATGATGCGCAAAAATATCTTGAAGTGAAAAACAATTACCTATGTGCAAAAGGATTGCCTAATGCAATTTATGATAACTTTACTCCTTCATCAAATGAGGAGGCACAAAAACGGTGGATTGAAAGAGCAACTCATTGTTATGAAGAGACGAAAGAGGTTATCAAAGAAACACAACACCTCTATAGACAGTATAATCTTTATGCTGCATTACAATATCTTGTTATAGAAGATCAATCGCTAACACATCTTGTTAATTCTTTGCGTATTGTTCTTAATGCGCTTCATAAGCATTTTAGCCGTTAAAAAAGAATTGACATCAGATGAAAAATCATTGCAAAATTAAAGCGTGATGGCTTTGAACTTATCAAAGTAAAAGGTTCTCATCATAAATTTAAAAAAGATGATAAGGTTGTTATCGTTCCACATCCTAAAAAAATCTTCCGATTGGTACAGCACGTTCTATCGCACAACAAGCAGGCTGGTTAAAAAAAGGAGAAGAAGAATGAAAAGATTTTTTGCTCTTGTTCATAAAGATGAAGACTCTGCTTTTGGTGTTCAGTTTCCTGATTTTGAGGAACTTTTTTCTGCTGCTGATGAGGAAGAAAATTTAATCGCAAATGCAACAGAAGCACTCCAACTTTATTGTGAAGATATAGATAGAGTGCCTATTCCTTCAAAATTTGAAGACGTCATACAACGGGAATCTGTCAAAACAGCTTTGTCAGAAAGAGCTTTTTTAATACAAGTCCCCTTTATTGAAAATGATGCAGAAGTGGTACGCACAAATATATCAATTGAACGAGGGCTTTTACGTGCAATTGATAATTGTGCACAAGAGAGAGGTTTAACAAGATCTGCTTTTTTGGCAACAGCAGCCCGTCACGAGCTTAGTATTTAGCTCATCAATCTGGAAAAATTTCTCACTCTCGATTTTTTTTGCAAAAGCGTGTAATTGCATATGATCCGAAAACTATTAATGAAAATCAAAAGGCGGCAGGCAAACAAAACGCTATAGTTAAGAGGGATATAACTATCATTGATATTATATACATGGCATCTAATATTTCTGGACCTGTCATTGTCTTTCCCTCCTATAATAATTTCACAATAATTTATAAAATCTAAAATGTTTTAGAAAAATCTATATATTCTATTTTAAAATAAAAAATATAGATTTTTTTGTTGACATGGTGTAAAAAATAGTATTGAATGACAGCACGGCACTAGTTGAATTGCGTCTAAAATTCAAAAATATCCCTTAAAAATTCAGTAAAATGTGAACTTGAAATGTAGTTAGAAAGCCCTGTTTTCTTGCTAATTCTGGCTAATCAATTTTTCACAGAATAAAAATCAATATTTGACTAATGATGTCATTAATTATGACTCAAAAGGAGCAATGATGAAAGCTGTCATCACTAAGCCAATGTGTGTTGTTGGCGACAATAAAAGCACTGTTCGCTTTGAACCATCAACACCCAATAATCCATTTGTTGAAGTTTCCAATCAAGTCTACGCACGTCTCAAGCGTGCAAATGCTGCTAAACCTTTTGTTGGAGTCAAGACAACAGCAAAAACAGACAAGGCAGTTGAACAAATTAAGCAGATAAAACAAGAAGCCGTACAAACATCGTCTGAACCAGTGACAAAGGAAATTCCACTCGAACAACCCAAAACACCTAAAGCTTCCAAGCCATCAACATCTACCCCAAAAAAGGCTTAGAAGTTGAAGTTAATCATCCACCAAAAATGGTATCTTCAACAGGTAAAAGATACCTTCACAAACCTTCAAGCACCACGCCTTAATTGGGCTCTGCGTAATGCTCTAAACACTGCAGCAAAACAAGTTGAACGCTTTACTGAAAAGCAAGTTGCAGACATCTCATCAGCCCAAATAAAGCGTATAAGAAGAGGTGTTTATATTAAAGAAAAGGCGACAGCAAGGTTTCTTGAGACAGATATCATTGGTTCTGGAACACCAATACCTCTTAAATTTTTTAAAGCAAAAGAAACAAAACGCGGAGTAACATACAAAATGTTTGGAAAAAAAGAAATCTTACCCCATGCTTTTATCAAAGGTGGGAGTTTTCCAAAGCGTGTTGAATTAAAAAAGCTGAATGGGAATGTGTTTCAAAGAGCGGATGGAGATCAATTCCCTATTGCAAAACAAGAAGGACCATCAATTGCTAGGGTAATGTCCAAGCCAGAAATTGCAAGTGCTATTGTAAAAGAAGCCAATGAAAGATTAATTGCCAATATACAGTACCAACTTGCTCGTCAAGAATATGCTGCTAATAAGAAAGGCTAGATCATGTTCTCAAGCTATGTTTGCTATACACTGAGATTTTCTTTCTTGACAAGATTCACGGAAAACGTATATCGTTAAATTAGGTGCCTAGAAAACACCTTAGATGCATAGCGGATAGATTGCCGAAACAGTTTATTTTCCGCATACTAAAGGCTTTGACTCATTATATGCTACATGCGTATAATAGATCTGTCGGGTGTAGTTACGCTATACAATACCCTTTATGGGAAAAGCGTGACGACGGACTATGCACCGTGTTTTCTAGCACCCGGCATTCTTTGTGGAGTGTCAATAGAAAACCTTTAACTGCATAGGAGTTCATTATGAACACTCTTATTAAAATTACAGAACAAACGATTGATCAAGAAACAGTTCAAGCCGTCAACGCACGCGAATTATATACATTTTTGGAAGTCAATTCTAATTTTAGAGATTGGATAAAAAACCGTATTAAAGAATACGGCTTCCTAGAAAATAAGGACTTTATAAGTTTCGCTAAAATTTTAGCGAAACCCAATGCCTCCCAAGAAAATCAGGACTTTGTGAGTTTTACTCAAAAAAGAGTAAAACCTAAAGGCGGTCGTCCAAGTACAGAATATCACATCACTTTAGACATGGCGAAAGAGCTCTCAATGGTGGAACGTAACGAGAAAGGACGTCAAGCACGCCGTTACTTTATTGAGTGTGAAAAGAAACTGAGAAACCAAGCTGTTGATTATGACCATGATACACGCTTTGATTTGCCAAGTTATTGGGAAGGTATGAACGCTGGTGAAAAAGTTTTGTATCTTCTGGGTCCAATTCATGTTCGTCTTCTTGATGCCTTCAGAGTAGATGAAGAAAACAGAAAATATAAAGCTCTCATTAAAGAAGCAAAACAGGTTCTAGCAAAATCTGTTACGAAAGCCGCTTAGATTTAAAATATGATCTCATCTTCCCTGCTTTCAGAGTGGGGAGGATATTAATTTAAAGAAGATTATCGATAATGCTTCGCTTTTTCCAGAAAAAATACAATAAAATCAATGCAAAAGGTACTTCCCAGCGGGTTGGGTCTGTTGCGGGGCAGGCGAGCGCGAACTATCGCTAGCGACAGAATTTTCAAATCAACTGTACATTGTACACTTAACTCATTGATAAATAACAATTTCAATATGTACACTGTACAGTATGTGATTATTTTTAGATAAAAATTATTTTTATTCTTGACATTGTTGCGTCAATGTCTATTTTCGAATCAGGTGCCTAGAAAACACCTTAAACACATAGCGGATTGGTTGCCGAAATAATCAGTCTTCCGCACATTAAAGACTTTGACTCATTGTATGTTAGGCGCATATAATAACTTTGTCGGGTGTAGTTATGCTATACAATACCCTTGTGGGGAAAGCATAACGACGGGCTATGTGCCGTGTTTTCTAGCACCCGGCATCTTTTAGAATGTCAATAGAAAACCTTTAAGCACATAGGAGCCAAATCATGGCACAATATTTAATTGACTTACATCAAACTACGATTGATGGTGATATCGTTCAGACAGTGAATGCACGTGAATTACATACATTTTTGGCAATAGGAAAACGTTTTGCTACTTGGATTACGAACCGCATTAATCAGTATGCATTTGAAGAGGGAAAGGACTATATTTTAACGCTTCCCAAAATTGGGAAACGTAAAAATGTTATAAGTAAAGAATATCATCTCACCCTAGACATGGCAAAAGAGCTTTCCATGGTTGAACGTAACGAGAAAGGACGTCAAGCACGCCGTTATTTTATTGAGTGTGAGAAGAAACTAAAAAGCCAATCTGTTGATTATGATAATGGTACACGCTTTGATGATCTTAACTATCTTCGCCAATATGTTTTGACAAATTATCCTAAAATCATGGGTATTATCTTTGGTCGTCTTTTAAAAATAGATGAAATCGAAAAAGAGCTTGATCATTACAAATCAGTTACAAAAGAAGCTAAGCGCGTTTTAGCAAGATCTGTCGTAAAAGCTGCTTAGATTTAAAACACATCTCCCCTCCCCGTTCTCAAAATGGGGAGGTGGTTGGCTTAACAACCACTTGCTTTTTTTAAGACTTCACCCATACGTGTTCGCCAATCTTTTCCTTGTTTTTTAAAAGAGGCAATAACATTTGGGTCGAGACGGAGAGTAACCGCTTGTTTAGGAGATTCAACGGGTGGACGCCCACGTTTACGGCGCTCTTCTGTTACATACTTAAAAAAGGAGGCTGGTAAAACGTCTTTAGCTGGCTTTAAGCGTGCAAGTTCTTCATCTGTTAGTGATGGGGAATCCACAGCGTCCCAATCTTCTTTTGTGTAGCCACATCCTGTTTTAAAGGTTTTTTTGATAGTCATTGAAAACCTCTCTTTCTTTTTTATTCGCTTGACGAAAACTGATAATGGATATCGCTTCATTGCCAAGCTTTGCAAAAACAATAACTGTTGTGCCATTCGCAAAATGTCCAATAGCCTTCATGCGGTTTGAATGTGTTGCATCAATAAGAGCATGTTCCCAGTCAAAGTAAATAACATCAGCAAAATCAAGCTTATGTTTAACAATGTTTAAAGCTCTTTTTGGTTCATCCCACACTATCTTCATATATTTTATGTACACGAAAAATAAAACCTTGTCAATAATTAAAGTGTACAATAATTCGTATATACCATTCAAAATGGAGCAACTATGGATAAGAAGAATCGTGAGGGGATATCGATTCGTGCGTTTGCGAAGAAGATGGGTGTTTCACATAATGCGGTAGTTTCACGGATAAAGACAGGTAAATTTGATGCGGCTCTTTTTGAAGATGGTTCTGTCAATGAAGCCCTTGCCACAAGCATCTGGAATGAGAATCCAACAAAGCGCCCTGCTCCATTTTTAGCGCCTGATGGTCAAGCGCGGACAAAGATCAAACAAGCCTCTACAGATGGAGCCAATGAATACAAGATAAAACTGGAGCGAATGCAAGTTGCGCTTGAAAGCGAAAAGATTGCCCTTGAACGCTTACGCGAAACAACCGTTGACCGTGAAGAAGTCAAGAGAGCAGCGCGTGAGTTTGGAAGAGCGCACCGTGATGCTATGTTGAATTTTCCTCATCGTTTTGGTGCAAGCATTGCTGCACAAGTTGGATGTGATGCAGCCAGCCTTATTGGTGCTATTGATTACACTATGAGAACCGCTTTGCTTGAGGCGGTTAATATTCCAGTGCCTTTTCATGATCCTCATTCTCCAGAGTTAGAGAACTTGCAAGAAACGAATAATGGATGACAATGCAGTCGAAGAATTTTTCGCCCATGCCAATAATGCAAGACAACCGGACCCACCGTATACGGTTTCGCAATGGGCGGATAAGAATAGATACCTTAGCACGGTAGCAAGTGCTGAACCTGGATTGTGGAGAACAAAGCGGACCCCCTATTTGCGCGAAATCATGGATAATCTTTCCTCCTACGTGCCAATTGAAACAACTATTGTCATGAAAGGGGCGCACGTTGGCATGTTAGAGGCAGGATTAAATTTCTGCGGTTATGCTATTCATTATAGTCCAGGACCTGCCCTTTATGTGATGCCGACAGTTGAGACAGCTAAAAAGCTTTCAAAGACGCGGCTTGATCCTATGATTATGGCAAGTCCAGTTTTAAGTGAACGCATAGCCCCAGCACGAGCACGTGACAGCGGGAATACCATGTTTTCGAAAGAGTTTGATGGTGGTGCACTGATGCTTACAGGGGCAAACAGTGCAGCTGGTTTGCGTTCCATGCCTATTCGTTATCTGATTTTGGATGAAGTGGATGGTTATCCTCTCAGTGTGGATAACGAAGGTGATCCGGTGATGATTGCCGAAAAGCGGACCTCAACCTTTGTACAACGAAAGATCTTTAAATTGTCCACACCCACCCACCGTGACACAAGCCGTATTGCCAAGGATTTTGTGCTAGGAGACCAGCGATATTACAACGTGCCTTGTGATGCATGTGGTGTTCTACAGCCCATTGTTTGGTCACAAATTAAGTGGCCAAAAGGCGCCCCCGAAAAAGCTGTGTTTGTTTGTGCCCATTGTGGTCATGAACATGCCGAGCACAGAAAAACAGATCTCATGAGTGAAGAACGAGGAGCATGTTGGGTACCAACCAGTGAATCAAGCAGACCCAATTTGCGTTCTTATCATATTTCGGCACTCTATTCCCCTTGGCTTACTTGGGGGGAATGCGCAAGAGAGTTTTTAAATGCCAAGGATGATCCAGCTCTTCTACAGCCTTTTGTCAATACAGTGCTTGGAGAGCCATGGGAGGACAGAACAGGCGAAGTTGTTGATCCTGATAGCCTCTATGCAAAACGCGAAGATTATCCCCTTGCACCAGAACAAGCCGTGTTGTTGACAGCGGGTATTGATGTGCAAAATGACCGGTTAGAGCTTGAAGTGGTGGGATGGGGGCGTAGTGAAGAAAGTTGGCATATTGATTATCAAGTGATCCTTGGTGATCCCTCTTCTTTTGAAGTATGGGACCAGCTGGATGAATACCTTACAAGACGCTGGCCGCATCTAGGTTACAAAGACGGCATCAAGATAACGGCTGCTTGTATTGATACCGGTGGTGGACACACACAAGCGGTTTATAATTACGTGCGCCCCCGTGAGGGACGACGTATCTGGGGGATTAAGGGGCAAGCGGGATGGCGTGCGGTATGGCCACGCCGTCCAAGTAGAAACAACAAAGGACAGATTAATCTCTATATTGTTGGGGTTGATGCAGCAAAAGATATTATCACGGCGCGGTTTAAAAAATCGGGACCTGAAGCATCGGGTGCTGGTGCAACACACTTTCACAAAAACCTTGATCGGGAATATTTTGACCAACTGACCGCTGAAAGAAAAGTCATCAAATATTTTAAAGGCTTCAAGCGTATTGAATGGCAAAAAAGTGAAAAGGCAAGAAACGAAGCCTTGGACTGTAGGGTCTATGCTTATGCTGCTTTACAAGGTCTGATTTCGGCAGGAATAAACCTTAATCGAGAAGTCGATATCTTAGAAGAGCGTCTGGAAAAACTTAAAATTGAAGGCTCTTTAGAGCAGCCAACATCAGAACATGTGCCCTCTCCTTCTCCAAGAAGATCTCAGACAGCACAGCCTCAAAAGAAGCCATTCAGAACAATGATGAATCCTTATATGCGAGGGGATTGGAGGTAATTTGTGGGTGAAACTTTAGAACCAATTAACAGCAAAATTGAGAGACTTGAAAACTTAAAAAGGCGGCGTGAACAAATTGAAGAAGCTCTTTATTCGGGAGCACAATCGGTGCGCCATGGCGATAAGCAAGTCAGCAACCGCTCTGTTGAGGAACTGCGCAGAGCGCTTGAGATGATCAATACACAAATAGCCAACCTTGAAGGACGCAAGCGTTCACGCGTTTTCTATTTTAATATATCACGAGGCTATTAATGGCTGGCTTTATCAATAAACTCACGGGCTTTTTTAAAATTTCTCGTCAACACAATCCCCATTTTGAAGCGGCAAGCAAAAGCCGTCGCATGGGTGGTTTTGACCCCGCAAAAAAACATATCAATAAAGCCATTGAGGAATGCGGTGATACCATTGTTGCCCGTTCAAGATGGCTTTATGACAATGAATCTCTTTATGGGTCTGCAACAGAAGAATGGGTCTCCGCGGCTGTAAGTGATGGGATTAAACCTTATCCTCGCATTGAAGGCTTTCAAGAAGAAAAGAAAAAGCTTTTAGACTTATGGTGGCAATGGGTTGATGAAGCAGACTATGATGAAGATGCCAATTTTTATGGACTTCAAGCAACCATTGCACGAGAGGTCTTTTTAACCGGAGAATGCTTTGTAAGACTACACTATGTCGACCTTTATGGACGCTCTGGTGTGCCGCTTCAATTACAAGTTTATCCAACCGAAATGCTGGATTTAACTTACAATGGACCTGCTGAGATTGAAGGCAATTACATTCGTATGGGTATTGAATTTAATGCCAGTGGCAAGCGCGTTGCTTATCATTTCTGGGAACATCATCCCTATGATGATGTCCCTGCAAATATGGCATTTGAGAGCCAAGAGCGCGTGCGCGTCCCTGCTGAAATGGTCCTTCACATCAAAGAGCGCCGTATTGCCGGACAATTGCGCGGTTCTCCCAAAATAACGCGCGCTATGACAAAGATCTTTCAACTCGAATCCTATGATGATGCAGAGCTCGATAGAAAAAGGACGGCGGCTCTTTTTGCGGTGTTTATTACAGGGAAGGAATCTCATGATGCGGCATTAGAGGAAAATCGTGAACAAACGACGCCCCCAAAGAAGACTGAAGAGGCACCTGACGTGGATAAAATTTATCCTGGATCGGTCAACATGGTGGATGGCGAAAAACAAATTACATTTTCAACCCCTGTTGAAGTTGGTGGTTCTTACGAGGCTTTTCAATTTCGCAATATCTTGAAAATTTGTGCAGCACTTAATATGCCTTATGCCGTTGTGACAGGGGACGTTACGCGCGGCAATTTTTCAAATGTGCGCACCTCCATCATTCAGTTTAGACGGCACGTCAAACAATGGCGTGAACATATCATTGCCTTTCAGTTTAATCGCATTATATGGGAGCGTTTTGTTGAAATGGCAGTGCTTGCTGGATGCGTCAATTTGCCAGGGTGGGAAGAAAATTCCTTGCCATGGCTTCAATGTGAAAGCTTTGCACCCCCGCTTGAAATGATTGATCCAAACAAGGATATCTCAGCGGAAAAAGAAGAAATCCGTGCAGGCTTGAAAACACGACGCATGGCACTTGCCGAGCGTGGCTTTGATATCGACAGCATTCATGCCGAACTTGAAGAAGAGCACACAGACGCTCGTGCGCGCGGCTTATCTTTTGACACGGATATGGCAGCGCCCTCTGGTGAAAATCAAGCGATTGATACAGCAGATTCAGAACCTTCTGAGACTTATGAAAGTAACCAAGGCAGTGAGGCACATAAAAATGGTGAATAATCTTGATATGCCGTTCTTGGCATCACGGCTTTTTGGGGTTCCACATATGCTTGCCTCGACAAAACTTGATGTCATTTTGAATGCTCTTGCGCCGCGTCTTTTTGAGGGAGAAAAGTTTGCCCCTGGGGCATTTGGACAAGGGGATACAACGGCTTTAAGACCACCAGAAACTTACGTGGTGCAAAACAATATTGCTATACTACCGGTTCATGGCACGCTTGTGCGCCGTGGTGCATGGCTTGGGGCTTTATCGGGATTAACCTCTTATGAAGGTTTAAGGGCTTCTTTTCGTGAAGCCATTGCACAACCTGATGTTCGCGCTGTTTTACTTGATATTGACAGCGGCGGTGGAGAAGCCGGTGGTGTCTTTGATTTGGTTGAAGAGTTTCAAACACTCTCAAAACAATACGACAAGCCCATTTGGGCACATGCCAATGAGTTTGCGTGTTCAGCGGCTTATGCCATTGCCTGCTCTGCTTCTCAAATATGGGTAGCTCGCACGGGTGTTGTGGGCTCGATTGGGGTTGTTTGCGCCCATCTTGACCAATCCCGTGCAGATGAAAAACACGGGCATAAATGGACCTTTGTCTTTGAAGGTGATCACAAAACCCATGGCAACCCTCACGAACCCTTGAGCGATACAGCACAGATAAAAATGCAAGCCGATTGCGCCCTGCTCTACGAGATGTTTGTTGATTTGGTGGCGCAAAACAGACGCTTAAATGCTGCTGCAATTCGTGACACGAAGGCAGAAACTTTTATAGGCACCCAAGCGATCACGCTTGGATTAGCAGATGCGCAGGGCACTCTTGCGCAAGCTTTGGAAGCCTTAACGGATTCCATATCACAAAACCCAACAGCAACAACAAAAGAAGGAAAAAACACATGGCTCGCACACAATACCGCGCTGAAGAAAAGGATGATGATGAAAAAATTGTCGACATCATCAACGAAGACGAAGAGGACGAGAGCGACATTGACGAAGACACTCAAGACTTCGACGAAGAAGAGGAAAACGAAGACGAAGATGAGGACGAAGATGAGGACGAAGATAAACAAGAAAGCGTAAAAGCTGCTCTTGAAAAGGAAAGAAAACGTGCAAAAGCAATATTATTTATGACGACGTACGCAATGGCGCTTATCTTGGACCCTACGACCCTGACATGTCAAACGAAGAAGTGGTGTTTGCATCAGGAGCATTCATTGAAGCGGGAACTGTCATGGGAAAGATAACCGCAACGAAAAAATATATCCCCCTTAATCCAGCGGCAACAGATGGCAGTCAAACACCGGCAGGGATTTCTTTTGCCACTGTTGATGCCTCTGAAGCAGATCAACGCGCCGTGATTACAGCACGCTTATGCACTGTAAAAGCTTCTGAACTGCTATGGCCAGATGCCATCACGGATGAGCAAAAGAAAGCAGCCATTCAGTCTTTAGAAGACCATAACAACATTCTATTGCGATAGGAGAATGCACACATGGATATGAATTTTTTTAAACATGATGCTTTCTCAAGCATCACAATGATGAAAGCCATTGAAAACTATGAGTTTCAACCTGGTCTTGTAAGCTCTCTTAATCTTTTTGAGGAAGTTGAAACCAGTACCACAGTGGTTGGGATTGAACGGCGTGATAATACATTTTCGCTTATTCAAACCAGTGAACGTGGCGCACCTTTGACAGAAGGTGATAGAGAGGGTCGTAATCTTCGGTTTTTCAAAACAACACGGATTGCCAAAAGTGATACGGTGAAATCAGAAGAAATCCAAAACCGTCGTGAATTTGGCGCAGAAGATCAGTTAGAGACAGCAATGAAATATATTGCCAGAAAACAAAAGAAACTGATTTCTGAAATCGAATTGACATGGGAAAATATGCAGCTTGGCGCTGTTCAAGGTGTTGTCCTTGATGCTGATGGTTCCGTAATTGTCGATTGGTACAAAGAATGGGAAATCACACCACCAAAGCCCATTGACTTTAAACTGAATACAGAGACAACCAATGTTGCTGACAATGTTGATCAAGTCATTATGAGGATGATTGAGGCTTCAAAGGGAGCGTTTTCTGATCGTTCACGCATTATTGGGCTTTGTGGAAATGAATTCTTTTCCAAGTTGAAAAACCATAAAACAATTCGTGAAACTTATCTCAACACAGCCTTAGCACAAACACTCAATAGCGCCGGAGGTGTTGCAACACCAAGCGCTCTTGGATCGGGGAGCTTTGGCAGTTTTGACTTTGCTGGTGTCACTTTCATTAATTACCGGAGTATCCACAACTATAATGTGAGTGCGAAGGCTGGAACAAAGCGCGCCATAGGCATTAAGCCTGATGAATGCCAATTCTTTCCTGTTGATGCGCCTGGTGTCTTCCAAAAAACCTTTGCTCCTGGTGAAAGCTTGGATTTTGCCAACACGGTTGGAAGACCTCTCTACACCATGCTTATCGTCGACCACGACCGTAATGCATGGGTAAAACCGGAGGTCTATAGCTATCCGCTTTACATCTGTACACGCCCTGAAATGCTGTTTAAAGCAGTGATTGGAGCGAAATAACATGCGATGGCACGGGCTGCTAAACCAAATGGTTAAAGATGTGCGCAACACTTTTGAGCAGCCCATCATCTACACGCGAAAAGACAACCAGCAATCTTTTCGTATCACAGCGATTTACGGCATTAAGCATTCAGAATCGGACGCCGGTGGCAGAATCCCCACCACAATTCCAAAAAAGGAACTTGATCTTTGTATCAATGACATTGGGGGGTTACCACCAAACCCTCAAGATAGTGTTGTAATCATTTCCCCTGAAAACAACAAAGCGCCCTCTTCTCAAGAGCACTTCGTGATCACAGATGTCCAAGCCTCTGAATCCGGTATGTATAAGCTTATCTTGCGGGAGATAAAACAATGAGGCATCTTTATTTAGTGTGTTTAAAAATCAATAAGGCTGCCCAAGAGCCCTAACCACTGCAGCAAATTGGGGAGTAGCGGTGAATTTGTAGTTCCATGGTATACCAGAGCGGCGATTAACCCGACATCCCTCATATGTGATGTCTACTGATGCAATTCGCGTCCAAGTAGTTCGTTCATTCTTTTCAGAGCTTTCAAACACAATAGCTTGATCGGTTACCAAAAGACGCCCACGTGCTACAACTACCATTTGTTCTATTTTATTTACTCTACGTTTACCAACAAAATTAGCATATTCTTGAACTCCCAACAGTTTTTCATTAGGTGCTAGACGATAGTCATATTCACTTGCATCAAGTTCTTGAAACATTTCACATGCTTCGGAAAAATTAAAGGGAGGGATATCTGGTTGTAACATCGCAACTTGTTGTTCAAAATGTTTTTTGCGTCTGTATAGACAATAATTATATAAAGCGGAACCTGCAGAAAAAGTGAGGATTATTAACAACCCCCATCCCAAAAAGCCTAATCCATCATCTTTGTCTGGTTTGTTAACTTGAGTGGGGGTAATTTGCTTATCAGTATCCTCAGCTGGTACCTGAGTCACGCTTTCGTTTTGAGTAGCAACATCTATTGACAAAGTCGAGGAGGAGGCAACAATTTCATTATTGTGTGTAATTTGGTTTGGTTTGTCTTTGTGTACAGAAGCACCTACTATCGCAGAGCCGATAAATAATAAAGCTCCAATACCAAGAGTTTTCAGTCCGTTTTTCCGCCATTTCTTTATACATACTAAAACGAGTCCGACAATCATCATTGGCAATGATAACAAGCACACGATCATTGCAATTATATTAAGGGTATCCAGCATTACCTCCCCCTCCGCTATAAATAAAAAAGTAAAGTGGAAATTTAAAGTGAGTCGACAAATAAAGTAAAGACGTACTTATATAATTTAGAAAAATGTAATATTACTTATTGACATTATGATAGGAGTATGAATAATCGAATCAGGTGCCTAAGAAACACCTTAAATCGATAGCGGATAGATTGCCGACACAATCTCTTCTCCGCACATTAAAGACTTTGACTCATTATATGCTACATGCATATAATAGATTTGTCGGGTGTAGTTACGCTATACAATACTCTTTATGAGGAAAGCGTAACGACGGACTATCGACCGTGTTTCTTAGCGCCCGGCATTCTTCTGGAATGTCAATAAGAAACCTCTAATCGATAGGAGTTCACTATGAACACTCTTATAGAAATTAAAGAACGGGTTATTGATCAGGAAACTGTTCAAACTGTTAACGCGCGTGATTTGCATGCGTTTTTGGAAATAAAATCTGAATTTAGAAATTGGATTAAAAATCGCATTAAAGAATGTAAATTTCAGGAAAATATAAACTTTATAACTGCGGTAAATTTTTACCGGGGTGGAAAAATAAAAGAATACCACATTACGTTAGACGTGGCTAAACATCTTTCGATGATAGAGCGTAATAATAAAGGGCATGAAGCACGTCAATACTTTATCAAATGTGAACGGCTTTTGAAACAAGTAGCAACCCCACAAGTTGACTACTCTAAACCCGAAGCATTACTTGGTGTTTTGAATCACTTACAAAGCCAAATTGAGCATAAAGATCATGTTATTGCTGAATTGACTCCAAAAGCAAAAGCTTTGGAAGGTTTAAAACGCTCTGATGGTTTATTCGGTCTTATAGAAGCAGCAAAGATGTTAGAGGTACGACCTAAGGATTTGACCGATTACTTGCGTAAACATGATTGGGTGTATCGACGGGCTCCAGGGGCGCCTCTGTTACCTTATCAGGACAAGATCAAGAAAGGATTCATGGATTGTCCCGCTATTACGATTCAAAGACCGGATGGTACAGAAAAGGTGCTGCCTTCAACAAAAATCACATCTAGAGGATTAGCTTGTTTGAGAGAACAAATCCATGGAGGTGTACAATGAACACCAGTATCGACTTTTTATGTGATTTATGGATAGCATTGTCTCAATTTTCTAGACATGAAAATATGAGCAACAAAGATTGTACTGCTCTGGTTGACACTATGAGTGTAATAGAAAAAGTTTTGATTTTAAAACTTCAAGATGAGATGCCAAGTATGCTTAAAATCTTGACAGTTCTAACAGATTTTGGAGATTCAGAACTACCGCATAGCATGAATCCGTTATTGCAAGCTTATGCTCCTACTTTGGAAAGTCCTGTTGTAAAAGCTGCTTAACTTAAAAACACAACTCCCCTCCCTGTTCTTAAAATGGGGAGTGGTTAAACCCTACATTCAAATTTATTGATTTTGGCAAATTCGTCTGCTTTTTCAGTTTGTAATATACTAACGTCATAAGCAGCTTGCATGTTAAGCCAAAATTCAGCAGTAGTATCAAAAAAATAGGCTAATCTGAGAGCAGTATCGGGAGTCACTGGACTATTTTCAGCAACAATACGTTCTATTCTCGTGCGTGGAACATTTAATGCTTTTGCAAGAGCATAAGCAGAGAGGGCATATTCTTTTAAATATTCCTCTCGTAAAATTTCTCCGGGATGAATCGCTATATAATTTTTCATCTCGACCTCCTACAGATCAATGATAATCTACGATTTCAACTTCATAAGCGCCATTAGAGCGCCATTCAAAACAAATACGAAACTGGTCATTAATACGGATAGAATATTGACCTTTACGCTCTCCTTTCAATGCTTCTAGACGATTTCCCGGAGGACTACGCAAATCTTTAAGATCAACTGCTTTATCGAGCATAAACAATTTTCTTTGGGCTATACGCACTAGAGTGGTGGGAAAGCCTCTGGGCGGATTGCCTTCTAAAAGATCTTTACACCGCTTATCAGCAAAAGATTCAATCACCAAATCACCTTTATTCATTCTTTTACGTATCATAACACGATACTAATATAAAGAAAAGGATAAATGTTAAATAACAGGAACACTCATGCATCCGAGAGAGACGATAAGGGAAAGTTTTGTTGCGTTGATTAAAGCAGCAAAGACGGCAGCTGGTGACAATGTTTTCAATATGCGTGACTTCAATTTATTTATTGAAACAATGCCAGCTATTAATATCTCAACGCAAAGTGAAATCATCGAAGATGGACATGATTTTGGCTTAAGGCGGCGTGTTTTAACAGTAGATGTTGAATGCTATGCAACATGTGAAGATGGTGCACGCTTTGTTGACCAATTAGCATGGGAAATTGAAGAGATTTTCTATGCCAATCCCAATCTTAATAATACCGTTGAGACATGCCGCCTGCAAAATATTGCTTTTGCCTTTGGCGATAATGGCGCCTTAGCACTCCATGGTGCAATTCTAACCTTTGAAGTCATTTATGTGACAAATATTCCCAACATGGATGAAGAAGACGGCAGTGTAACAGCAAGAATCGTTGAACCTTTCTTAAGCTTTGAACCAGAAACAGGCGTGAGAAATAAAGATAAATACCATAAAATCGAGGTTACTCATGTTAGAGCGGCGCGATAAAGAAATCACAGATCTAAAGAGACGTGTGGCCAATATGGTTGTGGTGGGAAAAATTAGCCATGTCGACCATAAAAACGCACGCTATCGGGTAAAAAGTGGCAATCTCATCAGTGACTGGATTCCAGACACACAAGCCCGCGCCGGTAAAACACGCTCTTATGAAGGGCGTGATATCGGAGAGCAAGTGATTGTTGTCTCGTCATCCGGAGATTTATCACAAGGGGTGATTGTTGGTTCACTTCATACCGATGCTAATCAAGCAGCCGATAAGGGCAGCATTCACCGAACGATATACCCTGATGGAACCAGCCTTGAATATGATGATGAACAAAACACTTATGGAGTTCACCTCAAATCCGGGGGAAAATTTATCCTCACGATTGCTGATGGTGTGTCACTAAAAGGTGATGGTGGCAAGCTAGAGCTTACCGCACCGGAAGGCATAAAGATTGTTTCAGAAAGCGATATAAATTTAAACGCAAAAGGCGGCATCTCTTTGAAGGCTGGTGATGGCATTTCACTGAATTCGAATGATAGTCTCTCTCTTCATTCTGGGAATAATGTTTCCATTCACTCAAGTGGATTAAGACATAACGGCACCAATGTAGGAACAACCCATGTTCATGGCGGTGTTTATTCTGGTGGCGCGATGACTGGAGGTCCCAATTGAACAGTGGAATGGACCGTACAACAGGAAAGCCATTAACCGGAATTGATCATTTGCGCCAATCAATCCTTGACATTTTGTCAACGCGGATTGGTTCGCGTGTAATGCGGCGTGACTATGGTTCACGCGTTGCTGAACTCATTGATGCACCGGTTAATAATGCTTTTGCTGTTGCCCTTTATGCTGCTGTTGCTGAGGCTTTAGACAAGTGGGAACCGCGTTTTAAATTGAAAAAAATCGATTTTAAAATGGTTGATGCTGGACAAGTTTCTTTGTCCTTTGAAGGCATTTATTTGCCATCCGGCAAGCCCATTACCATGGAAGGATTATTGATAAAATGAATGGAGTGCTTGCAAAACCCGAAATCATCACAGAACTTTCTTTTGAAGAAATACGCGCTGCTTCTCTTGCCCATTTAAAAGAACTTTTACCCGAATATACATTTTTGGAAAGTGATCCAGCCGTAAAAGTCATAGAGGCTTTTAGCTATCGAGAGTTGCTTTTAAGACAGCGTATTAACGAAGCGGCACGCAACAACATTCTTGATTTTGCAACCGGTGAATCTCTTGATGCTTTGGGAAACTGGCATGGTATTGCCCGCATGGAGGGTGAAAGTGACGAGAGATATCGTGAACGCATAGAGCTTCATACCCGTGGTGGCAATGGTAGCGGGACAGAGCCCTATTACAAGCTTATCGCCTTAACAGCAGATAGTCGTGTTAAGGATGCGATTATTTATCGTAAAGGCAAAGACCCAACCATCTATGTTGCTCTTTTTGGTAATAATGAAGAAGGAACAGCCTCTGAAGATCTCATACAAACAGTCTCAGAAGCTCTTCACAGAAAAAATATCATCATGACCAATGATACAATCATTGTTCACGCTGCTGTCAAAAAAGTGCTGGATTTAGAAGCAGATGTTTGGCTGTTACCAGAAACATCTTTGAAAATTCTCACAACAATGGAAACAAATTTAAGAGCAGCATGGAGACAAGAACAAGCCATTGGTCGTGAATTAAGTTTATCGTGGTGGATTTCAAAACTAATGATTTCTGGTGTCCAAAAAGTCATTGCCATTACCCCAACACAAGACAGTATGGTTTGTGATGAAGAAATTTTATCGATTGGAAAAATCACCTTAAACTTCAAAGGACGTGCCCGCTAATGGTTGGTTCCCTCCTTCCCACAAACGCGACAGAATTTGAAAAGCGCCTTGCCGATGCTTGCGATTTTCATCAAGATATTGATGGTTCTGTTTTGGGGATTTCACGCGCAAAACTGATCACACGCCCTCCCCGTTTCTTGCCGTGGTTGATTGAAGAATACGGGCTTGGTGAACTGACACCTTATGTTCCAAACCTCTATGATTTGATTGATCAAGGGCTTCAATGGCAGCGCTTGCGCGGCTCCCTTGCGGCAATAGAGATGGGGCTTGAATGGCTAGGGATTTCGGCACGCTTTCAACCCGCCTGGACGGGGCGAGCATGGTGGAATTCCTTTCAACTTGATTTTGATCAGTTGCCTGAACGCAAAAGCCTTGAAGCCATTGAAGCGATTACTGACCTTTCCAAAAGTTTGCGCTCTGATTTTCGTCGTGGGACCTATGGTTATGATGTGCAAGCCATGGAAGGCAATATGTCACGGCTTGATGACAGCATGTTGGAGTATGAAAGCGGTGTTTGCTTAACAGCTGGGGACACTTTGTTTTCCTTTGGGCGCACAACAGAAATCAATCATACCCTCACAAAAGAAGAAGGCAAGCTTATTGGCAACTGGATTGATGACTTTGACGAGGAGTTAAGCTGGAACCAAATTGATTACCCTTGGGATTTGGCAAATTTTCCGTGGTGTTCGGTCAAAAAACATGAACGCGATATACTCATGGCAGAGTGGTTTAGCAACCGCACG